>NZ_JACGWC010000027.1:0-51203 GCF_014077545.1 Colwellia sp. BRX10-1
GCGTACCTAATACATCGAAAGTAAAGCGGTAACCATCGAAATGATATCGTATCAATATTCGTATGAAATAGGCACATGATCTGAACATCCTAATTATAGGTTTATTCAGACTTAAAGGACTATATCGTATCAAAGAGATCGTTACGAAGGATGATTTTTATTCGTAAATTTAGACCGCTTTGTGGCAGATACTGCGCTTAAACGTAATCATTCCAGTTTCCGATTGTATTTAACGGTTTCCATGTTTATTCCATTTCTACAATTGCCCTCGATCTATGAAGATAATAAATAAGTAAAGCGATGAGTTATAAAACGGTTGGTTTTATCATAAATAGATAAAAATATATGCTCGATTGTTAAAGTAAATCAAAGTTTTATTATGATAATAATTTACACTTTAATGACTTTTAACTATCGGGTTCATGAACACAATGTTTTCTACACTATCATTGGCAGTAAAGATTAATGCTGCATTAGTACTTATCGCAATAGCGTTCTTAAGTACCACAGTCATATTCTTTTATTATGATGAAAAAGAGCTCAGTGAAAATTTTGTTGAACGTAACCTAGAAAGTTTAGCACTTAATTATTTTGACTCTGTGAATACTATGATGTTAACCGGGACAATAGTAAATCGTCAGTTAATACAAAATAAAATACAGAGCCAAGATGAAATTGTTGAGGCACGTATTATTCGAGCGCCTGCTTTAACGGCTATTTTTGGTGACGGTTTTGCTGATCAAAAAGCGGTCGGTAATTTTGAACAACAAGGTATAAACGGCACTAAAGCGTTTGATGTTTTTGAACGTGACGGTAAGCGAATGATGAGTTTTATTTCGCCTATTCGTGCCAGTTCAGATTACCGTGGCACTAACTGTTTAACCTGTCATCAAGTCAAAGAAAATGAAATATTAGGCGCGGTAAAGGTGACCTATGATCTGTCTAAAGTTGACCAGCAAATTATGAGTTCTATAACTCAAGCAGCGATCCTACAGTTAGTTATCACTGTTGTTAGCTTTTGGTTATTAAGTTTAACCATAAAAAAATTGATTTTTAGTCGCCTCAAACGACTTAGAAAAACCATTAACGATGTAGAACATAATTTAGATTTGAACAAAGAAATCAAAGTACATCATGATGATGAATTAGGTGCAGTAAGTGTGGCATTGAATAGCATGATGCAAAAATTTAGAACAAGTTTTTTATCCATCTCATCAACAACAGACAAATTAATTGATTCAGCAAAAAGTGTTGATGAAATATCGAATTTAATGCGTGCGGCTGTGCTTGAACAAAAGAACGGCACCGACTCTGTAGCCGCTGCAATTAATGAACTAGATACATCTGCGAGTGAAGTACATCGTAATACTCAAACCGCCGCTGAGAATTCACTGTCGGTACGAGAAAAAGCAACGCAAGGCCTGGAATTAGTTGAAAATGCTAAAGATGGCATTGGTTTATTGCGTGATAAGGTAATTGATAATACCGCTATGATAGCTGCATTAAGCGACAAAACTCATGAAGTAGGAGGTGTTTTAGAAGTAATAACCAGTATTGCCGAACAAACCAATTTATTGGCATTGAATGCCGCTATTGAAGCAGCAAGAGCCGGAGAGCAAGGGCGAGGCTTTGCAGTGGTTGCCGATGAAGTGCGCTCATTAGCCACGCGTACCAGAGAGTCTATTGACCAAATCCAGTTAACGATTAGGGGATTACAAGTCGATGCCAGTAATGCGGTTAACTCTATGAATGATGTTAGTCAGCAGGCAAATGAAAAGGCAGAAGATGTAACGAATGTAGCCAGTTTATTAGTGGAAATAACGTCGCAAATAACAGAGCTTGATGATTTAAACACACAAATTGCTAGTGCAGCACAGCAACAAAATTTAGCGGCTGACGAAATTAATGTCAATGTTGTCAATATTAGTGACGTTGCAGAAAAATCAAGTAAAGATGCGATACGTGGTAAAGAGATAAGTGAACAGTTACTCGAGTTAGCTTACGAGCTTAATCAGCAATTATCACAATTTAAAATGTAATATTTAGCCGTTATATTTAACAAAAAATGGCGGTGTTTAATTATGATCAACGTGTTGTTTTATTATACGGTTATTGATCATTGAGGAGAGTTCTACGATGTCAGCACATAAAAATGGCGAAAATTGCACAAGCAAAGAAATAACTACAGAGTTAACACAAACCAAAAAAGGTTTTTTACAAAAATTGGCTAAGGTTACTGGCATTATTTGTTTTATGCTTGCCATGGTTTTTGGCGGAGTTTTAACGTTTTCAGAGAACAATGATGAGGTGTTTCGAGCGACGATAGGGGCAACAACATTCTTCTTTTTTATGGTCTCACTTGTATTATCGACGATTGCAAATACTAACTTACCCAATTTGAAGGTTGGCGGTTAACCTATTGAAATAAAAGTTTATTATCGAATAAAAAGCCTCTTTAAAAAGAGGCTTTTTATTTTATGTAATGGGTCACCATAGTGATTAATAATAGGCGTCAGTATTATTATGTGCTTGAGGGTCTTCTATGATTTCTTCAAAGTCCACTTCAAAGCTATTGTTTTCTTCTGTATTTGCCATATAAATAGTGCGCGTTGAACCGTCAATCCAGGTGACTGTACCACTACCTTTTTTACTACCGCATTTCATACCAATATGAATATCATGAAATTCCATTGAACCTCCTCGCCTAAATTGCTGTGTTGACATTGATAAATAAACCCTATGTTATTTAGATTTACAATAGATTGTTTAGTTCAATTAATCTGCTAAATGAGCATGTTTACTTAAACAGGTAATATTTTATTATAAAGATAAAGTGACTTAGGTCTAGAGTGAATTAGGCAAAAAACTCACAGCCGAGTACTGTTGACTTTCTAGCCCCTGTTACTGCTGGGATATTTCCATAGATTTTTTTGTCATAAGCGAATGCGAGCCAAGCAAATGCCATTGCTTCAAGTGCGTTATTATTCAGCTTTAGTGAATGTATCTTATTAACATTGAAGTTGTTAAGCTCTTGCTTTATAAGCTTATAACAAAAATTATTATCGATTCCTCCTCCGCATAAATATACATCTGCTGAATTTGATGTTTTTTTAATGTCGGCGGCTATAGAACAAGCAGTTAAGGCGGTGAGGGTTGCTTGTACGTCGACAGCGCTTATTTGTAATGGGGTGAGAAAGGGCGCTAACCATTGCAAGGTAAAATATTCACGGCCTGTACTTTTGGGGGCTGATAACAAAAAGTAGTCATCACTTAGTAACTGTATTAATAGTGCTTGGTTAATCGTTCCAGAGCTTCCCCAGTCGCCGTTATTGTCAAATCTCTTTCCTGAGTGTTCAAAGCACCATGCATCTAAAAGAGCGTTCCCTGGGCCGGTATCAAAGCCTAATACACTTTTAGACGAGTTTTTTTTAGGCAAAAAAGTGATATTAGCTATGCCGCCTATATTCACTAAAAAAGTTTCTTTTTCAGTGGCAGGTAATAAGAATTGGTGAAATGCAGGGACTAAAGGAGCACCTTGTCCACCTAAGGCAATATCTTTTGTTCTAAAGTCACCAATAACTCTAATGCCGGTTAATACCGCTAACGTTTGATTGCAGCCTATTTGTAAAGTAAAAGGCGCTTCAATAGCAGAGCTTTGAGTTGGGCGATGTCGAATGGTTTGACCGTGATTACCAATAGCAATAATATCAGCAGCTACTAAGTTTTCTTTGTCTAATAGTGTACTTATTGCCTCACTAAATTGATGGGCAAGAGTAATATCAAGTGAAAAGGCTCTGTCTATTTCGTTATGATTGGGTAGATAAAGCTCAGTGATTTTTTGTCGAGTGATATTGTCATATGCTTGATAATAACTAGCAACTAGTTCGGCACTTCCACTAGTAAAGTCAACAAGGGCTAAGTCAATTCCATCGGCACTAGTGCCAGACATTAACCCAATATAAAACGTAGCTTTTGTCATTTATACTCGCTAATTATTATTGGGCTAAAGAGGGTTAATGCGTCTGCATCGCCAACAAAGCTTGTCTAGAGCCTGAAAGTTCCATTAAGCGTTGGCTTGATAATACCGAAAACTCAGCAGCATATTTCTTATTAATGGGTTTAGCATCAGGTAACTTTACCGTTCTTGGATTACGGTGAACGCCATTAAGTAAAAATTCATAATGTAAATGTGATGCTTCTGACATGCCAGTTGAGCCGACATAACCAATAACGTCACCTTGCTTTACCCGTTGCCCTTTTTTAACATTTCGTTTTGAAAAGTGTAAATATTTAGTCTCAATGCCATTACCATGCTGAATAAATACGTAATTACCATTATATTTGTTATAGGTTGAATGGGTCACTTTCCCATTACCTGCAGCTACAACAGGTGTACCTTTATTTGCACGGTAATCAGTACCACGATGAGCTTTCCAGCGCTTTTGAATAGGGTGAAAACGCTTTGGTTTGAAATTTGAACTAATATACCTAAAGTTTACCGGCGCACGTAAAAAAGCTTTGCGCATACTTCTGCCATCAGGAGAATAATATTCGCCGTCTGTAAAGCGAATGGCTTGAAAAGGATCATCTTTATTAATAAATTCAGCGGCAAGAATCTTACCTGTACCTATATGATCGCCATCGACATATCGATTTTCAAAAACAACATGAAAACTATCCCCTTCACGAATATCTAAGGCAAAATCGATATCCCAACCAAAAATATTAGCAAGGTTAATTATTTGTGCATCGTTTAAACCTGATTCAATACCAGCATTCCAAAAATTACTTTTTATAACACCGTGGGCAATAGTTTCTCGAATTTCTACCGTTTTGGTTTCTTTACTTGATTGGTAACTGCCATCATCAATTAGTTTTACATATAAGGTTTCTGTTTTTGATAAAGGGTAGGTCAGTACTGCTAGCTCTCCTGCTGCGTTTTGGCCTATATGAAAGACATCACCAACATTAATTTTTTTCAATAATTTACTGTAGTCACCTTTTGCTGAGCTCACGTCGTATGTTGTTCTCGCGCTATAGCCAAGGCGTTTAAATACTTTGGCAAGAGAGTCACCACTGCGTACTTTTGCTTTTTTCCAGGTTAGTGTCTCTTCTTCACTGTTAATAGGTGCCGTTATATTTTCTTTATTTATTGATGATTCGATATTGCTAGCAGGCGTGTCTAAGGAGATATCTTCAACTTCAACTTCAGGTAAAGCTAATGCGTAACGTTTACCTATTTCTAGTGACGTATCTGTCAATTGACGACTGGCTGTTGCCTTTTCCGAAGGAATAAGGAGTAACAACAACACAATTATGCTGAATGAGCTAATAATTACCCTATGCGGTTTTGGTAACTGTAAATAGAATTTTTTTATGTTTTTCAACAGACTACAACCTAATTTCATGTATCTTAATACGATAGCTATCGTTTACTATATCAAAAAATAGCCTTGAGTAAAATTTAATTACCGTAAAGGTGAGTGATCTCGGGGACTCAGCGGCACTTCTTCCTTGAAAAACAAGCTGCAATAATTAAAAAATAGAACAATTGCCCTAAATATTAACTTAAGGCTTTTCACCCAAGGCATTATTGCAGTAGAATCGAGCAATAAATTATGATTATATTTTTTGGAGCTAAGTCGATGACTGATGTCAGCCAAGCGTTTGCTGAAATTAAGCGTGGTGCAGAAGAAATTTTGCTAGAGAGTGAATTACTAGAAAAATTAAAAACGGGAAAGCCACTAAAAATTAAAGCAGGGTTTGACCCTACAGCACCAGACTTGCATCTAGGTCATACGGTCTTAATTAATAAGTTGCGTCAGTTTCAACAACTTGGCCATGAAGTTATTTTCTTAATTGGCGACTTCACTGGCATGATAGGTGATCCAACCGGTAAAAATGTTACGCGTAAAGCGTTAACAAGAGAAGACGTGCTGGCAAATGCTGAAACTTATAAAGAACAAGTTTTTAAAATTCTAGACCCAGCTAAAACAACGGTTGCTTTTAACTCTACCTGGATGGATAAGCTAGGCGCTGCTGGTATGTTAAAACTGGCATCTCGTCAGACGGTTGCCCGTATGATGGAACGTGATGATTTCAAAAAACGTTACACCAGCGGTCAATCTATTGCCATTCATGAGTTTATGTATCCTCTCGTTCAGGGCTGGGATTCTGTAGCCTTAGAGGCTGATGTTGAGCTAGGTGGCACTGATCAGAAATTTAATTTGTTAATGGGGCGCGAATTACAAAAATCAGAGGGGCAACGACCGCAAACGGTCTTAATGATGCCTCTTTTAGAGGGGTTAGACGGTGTACAGAAAATGTCTAAGTCGCTTAATAACTATATTGGTATAACGGATAGCCCAACAGAAATGTTTGGTAAAATAATGTCTATTTCTGATGTATTGATGTGGCGCTATTATGAACTGTTGAGTTTTAAGCCAATGGAAGAAATTGCTGGCTATAAAACAAAAATTGCTGAAGGAATGAACCCTCGCGATGTAAAAATCGATTTAGCCAAAGAGTTAATTGCTCGTTTTCATGATGATGAAGCGGCTGAGGCGGCACATCAAGAATTTATTAATCGTTTTCAAAAAGGCGCAATGCCTGATGAAATTGAGGATAAATTAGTTCAGATAGCCGATGACAGTGGTGACATCGCTATTGCTAACCTACTAAAAGAAGCGGGCTTAGTAGCGAGTACTTCAGATGCCATGCGAATGATTAAGCAAGGGGCGGCTAAAATTGAAGGTGAAAAAATTACCGACAGCAAGTTACGTATTGCTTCGGGGACTACGGCTATTTACCAAGTTGGCAAACGTAAATTTGCTAAAGTAACAGTAAAATAACCTCACATATTTATAACCTATGTATAAGCCAGTATTTATTACTGGCTTTTTTATCAGTGCATTAAAGAGTCAGGTGTTTTACGCTAAAATCATAATGACTTTTATTTATTATCTCAGTAATAAAATCCAGCATGATTGCTTAATAATTATTCGTCAATTTTTTTTACACTAACGCTAAATCTAGTCGTAACTACAGAATGCTTCATCCCTATCTATTTGTTAAATAACAATATTTTAATCTTGGAATAATTTGTGCTTAATTTAAGTGTCGAGTTAAGGTTGTTAACCGATAAATCCCACTCATTAAAGTTGTCGAGTTGTTATTTTGTTGAACCAAATATTAAATACAGTATTGAGCCGCACTATGGAAAATAAACCCGAGAGAAATAATTTAATCGAACGGCGACAATATTTTGATGACAGTGAGTTTGAATCTGATAATAATTGGAAAAAATTAACGTTAGCTCAACGTTTTGCTGCACTAAGTTTAACTAAATATGGCTATGAACTCCGCTTTACCCGGTTTACATCGAGTGGCAGTACTGCTGTTCTTGTTTTAAAAAATGGTACACCAGCAACTATAAGCGAAGATGGCGACATTAATACTACACCAGATATCAATATACGATAGTGATACTAGTTGTCGACTTTATCTGCTGCCAGTAGAGTTCTGCTTCTAAACTAACTTTTATTCTGCATTGCTAGTATTGCTAGTAATGACACCATTGCTGCCATAACCACCATTGATACCATAACCATCATCGTCATTATTATCCGCTGCCAGTAGAGTTCTGCCCCTAAACTAACCTCGATTATCGATTACCTAAATTGAAACACCACCGTTATCACTCTACAGCCACTGCAGATATTCTACGACGCTAGTTGTTACCTTTCCTGATACTAATGTTTCTTTAACCCTATATTTTGGAGGGTTATTTTTCTTTTGTTTATTGATCTACATCAGATCACTGTTTAACCGTGAGCGTAATATATGCGACATATTGTCGCAGTAGTACCTTTAGGTTTACTGAATTAAAATTAAATAAAAGAATGTTAAGTCATGGCTAAGAATAGAGTAAAGACATCTAAAATTAACAGTTTGCTATTAATGCTTTCGATATTTTTATCTGTAGTAATGCCTGCACAAGCTTTGTTTGTTAGCCCGCCTAAAGACCCTATTCCACTTATCCATGAAATATTCCCAGAAGCAACATCAATATCAGATAAGCAAGGTGAACCGTTAATTTGGACCATATATAAAGACAAAGACATTATTGGCTATGCTTTTGAAACAAACGACTTAGCTAAAATGCCAGCTTATTCTGGTGAGCCAGTCAATATGTTAGTCGCCATTAGCCCAGCAGGTGTTTATTTGGGAGCTAAAGTTCTAGAGCATCATGAACCTATTATTCTTGCTGGCATCCCTGAAAGTAAACTGTATGAATTTGCTGATCAATATAATGGTTTAAACGTAAGTGACAGATTAAAGGTCGGTGGCAATAACAAGGAAGGCGTTATTCATATCGATGGGCTTTCTGGTGCAACTGTTACTGTCATGGTGATGAATGTAGCAATTACTAAAGCGGCAACAAAAGTCGCTCGTTCTTTAGGTATTATTAAAGCTAGCCAAGACATTATTCAACCTATGTCCAGAATATACCCAGATGTCTATCAAAAGCTTGATTGGCAAGGACTTCTTGGTGACGGCTCCATTCGAAAATTAGCCTTAAATAGAAAAATAGTTGATGAAGCGTTTGCGGGGACTAGAGTTGAGCATGTTGATGAAGCAAGTGCAGAGCAGAAACAACAGCTGTTTGCTGAAATTTACTTTGCTCAGGCTGATATCCCAACGGTGGGTCGTAACTTATTAGGCGATAGTGAATATCAATGGTTAATGGCAAGCCTTAAAGAGGGTGAACATGCCATTATTATGCTGGGAAATGGCTATTCTTATAAAGGGTCGGGTTATGTGCGTGGCGGTATTTTTGATCGTATTCAAATACTACAAAATAACGAAGCTTTTGCCTTTCGTGATTTAGATCATAACCGTGTTACTGATCTTTATATTGCTGGCGCACCTAGATTTAAAGAAATGTCATTATTTATTGTCCGTGCCGAGCACCAGTTTAACCCCGGTGTTGATTGGCAGGTGGAGTTACTTGTTCGCCGCCAATTAGGCGCAGTCGATAGCTTATTTACCTCTTTCAAAGGCGATTATCACACATTAGATAAGTATGTTGACCGTCCAGCTCTTATTTATCCTGAGCCAGAGTTAACCTTGATTCAAGAAGTTTGGCAAGAGAAAGAAGCTGAAGTCATTATCTTGATTATTTTACTTGCTGTCGTTGTCATGAGTTTGTTTTTTCAAGATATATTGGTACGCCACCCAACTTTTATGCACAACTTCCGTCATTTGTTTTTGATTATTACTGTCGTCTTTATTGGTTGGTCATGGGGTGGCCAGTTGTCTGTGGTCAATGTATTTACTTTCTTACAAGCCTTAATGTCTGATTTTTCGTGGGATTTATTCTTACTCGACCCGATTATATTTATTTTATGGGGAGCGGCAGCCGTTACCATGATTTTATGGGGCCGGGCGGTTTATTGTGGCTGGTTGTGCCCATTTGGCGCTTTACAAGAGTTGATGAATATCTTTGCTCGCTACATAAAAATACCACAATTTGAATTACCTTGGGCCGTGCATGAAAGATTATGGGCCATTAAATATCTGATTCTATTAGCACTTTTTGGTTTGTCGATGGAATCATTATCACTGGCTGAACATTTCGCTGAAGTTGAACCTTTTAAAACAACGTTCTTATTAAAATTTGATAGAGAATGGCCATTTGTTTTATATGCATCAGTACTCTTGATTATCAATATCTTTAATCGCAAATTCTTTTGTCGTTATTTGTGCCCATTAGGCGCTGCATTATCAACCAGTAATAGTATTCGTTTATTTAGCTGGTTACGTCGTCGCCCTGAATGTGGTCAGCCTTGTAAAACCTGTGCTAAAGAGTGTGAAATTCAAGCGATAGACCCTAATGGCGTGATCAATATGCGCGAGTGTCACTATTGTCTCGACTGCCAAGTCACTTACTTTAACGATGAGAAATGTCCACCATTGAAAAAATTAGCACGCAAAAAAGCAAAGTATAAAGAAACAGAAATAGAAGCAGTAAATGTCGGTTAGCAAGTAAATAAAAGTATACAAGCAAGTGTTGGAATCAATATTAAAAAAATTAACCATAATGGAGAAAAGTAATGAGTAATGACGATAAAAGCTCTAATAACGTAGAGTTAGAGAACGAAGGTAGACGTAAGTTTTTTGGTAAAACAGCGATATTAGGTGCTGGTGTTGTTGCTGCTCCAATGACGGCAGCTATGTTTTCATCAATGGCACAAGCTCGTGCTAAAGATGCCGGCAGTGATCCGTTTGTTCATCCTGGTGATTTAGATGAGTATTATGGTTTTTGGTCAGGTGGTCAATCTGGTGAAGTACGTATTATGGGTATTCCATCAATGCGTGAGTTAATGCGTATTCCTGTCTTTAACATTGATAGTGCGACTGGTTGGGGCTTAACAAACGAGTCTAAACGTATTAAAGGCGACAGTGCCAATATTATGGTTGGCGATACGCATCACCCTCATATGAGTATGACTGACGGTCGTTATAACGGTAAATATGTTTTCATTAACGATAAATCAAATACACGTGTAGCACGCATTCGATGTGATGTGATGAAAACGGATAAAATGCTTACCGTTCCTAATACACAAGCAATTCACGGTTTACGTGTACAAAAAGTACCCTATACAAAATACATAGTATGTAATGGCGAGTTTGAGGTGCCAATTGTCAATGATGGTAAAGCCTCTTTAGAAGATGTAAGTACTTATCGTTCAATATATAACGTGATTGATGCGGAAACGATGGAAATGGCTTTCCAAGTCATCGTTGATGGTAACTTAGATAACACCGACGCTGATTATGATGGAAAATATTTTGCATCTACATGTTACAACTCAGAAATGGGGATGAGCTTGGGTGAAATGATCACATCTGAACGCGATCATGTTGTTGTATTTAGTCTAGCGCGTTGTGAAGCTGCAGTTAAGGCAGGTAAATTCAAAACTTATAATGGCAACAATGTACCTGTTTTAGATGGTCGTAAAGGCTCTCAATTAACGCGTTATATTCCGGTTCCTAAATCACCACATGGTTTGAACACGTCACCTAATGGTGAGTATTTCATCGCTAACGGTAAATTATCACCGACCGTTTCAATCATCTCAATTAAAAAATTAGATGCATTATTCGCTGATGAAATTAAACCACGTGATACGATTATTGCGGAACCAGAATTAGGTTTAGGCCCACTTCATACCGCATTTGATAACAAAGGTAATGCGTACACAACATTATTTCTTGATAGCCAAATTGCTAAGTGGAATGTTCAAGATGCTATTGATGCCCACAATGGTAAGAAAGTGAACTATATTCGTCAAAAACTAGATGTTCATTATCAACCCGGTCACAACCATACAACAATGGGAGAAACACGTGATGCTGATGGTAAATGGTTAGTCTCTTTATGTAAGTTTTCTAAAGACAGATTTTTACCTGTTGGTCCTTTACGTCCAGAAAACGATCAATTAATTGACATTTCAGGTGACGAAATGAAAATTGTTCACGATGGACCTGCATTTGCTGAACCACATGATTGTATGATGGTACACCGCACTAAAATGAAACCATTAAAATTGTGGCCTCGTACGGATCCAATGTTTGCAGAAACAATTGCTATAGCAAAACGTGATGGCGTAGATGTGTACTCTGAAAATAAAATTATTCGTGATGGTAAAAAAGTACGCGTTTACATGACCTCAATCGCGCCAACTTACGGTATGACTGAATTTAAAGTGAAGTTAGGTGATGAAGTAACTGTTATCGTCACTAACCTCGACCAAGTAGAAGATGTAACCCACGGTTTTTGTATGACTGATCACGGCGCTCAAATGGAAATTGGTCCACAAGCGACTGCTTCTATTACTTTTATGGCAAATAAACCCGGTGTTTATTGGTATTACTGTAATTGGTTCTGTCATGCATTACACATGGAAATGCGCGGTCGTATGTTGGTTGAAGCTTAGTACTAAGTTAAGTACATTTTAGTTTTAATAGACTTAACGTTTAACGAAGTTAATCCAGATCAAGGGCATATCATTAAAAGGTGATATGCTTTTTTTACTTACAAATATTATTGATTTTTGGTGGTTGTCTCTTGGTAAAATGCAAATCAGTGTTTATATTTATTAGTGTGTTTTGTCTTTTTATTAAGCCGCTTTGCGCTGAAAATATTAAGCTGACGCCACAAGATAATTTACAACAACAGCTTGATAAAGCCGTTGATGGTGATGTTGTTATTCTTACTCCCGGTCGTTATTTAGGCAACTTCATTATTGAACATTCGATTACACTTTCAGCCCAGCGTGATGACTTAGGCAAAGTGATTATTGATGCGCAAGGTGATGGTCATGCTTTGCTACTGAAAAACTCTAACATCACCATAAAAAATCTCACCATAGTTAATTGGGGAAGTAACCTTACTGAGCAACATTCTGCTATTTATTCTGAAAAAAAATCCAGCCATATAGTGATTAAAAACAACAAGCTTAAAGGTGATGGCTTTGGTATTTGGTTACAAAAAAGCGAACACATAAAAGTCCTTAATAATACTGTTGAAGGTAATTTGAGCTTACGCTCAGCCGATAGAGGTAACGGTATTCAGCTTTCTATCGTGAAACATGCTGAAGTCCGAGGCAATGAAATATTTAACACCCGTGATGGGCTTTATATTATTTCTAGTCAAGAGAATATTTTAGAAAATAATACTCTGCACGACTTACGATATGGCATTCATTATATGTATTCATACGACAATTCGGTAATTAATAATTTTGCTTATAACACGCGAGCTGGCTATGCGCTAATGAGCTCTAGGCGATTAATTATCAGCGGGAATACAACGATAGACAGTGAAGATTATGGCTTTTTATTTAATTATATAACACAGTCAACTATCAGCAATAATATTGTTAAACGTGTTTGGACAAAGCCTGAAAATAAAGTATTAGGCCGTGATGGTAAAGGGCTCTTTGTTTATAATTCAGGTTATAACACTTTAAAAAACAATCTTGTCGAAGGCGCTGAAATAGGCATTCATTTAACGGCTGGTTCAGAAAATATTAAAATTTACGGTAACAGTTTTATTAATAACCCGACACAAGTTAAGTACGTTTCCAATAAAAAGCAAGAGTGGAGCTTAGCGGGTAAAGGTAATTACTGGAGTAATTACCTCGGCTGGGATATGAATAACGATAACATTGGCGATGTTATGTTTGAACCAAACGATGGTATCGACAAATTAGTTTGGCAATACCCAGAAATGAAAATGCTAATGGACAGCCCCGCGATTATTATTCTGCGATGGGTGCAACGTCAATTTCCAGTACTAAAACCACCCGGTGTGAAAGACAGTTTTCCGTTGATGTCCTCACCACATCACCGAAATACAGATGAAAATTTCTCAAGGGTACAAAAGATTAATGCCGAGGCACTAAAAACTGACACGGCAGATAATCAATCTGCTGTTGTGCAACGTGCAGAGCATTAAGGATATAAATTGATGAACACTACAGACAAAACACCTCTGGTTAAACTAACTAACGTGGGTAAAAAATATCCCAAATTAACAGCACTAGACTCTGTTGATATGCAACTTTCACAGGGAGAAGTCTTAGGACTTTTTGGTCATAATGGTGCGGGCAAAACCACCATGATGAAGCTTATTCTTGGCGTTATTACGCCAAGTCATGGCAATGTTAAAGTGATGGGGATGGCACCAGATTCTAAAGAAGCTTGGCACATGCGCGCTAAAATTGGTTATTTACCTGAAAATGTTAGTTTTTATGAGCAATTAACCGGTTTAGAAGTGCTTAGTTATTTTGCTAAACTTAAGGGCTTTGACAAAAAACATGCAATGGCTTTACTCGAGCAAGTTGGGGTTGCTCATGCCATGAAGCGGCAAGTTAAAACGTATTCAAAAGGAATGAGGCAACGTTTAGGGTTAGCACAGGCTTTTATCGGCAATCCAGCTCTGTTGTTGCTTGATGAACCCACTGTTGGCTTAGATCCTATGGCAACCGCTGATTTTTATAAAACGGTTGATGATCTAAAAAGCCAAGGAACCAGTGTTATTTTATGTTCACACGTTTTACCCGGTGTTGAACAACATATTGACCGAGCGATGATATTATCTTCCGGCAAAGTGCTTGCTATGGGCTCTTTAGAAGAGTTACGCCAAGCCGCCGCCTTGCCCGTCACCATCAAAGTTGAAGGTTTAAATGGTTCGCTTCAAGGCGATCCTAAATTGGCTAAATTTTTAGTAGATAAAAATCATGGTGATTTACTGACGGTACCTGAGCAAGATAAATTAGCGACCTTGCGTCAGTTACTGAGTTATCAAGCGATTAAAGATGTCAGAGTTGATTCGGCCAATTTAGAGCAAGTTTATCAATTTTATTTATCACGCCATTTAGCTGACCATGTCGATAATAAAAATACCGCTAAGGAGCCCCGCTAATGAAACAAATATTAGCCGTTGCCAACAAAGAATTTCATGATGGTTTACGTAACCGTTGGCTAGTGTCAATTACTGTTATTTTTGCTATTTTGTCTATTGGTTTGACCTATTTTGGTGCTGCAGCGTCAGGGACAGTAGGCGTAACCTCTTTATCAACAACGATAGCGAGTCTGGCCAGTTTAGCGGTATTTCTTATTCCACTCATTGCATTACTGCTCAGTTACGACAGTTTTGTGGGTGAACAAGAAAGCGGCACCTTGTTATTATTGTTGACTTATCCCTTAAGTAAAAGCCAACTGTTATTAGGTAAGTTTTTAGGACAAGGCGGTATTATTGCACTTGCAACCCTTTTGGGCTTTGGCTCGTCGGCGCTAATCTTATATTATCAACTAAACGATAGTGCCGTTTTTAATGTTTTTGCTACCTTTATTGGGAGTGCTGTTTTATTAGGTTTAAGTTTTACTGCCATCGCTTATTTGATCAGTTTATCGGTAAGTGAAAAATCAAAAGCAGCGGGTTTTGCTTTAATCACTTGGTTTTTCTTTGCGTTAGTTTTTGATTTAGCGTTGCTGGCGTTATTGGTCGGTGTGGAACAAGGTATTAGCCAGCAGGGACTTACCCAATTAATGATGCTAAATCCAGCCGATATATTTAGATTAGTAAATCTTGCCGGCCTTGATAGTGGTGACGTTAATGGCGCTTTAGCGATTGCAATAAAATCGAGTCTGTCACAAGGGCAATTATTTAGCATTTTACTGGCATGGGTCATGGTACCTATCATTATTGCCATTTTTATTTTTAGGAAAAAAACACTCTAATGAATATTTTAAAGCCTAGCTTACCCCTTTTATTGATAACCCTATTGTTGGCAGCACTGCTGTCTGCGTGTTCTAAAAATGACGAGGTCGCCCAATCGTTACATGAAGCCGTGGCGATAGAAACAGCCGATGAATGTCATTTGTGTGGTATGTTAATTTCAAACTTTAGTGGTCCTAAAGGGGAATTATTTAGAAAGGGTCTTACTAAAGCGGAAGGCGATAGTGTGAAAAAGTTTTGCTCGACTCGCGATATGTTTAGCTTTTACTTAGACCCTGAGAATAAGCGAAATGTTACCACCATATTAGTACACGATATGAGTAAATCACCGTGGAAAACACCAAATGACCAATACTTTATTGATGCCCGCAACGCATGGTTTGTTGCTGGCTCAATTAAAACAGGTGCGATGGGTAAAACGCTGGCAAGTTTTAGTAAACAAAAAGATGCGCAAACCTTTGCAGCTGAATTTGGTGGTAAGGTCATTAATTTTACCCAAGTTGATTTATCTGTGTTGATGTAAGCTATTTACACAAAACGCTCTGCTGTTATTTTATTACTTGCGCAAATAGTTGTAATTTTTTTTCAGCAGGGTAGGCTAAAGTTATCCTTTTCATTATCTATGCCTTTTATTCTTGATTAAAAATAGCCAGCCAATATCTTTTCAGCTTATTTTTTTAATAACCTTGCTATGCTTTTCAGCACTAATGCTCTCAGGTTGTACATTATACCAACCGGCCATTTCAAAATATCAAACTAACTTTAATTTTTCAAAGGTAAGCAGCTACGCTTTTTATAAGCGTAACTCTGACTTTGGCCAGTTTCAAAATATTAGTTATACCACGCGTAACAGTATTGAATTAGCCATAGAGCAAGTATTAGATAAGAATGGTTTTATTTATAATACGCTAGATGATGCTGATATTGTGATTACTTATCATCTTGTTAATGAAAACACTAAGGAATTATTAACCTACAATAAAGGGGTGCTTTATTGTTCTCTTTGTTTGCGTGGCGGTGAAGCGCAAGCGGACAAAAAACAGTGGCAAACTAAACCGGGAAGTTTAATTATTGATGTACTTGACCCTGAAAAAAAACGTTCAGTTTGGCGAAGTGTTTACCCTTTGAAAATTAATGCTAAAACCGATAATAGTAGAGAGGCTCAATTGAAAATTTACCGGGCTATTGATGCGATGATAGATAAATATCCTCATTCTCGTGATGCAAGTAAAGCTAACAATGCTTAAATGGTTAACGATAACACTGATAGCCGTAGTGATTTTTATTACTATTTTATTAGGCTTGGGGTATTTATTAAAAGAACATGAAATAGCAACAACGCACTTAAAACATCAGCTTGATCAGGAAAGGGCTGCTCAAAAAAGCAAAGAAAAAAGAAATAAACACAAGCTTAACACGGTTATTGAAACCTCTCTTGTTAACGTTGCTGCCAAGACGAATACATTAACAAGTAAAACCTTTGTCTCGGTCAAACAAAAAATATTGCTAGAAAATTTAACCTGCTCATCAAAAAAACAATGTGTGCTAGTTAACATTACCTTTGGAGAGTTAACATGTGCCTTTGCTATTAATACCATTGGCGCCTCTTTATTAGCGAAAACAGCAGATGAGTCGAGTTCAGTGGCAAGGTGTCCTCGCTACCCCGCAAAGAGTCAATTGAGTTGTCAGAATAATTTATGCAGCTACTCAAACATTAATAATTAACTCTCCTGTGGAGTTGAAGAAAATAGCGGTTTATAATGAAGTACTTTTTACCCAGATAATAACTTTTATGACCTTTCCAAATGATGAAACAGGCCAAATTTTGGCTGAAATGCAAGATGCTGGTATTGATTTGTCTATTATTCATCCCGTCGTGTTTTTTCAATTGTTCGAAAAAAAAGAACAAGCCCAAGCAATGGCTGATTATTTAGCAGAACATGCACCTGAAATGGAATTAGTCATTCATCCTGATGAAACACCTAATGTTTGGGATTTAGATTGCACTGTAAAAATGCTACCTTGCTACGATGGGATTGTCGCGCAAGAAGCACAGCTTGAACAACTTGCTGCAAAGTATAATGGCTATAACGATGGCTGGGGAATGGAGGCTTAAACAGAGGAACTCGACGTTTAACTTTCTTTGTCTTCGTCCCAAAAGGCATAATGATTTTTGCCTTTTCGTTTCACTGAATACATCGCTTTGTCAGCTCTCTCATAGATATTGGCAAAGCTTTCATTATTTTTTTCAAAAACGCATATCCCGATACTTAAATTAATTGATATTTTTATCCCTTCAATTTCAGTGGGTTTAGCTAATATTGTTAAGATCGACTGCGCTAATAATTCAAGGGCTAGTCTATCTGTTGTTTTACAAATAATCGCGAATTCATCACCTCCGAATCGGGCAATTAAGGCGTCTGTTGGTGCTAAGGCATCAAAGTTACTGGTAACATGCAGCAGTAATTTATCGCCCACTTTATG
Source organism: Colwellia sp. BRX10-1 (assembly GCF_014077545.1). Lineage (NCBI taxonomy): Bacteria > Pseudomonadati > Pseudomonadota > Gammaproteobacteria > Alteromonadales > Colwelliaceae > Colwellia > Colwellia sp. BRX10-1. The sequence continues at coordinate 17,798 of NZ_JACGWC010000027.1, forward strand.
TCCGTAAATATCATTTATTGATTTAAAATCGTCTAAGTCAATAAAAAATAAGGCACCACCACAATATTTACTGGTGTTAGTGTAGACTTCAAAATTATGTTGAAGGGCTTTTCTGTTCAGTAAATTAGTGAGCGGATCTAAATTAGCATATTGAGCTAACTCTAGTTCATAAAGTTTTTCTTGGGTAATATCAGTATGTGTTCCTGTCATACGTAAAGGATTATTATCATCATCAAATTCAATAACCCTACCGCGATCAGATACCCATACATCACCTCCGTCCTTGTGCTTCATGCGGTAAGTCATATAAAAGTAGGGTGTTATTCCCGCTAAATGTTCTTCAAATGCAGCGATAACTTTTTCTTTATCATCTGGATGTAAGTTGTTTTTCCAAGAGGATACTGTTGATTCAATTTCATTGGTTTCAAAACCGCACATGCTACCAAACGCTTGATCTAATATTTTTAACTGCCCACTAGGTATGTGTTGCTCCCAGATAAATAAACCAGTTCTATCTAGAGCCGCAGATAAGTACTCAGTTAATTTTTTATGTTCATCTTTAATAAGCTCATTTTCTTGAGTTAACATGACTATTTTGTTGGATAGTTTTTCAATGATTTTATCTTTATCAGTCATAAAATAGTTCGATGAGTATTATTAATGGCTTAGTCGCTTAATGAAATCATAAAGTGATTAAAAATTAGTCTTTAGTATCTCTTAATTATCTAACAGAAACAAACAACTTATCGACATCTGTAAAGCACTGAGCTGGCATTATTTACTTTCTTCTTTTTCAACAATATGAAACGCTGGCAGTGAAACTCGCCAATAAATAGCGGCTAGTCTCAGCGTTAATGCGCCAAGAATTGCAGAAATGATGGCGATATTTTCTGGCCAAGCTAAGTATCGAAATAACGCATACAAAGAGCCGCCTAAGATCGCAGCAGTAGCATAAATTTCTTTTTGTAAGATCATTGGAATAACATTACATATAACATCACGGATCATTCCTCCAGCAACACCGGTAATGGTGCCCATTACAACAGCAACAAATACAGGAGCGCCTAAACTTAATGATTTCTCAGTACCTAAAACAGCAAATAATGCTAAACCAAATGCATCAGCAATCAGTAAAAAGCGCTTTGGAATACGCTTAGGACGGCGAATAATGATAATTGTTAACACTGCAGTCAATAAAATAACATAAAGATAAATGGGATTGGCAACCCAAAATACTGGCGTATCTAAAGTAATATCGCGGATGGTACCGCCGCCAATCGCTGTCACTGCGGCTAATACGACAACACCAAAAGGGTCGAGCTTATACCGCCCCGCCATTAATGCACCCGATAAGGCAAAGACAACAATACCAAATAAATCTAACCAGTAAAGAAGTTCATACATGTTTGTTACCTATTGATATTGAACGAGTAAATAAATAATGTCAGTAGTGTTAAAAATAGAAAACAAAAATAGAACACTTGGCTAATACGTTTGCTGGCATGAATAATATCAGTAGCTTGAGGCTGCCTTCCGTGATCGTTGTAACTTGTTTTACGTAATTTTATATTTTGATACATAGCCACACCACCAAGTTTAACCTCTAATGACAAGGCAAATAAATTGAGCACATAGCTATTATTTAATTGAAAAAAGTAGCGGCGATTTAACCGAAAAAATAAAACGAAATTTTTGCCAATACAACCAAACAGCAGGATTAATGAAAAAATACGGCTAGGTAGCCATTGTATAATGTTGACAATAAAAGCAACACTGTCGCCAAAAGGTTGAAAACTATTTTGTTTGTTATTCCAGCTGTAATGCATCTCAATAAGCAATCGACAAACTAAAGCAGTAAGCGGACCAAAAAGTAAAAATACCAAGCTAATAGTGAATAGATTTTGCACCGCTCGAAGCAATAACATTTCAATACAGCTCTTTGCTAAGCCTAAAGAGGAAAGCTGTTCGGTATTTCGCAACAGCCAGGGGTTTAATAACTGTTTAGCCTCGAAATTTTTGTTGGCGACAATTAACTTAGCAATCTCTTTACTTGTTTTTCCTAGTTGTAAACAGCCTAAGGCAAGATAAAGTAAAAATCCCTGCCAAAGCCAGGTGGCCTCAACAAAAGCTTCAAATAACCAAAGAATAATGACTATAGGCGTAAGGCTAACGGCAATAGCAATTAAGCCAGAAATAAAACGCTGACGGTCAGTATTCTTACTTTTATTGACTTTTTTGGCGAGCTGATCGCAAAAAATTCGAAAAAACCTTAAGGGTTGATGACTCGCTAAATAGCCAGTAAAAAGCTTAATCAAAATAACACCGTAAAGCATGACAACTGAATAGGCGAAAGGGCTGATATCAATTAAGTTTGTTAGATTATTAGCAGTCATATTTATAGCCATTCCATTAAATTATTGCTCACTTGTGCGGGTTAAAATACTCCAAACCTGCTGCGCACTCAACGCCTATAGCCAGTGATTAGAAAATCGTCAGCCTTGCCTTGATATATTCTCCTTGCGCGAACAAGCTCACAAAATTAGTGGAGTTGGTATCGATTAAACTTAGGGCTTAAGTTAACTTTTTACCTTGCAATGCGTCGAGCATATTTTCAACTAACTGAGATGAATTCACCGAAGCTGTTTCTAAATAAGCTTCAAAGGAGGTAGGAGACTCTTTACCTGCTATATCAGACATAGAACGAATAACCACAAAAGGCACCTTAAATTGATGACAGGTATGAGCAATTGCGGCTCCTTCCATTTCAACCGCGGCCATAGTCGGAAAGTTAGCGCGGGCTTTAGCAATATCATCATCAGCAGTCATAAAGGTATCGCCGGTAGTGATTAAACCCAGTAAGGTCTGGATATTTTCCAACTCAGCAACACCTGCCTGTGCGGCTTTAACGAGTGTCGGGTGAGGAATATAAGCAGCTGGATTACCTGGTAACTGACCAATCTCATAGCCAAAAGCGGTGACATCGACATCGTGATAGCGAACTTCTGAACTAATGACAATATCGCCTACTTTTAGTGATTGTTCAAAACCACCAGCAGAGCCAGTATTAACAATATAGTCAGGCTGGAACTTATCAATTAAAATCGCGGTTGCTAAGGCAGCAGCCACTTTACCAATACCCGATTGTACAATAACGACATTACTGCCGTTGAGTTGCCCTTGATAAAAGGTATAACCTGCATGTTCGGTTGTTACTGCATGAGTTAATTTTGCTTTTAAAATAGCAACTTCTGGCTCCATTGCGCCAATTATTCCTGCTTTCATTTTATTTCCAATTCGTTGATAACATCTAATAAAACAATTATAACGTGAAGATTCCCAGATGTCGTATATTTATGTTCAGGATGAACGGTATAGCGCGGTGCTGTGACTACATGGATGTAGGAAGTAGAGTAACGCAGGAGCAGTTACCGAGATGGCAAAGAGCGTATATGTTCAGGATGACCTTTCTCAGACATCCTGTCTTTCTAGGCATTAGTGCATCCTTGCACGTCAACGGTATAACGCGGTGCTGTGACTACATGGATGTAGGAAGTAGAGTAACGCAGGAGCAGTTACCGAGATGGCAAAGAGCGTATATGTTCAGGATGGCCTTTCTCAGACATCCTGTCTTTCTAGGCATTAGTTCATCCTTGCACGTCAACGGTATAACGCGGTGCTGTGATTACATGGATGTAGGAAGTAGAGTAACGCAGGAGCAGTTACCGAGATGGCAAAGAGCGTATATGTTCAGGATGGCCTTTCTCAGACACCCTGTCTTTCTATGTATGAGTTCAATAGGCACAAGATTATACGTCAACGATATATTACGATCACATTGCCACTCTCAGCCTTTATGTAGCCTTTATGGCATTAAAAACTGCCAAGCACGGTAATTATATCTAAGGGAAAACAAAAAAGTCAGCGAGTTAAATCGCTGACTTTTTATTTTAATAATGAGTTGATTTTATTGTAGAGTTTAATGAGGTAATGCGGCTACTTGCGGTGCAGGGATACGTTGCGACATAGCATTGCCTGTTGATGAGCCTAATTGCGCACGAGCGGCAATAGGAGACAAAGCGCCAACTTCTTCTCTATTTCTATTGGGTCGAGGTTTTAGCATGGGAGCAGGAATAATTTTTCCTTTAATTTTTGGCTCTGGTGGTCTGTTTCCTAAAAGTCGACTGTAAATACAAGCGCGGATCTCGTCAACGGTATAATTAGTTTTCACTTTAATACGAATATGAGGAATTGAAGATGCTTCTAATGCGCCGCTGACAAACCAGTCTTTTTTGATTTTATAGCCTTTACCTTGGGTATCAACTAAATCAATAACGCCACATAGCTTCATACTCTCACGATCACAAATAGCAAAGTCTAAGTATTTACTTTCGGCATTCGCTGATGCTGTTTGGCTTGCTCTGTTCGACACACCATGACGAATAGTGACAATATCAGCAAGTTTTACTCGATTAATAATACGGTATTTACCACCAAGGGCTTGTTCGAGCAAATTCTGAAAATTCTTCTCTGCTGGCGTAAAAAGACTTTGCTTTTTATCAAATGGAAAAGGAAAACTATTGTCGTTTAAGCGGCTAGCTAACAAAGCGACAATAACAATTAGGCTGATCATGGCAAAGAGAATTAATTCCATACACTGCTCCGGCGGTTCAAATTCTTGACGGTCTTCTTAATAACTGTTGAATAAGCAGAATTTGTGCCACAGATCATAATTTTGCTAGATTCTTTTAATAACCGTTAATTAAGGAGAATTTATGCCATAGATCTTAATATAAAAGGGGTGTATTAATGACCGTTCGGAAAGGAGAATTTATTCTATATATTTTAAGCTAAAAGACTCTAGTTATTATTTATCTAGAGTCTTCATTAGGTTTTGAGCGAATAATTATGCTGGGTATTTTGCCTCAAGTGCTGCATAAAGTTGTTGCTGAAAATCACTTGCACTGGCATCTAAGGTATTAACTAAATTAGCTAATACTTCATTGTCTTCTTCGCCATGCCAAACTTTGATATATGTCCCTTCTTTATAACCGTGGTCTTGACGGAAAAAATTCAAGGTGTTTTTGCCAACATATTGACGAAATAATTCATCTAGGTCCATATTCATCAAACGCATACAATCAGCTAAGGCAATCGCATCAAAACTTTTGTTAGTAACGGCGGCTGACGCTAGGTTTTCAAGGGCAATTTTAAAATCTTTTTCGCCTGAGCTTTCAGTGAGTTCTGTTGCTAAGGTGTCAGTAATACTTGTAACGGTTTCGCCTGTCATTAAACGTAAGCTTAATCCAAAATGAAAAATATCAACCAACTCCAGTTGCACTTGCGCAATATCTATTTCTTGATGTTTCCACCATTTCCATCCGTGATGGTCTAACATTTCAGCACACTCAACCCAAATGGCGCGATACCACTCATAACCATTTTCTTGCCAGGTATCACTAACACGAGTATTCATCGCGTCTTGCATGGTTAGCATTTGTTTTATTTGATTTTGTGCTGCTGAATTTGCGCTCATTTTTTTCTCTATTATTTGTAAATATCTATGGGGACTATTTTGCCGTAGAGAAAAGAAAGAAACAAGCAAACAAACGATGGTAATTTAATTAAAAAACTACCGCTAACTCAATACCGCTAAAGGCATAGTTTTTTGCTTGCCAGTTATAACCACTTATTTCACGAAAACGAACAAATGCTGTAACTTTTATTTGCTCAATCATCATCGAACTACCAATCCCTATATAGCCATCTGAATCGTTGTCATTGTAATGATGGTCAAAGTTATCATTTTCGAAATCTGTACTATAGCCCTTATTTCTATGTGAATAGTCATCGTCACTTCGATCATTAAAGGCAAGCTCAAGCAGATCAACGCCAAATTCAGCATAAAGACTAAAGTTAGAAAAATAACCTATTTTTATACCGCCTTCCCATGCAATAAAACCATGTTGATAATCAAAGGTATCGGTAACCCTTGCATAGCCTATTGAGCTATTAACCGAGAAACCTAAATAACTATTAAGTTTACGATGAATTACCTCTACGCCAACACTTGAATAATAGTCACTGTCGTTAGTTGCATGCTTAATAGAAATAATATAATCATTAGATTGCATTGCGTAACTATTCAAAGAAAACAAAATGTTAAAACAGATGACGATAATAATTTTGTTCATAATAAGCTCAGCAGAAGATTTACAGCCATTCTCATCTTATTACGGGTAAGTTTCAGTGATCTAATTGTTAGGATATGCTGAAAAACTGTAAGTTATTGTCAGATTAATTCTGTAGACATTGAGCCTTTAGTGCTGGCGTCATTTAAAAGTGGGCTTTTACTCTAAGCCAAGCATTGCTGTTTTGTTGATGTTGACCAAAAAAAGTATACTTTTCTTCACCCCAAAATAAATTCGCCCCAGCCGAGAATAACCACTTATCGCTATAGCGATAAGTAATTGAAGGTTTAAGATAACCATCCTTGTCTGTGGGAGAATAAAAGTTAAAAACGCTATAAATTAATTTTTGCTGCAATGTTCTGTAGGTTAAGCGAACGGTTAATAATTGACGGTTTTCATCGACTTCTGTTGCTGGCGTAGCAGAATGGCTAATAAATTGCTGATAATGTTTGGTTTGCTCAACATAGAACTGAACGCTAGCGGTCAGGTTTTTAATTACTTCTCTTTCAAACGCCACTAAAAACCTATTTTGACCATTAGCAATAAAAGGGTTAGTGCCGTTATTATCCTCAATACTGTTATAACTTGCATATTCAGCATTAAATAATCCGCCGGCTAATGACAATCGAACACTGGCTCCCCAAGCATTCATTTCTGGAAAATAAGCTTGTGGTGGCTGACTGTTATCTTCTGTAATACCTACGGGAGTTGGCCAAAAACCTTTATAACCATACAGCGCATATTCCACGCCATTATTGTTAGTCGCAAGGCGCGCTGAAAATTGTGCTTTATTGGTTTCTTTTACCCTAAAATTATCAGCGGGTGCAACAATGGCTTGTGCTTGCGGTGAATAAAAAGAAAAACGTTCGCCAGTGATGTAAACATCAGGGGTGAACTCAGGAGTCCAAGTGAGATCAAGTGAATAGTGACCAATATACCAAGTACCTTTCGCACTATCTGAAGGCGCTTTTAGATATTGGTCATCACGTCCTGAGAAGAATGATTGCCAGTTTTTTGCAAACAAGTCGTTAAGGAAAATATAATCACCGGTACCCCATGTCAGAATTTGCCGACCTAACTTAACATCTGTTTTATCAGAGGGGCTAAAACGGATATTTAATTCGCGTGTTTGCAAAAAAGTATCTTTTAATACATCGTCATAAATTAACTCTGCTTTTGAAACCAGCTCAAAAGATTCATGACTGTAATCAAGATTAACGCGTGTGGTGATTTCACTTAATGATGCGTTTGACTCAACAATATTATCCTGTAATAAATAGCCATAACCGGCTTCAACAAAACCTGAAAACTTCCAAGGTGAAACTGCTGCTTCGCTCCACTCATCACCCCAATTATCTGTTTCGTTTGCGAGAACATTAGCGGCAAAACTTGCGCTAACGACACAGAGGCTGGTCACTAGAAAAAAGAAATTTTTTACTGATTTTTGCACAATAATTTTGTCCATTTTTTGTTAAGCGATATAAAGACTCATAATAATCACGATACTGAATTAATTTCAGCAGTTAAAACGGGTCAGGATGAGCTCATACGATCACCCTTAGCTTATTAATCTAACCACTCTTTCGGTGGGTTACGTAAACTGCGCTCAGAAAAAATATCATTGGGTAAGCCAACATTATATTTAACATTTCTAAATTGCATTTCAGTATAGCTACCATCGGAGTGTTGAGTTATTTTTGAATGCATAACCGTGGTAAAACCATCAATAACTTCAGTTTTTAATACTTGCAGAGAACGTGATTTTTTACCTTGGCTGTCATAAAAGTCAACTTGCATCGGTAAAAAAGTGTTTTTATCAACACTGACAATATAATGATCAAATTCAACACTGTTTAGATCTTTAGGCTGAGCCTTGATCGTATAAAAGTTGTTATCAGTTTTTAACAGGGTAAAGTTATCTTCTGCGGGGTTTCTGCCTGAAACATCCTCATAAAAAAAATGTGCGCCAACAAAAGAAGTACGCTTATCACCGGCTGAAATACGTTTTACTAAATCTAGTGCTGGCAAGTACAACCAGCGGTCGTCATCGCTTGTGACTTTTTTAACTACACGAAATACCGTACCTTGGACATCGGTGGGGCGAGAGAAGAACACTAAAATGTCTTGGTTACCTAAATCGGTTTGGTCTTTACGCAAGATGGTAAATTGTCGCATCTGCTTATTGCCCTGCGCATCAACAATAATCATACGTGCTTGGGCACTTCCATCATCAGCAGAATAATATGAGGCTAAATTTGCCTTAGTAATAATTTTATTAGCATCGGTTAGATCGCCAGCATGGCCAACAAAACTTGAAAGGGAGCAGACCAGTATCAATAGTTTTGATAAATATTTCATCTTTATATCCTATAGTTGTTCAGTTTTTAGGTTTTGCTTACCAGCAAAAAGGGTCATTAATGCCGGCAATAGCACTAAAGTAACTAACGCCGATAGCGCCATAATACTCGCCAGGAAAAAACCAACGGTAATATAAGGCATTAATGGTGAAAGTAATAATGGGGTAAAACCAACCGCAATAACTATTGCATTGCGTGAAATTGCTCGGCTTGGCTCTTGGAACATTGCGGTTAATGCTTGTGTTAAGCTGCCCAGTTCTTTCTCTAATTCTCGTGCACGTTGGAGAAAATGAATGGCAAAATCGATAGATAGTCCTAATGTGAGCGCCGACAACACCGCGATAGGCATATCATAGTCTTTACCTATCCAGCCAATTAATCCATAGATCATCGAAATAGTAAGTGTTAGCGGCAACATGGCTAAAATACCGTACTTGAAAGACCGAAACAGTAAAACCATCATCAAGAAAACGATGACAAATGAAGACAATAGGCTGTCGATCATTCCATTTACCATCGCATCTTGCCAAACAATGTTTAAATAAGATTTACCTGCCCATTGATAACTAATATTTTTTGGCATTGGATTGTTGGTAATGTAAGTTTCTGTCCAGTTAACAACTTTGGTGGTGTGTTGATTATCGCCACTAGTCATTTGCAACCATAAGAGACTTTTTTGGTAATCTTTAGTGACAAAATGCCATAAGTCTTGTGGACGATGTGACGACTGATATTGCAATAATGTTTGCGCCACGCCATTGCTCGTTTCAGGCAGAGTAAAGTCTTTATCTTCACCGGAGAAAAGTTCACGATTGACCGTTTTAACGATATCAGCCAAGCCATTACTTTTACCAACTAAACCTGTAGCTAGTAACGCTTGTTGAAAGTCGCTTTGCCAGTTTAATAACGTGGGGTCTAGAAATACTTTGCTGTCGTTGAAAGCGCTATCAGCAATATTGACTAACTGCTCAATAATAACCTGGTCTTTATCAGGGGCAGAAAACGTTAAGTCATCTAATAAAACCAACAAATGCTGATTGAATAATGACTCTTTTTTAGCCGAGTTAACGTTATTTATAAAGGTATGAATTTTTTTAGCGCTAGCTGAATCAGCGGTAAACGTTGCTAGAACTTCTTTGAATTTTTTTACCTCGCCGTTATTGTCACCCTCGTTATTGTTAAACACTAACCAAGCATCATAAGTACCAGCAAAATGTTCATTAAGCACCTTGTCAGCAATTCTTATTTCGTGATCTGCTTTAAACCAATTAACAGGATTATCATTAATTTCAATACGACTAACGCCTTCAATACTAATTAAAAATAAGGCAACAAAGCCGATAAGAATAAGCTTGGTTTTTTGAGTAGCAAAACTGCCTAACCGTTCTAATACATTGGCTAATCTGCCTTTTTTCTCCATACGCACTATAGCGTCATGCAATTTGGCTAAAGTTTCAGGTTTTAAACGAGAAATATAAGCAGGGACGTAAATAATTGTCAGCACGAATGCCAATAAAATACCAGTACCAATAAAAGCACCAAAGACTTTTACCGGCGGAATAGGGGTTAGCATTAACGAATAAAAACCGATAGCAGAGGTGATTGATGTATAAAGCATTGGCGTATATAAATGCTTCATGACACCTTTTACAACATCGCCGGCATCATCACCTGTTTTATATTTTTCAGCAAATTCAGAGAGAATATGAACTGAGTCAACCACTGCTATTGGCATTAAGAATATAGCGATCATTGATGACATAATATGAACAGTAAAGCCCATACCGATGAGTGAGCCCATGATTATAATCACCGTAGCCATCGCGACCACCATAGGTGCAATTATTAACGGAAAATTGCGAAAAAAGTACCAAAGTAAAACAAAAATAGCTAAACCAGCAAGTGGGGCTGCTACACCCATTTGAACAAACATCTCATAGCCAAATTGGTCTTCAGCGACAGGTAAACCTGTGATATGAAAGTCTACATTAGCCACCAACTCTGCGGGAAAATTGCCACTGATAGTACGAATTTTTTCAGCAATATTATAACTCATGTCTTTGGCTTGAATAGGCACGTAAATCGCTATCGCTTTGTTGTCTCCAGAAACTATGGTGTTGTTAAGCATAGGTAAGCGTTTTACGGCTTGTTGAATGGCTAAGCTGCCTTCGAGTGAAGACGGTGCCTGCTTCATTAGATATTCAAAGCGTATGCCGTTATTTTCACCTTGGTTATTTTTTTCTTGGGTAATATTGTCAACAACACTCAAGGATAATAAATCTTGTTGAATAACCCCTTCAATTTGTAATATTTCTGTTGAAAGTTGCCCAACAACCTGTAATGCATTAGGAGTAAAAATACTATTTTTACTAACAATTCCAACGACTATCATATCGCGCATTTGAAAGTCAGCTTTTGTTTGGTTATGAAAAACACGTGCTGGCGCATCACTGCTCAGCATATTTTCAGGGTCGGTATCTATTTTCAGGTTTGGCATCATCGCCAGACTAATTGCCACCATTAATAAGACTAAGGTGTAAACAAGTTTAGGTTTCTCAATAGCGAGTTGCAGCAGTCTGGTGTAATTCAAAAGGGATCCTTAACTGAAAAGTTATTATATTAGATAAATGTAATGTACTTTTATATTAGCACTATCTAATGTAATATCAATTAATATTTACTTTTTGCTGACAATAAAGACCCAAATGATGAATAATGAAACTCAAATAGACATAGCTGAAATGCGTGGTAATGCAACTCAAGCCGCTGAGTTACTGAAGGCGATGAGTAATGAAAATAGATTGTTGATACTTTGCTATTTAGGTGAGAAAGAAATGTCGGTATCAGAGCTTAATGGTTTTATTGATTTGAGCCAGTCGAGTTTATCACAGCATTTAGCTCGATTGAGAAAAGACGGCTTGGTAAAAACTCGCCGAGAATCACAAACGATATATTACACAATTGCTCATCCATCGATAGTAAAGCTAATTACTTTTTTACATAGTGAGTTTTGTTAAAGGTTAATTAACGATTAAGTCACAGAGGTTTTTCTCAGTGACTTAACCGCACAGCAGAATTAAATATGCTCTATAACGATACAGCCTGCCGAATAACCGGCACCAAAAGAACAGATTAAAGCTTTATCGCCAGTAACCATGTCATCATGGTTCAAGTGAAAAGCAATAATAGAACCCGCCGAAGCCGTATTTGCAAACTTGTCTAAAATAATTGGCGCTTCATTGCCCATAGGGTCACGGCCTAATACTTTCTTTGCAACAAAGTTATTCATGTTGATATTGGCTTGATGTAAAAATAACCTTTTTAAATCTTTAGCTTCAACATTTGCTTCTGCCATTTGCTCGGTAATTAATTGAGAGACCATTGGCAGTACTTCTTTAAAAACTTTTCGTCCTTGCTGAACAAACATTTTGTCATTATCAAGCATGGTTTCTGGATCACATTTATTGATATGACCAAAGTTACTACGAATGTTATTAGAAAAGGTCGTGATCGGCTTCTTAGTTAATATTTTAAAGCAATGGTCAGCCGTAGCGGTTGCTTGTTTTTCAATAACAATAGCCGTTGCAACATCGCCAAAGATAAAGTGACTGTCGCGGTCGCGTAAATTAATTTGTGGAAAATTGAGTTCAGGGTTAATCACTAACACTGTTTTTGCTGTGTCGCCATGCAAAGCATTTGAAGCATTCATAATACCAAAGGTTGCCGATGAACAAGCGACGAGCATATCGTAAGCCCAACCTTTACAACCTAGTTCTTTTTGTACTTCAATGGCAATTGCAGGATAAGCGCGTTGTGTGTATGAACAAGCAACAATGATTAAATCGATATCGTCTGCTGTTTTATTTGCTGCAGCCATCGCTTGTTTCGCGGCGCCAACAGCCATTTCTGCTTGTGCTGATAATTGCTCATCACTACGCTGAGGAATAAGTGGCATCATGGTTTTAGGGTCAAGTGCGCCGTCTTTATACATAACATAGCGACTTTTAATGCCTGATGCTTTTTCAATGAATTCACTTGAAGACGGTTTTAAGGCCGTTAACTGCTCACTGTTAATAGCGGCGGCATTTTCAATATTATAGTCTTCAACATATTGATTAAATGCGGTGACTAATTCATCGTTTGAAATACTGTGTGGTGGTGTAAATAGACCTGTACCACTGATCACGATTGACATGTATTTTCTCCGTTTGTAATTTTCTAGTGGTCGTACCATGAGACTTATTGTATTAAAGTACAAGCACTTCAATGCTTTTAATTTATCTGTTATGGATTATACCCGTTACTGATAAAAGTGCACTGTCAAAAATTTAGCTTGTTTGACAGACGTTAACCGTTAATTAAAAAGCTTTTTACGCACCATTGCTCGATAGTCTCTTGGAGTGAGTTTTAATTGTTTCTTAAACAGCCGAGTTAACTGGCCTTGCTCTTGATAACCCACCTGAAAAGCGATTTCTTGAATAGACAGATTACTTGATGATAGTAAATCTTTGACTGTTTCTACACGCATTTTTTGCCAATAATGAGAGGCTTTAACGCCGGTAGCATTTTTAAAACGCCGACTAAAGGTTCTATGGCTAATACCAAATTGTAACGCCAGTTCAGTAAGCGATAATGTTGATGATAGATTAGTACGCATCCAGAATTGAATTTGAGTGATCAATTCATCAGGATGTCGATCGACCGCACCTTCTAAATAACGTTGTTCTTCATATGGTTTTCTTATTTCATGAGAGAAATTACGCTCAACATGTTGTGCAGCAGTCTCACCGTACGTTTGATGAATAACGTGAACGGTAATATCAGCTAAGGCATTTAAACTTGCCGCACAGTAAATACGTTCTGACTGGGTAATAAAAAAATCTGGTTTCAATTCAACGTTAGGGTAATTTCTTTTGAATTGGTCAACATAATGCCAGTGTGTTGTTGCCGGATGATGATCAAGTAGTCCTGACTCAGCAATAAAACAAACCCCTGTACCACCACCAATAAGCGTTGAACCTTGTTGCCACATACGATTAAGCCAACTTACCATTTTGGGCTGTTTTTTGATTATTGGCCTAGGGTTGCGCCAAAGACTAGGAATAAAAATATAATCTGGACTTTGGGCATGCTCAATATCTTTATCGGGATAAAGCTTAATAAGTGCTCTGGTGCGCACTGGGGCTAATAGTTCGCTCACCATTTCAATACTGAGTTTAGGTGATTGCCTATCTTCTCTTCGAGCAAAAGCTTCGCCTGCTCTAAGCATTTCAATAGGTAAGCTTACGCTGGTTGCTAACATATGATCATATAAAACCAAGGCAACATTGATTGTTTTTCGGCTTGTCTTGAGTGGCATATTAATAACTTTTGCAACATTTGGCTGTTATTGTATTATTTATGGCTGAAAACGACAATTAATTATTGGTATTTCTTTTTACACTAGTGACAAGAATTACGACTCATGTATTTAAGAGAATTATAAATGACTGCTTTACCTATTATTGTTGGCATGGGCGGCGTAAACGCTGCTGGCCGCACCTCGTTTCATCAAGGTTTTCGTCGTATTGTTATCGACAAATTAACTGCAGAAGCACGCCAAGAAACTTTTGTTGGTCTTGCTACTTTGATGAATATCTTAACTTTCCAAGCAGGTCAGTTAGTTGACGTTGAGGGTAATAGTGTTGCATTAAGCGAAGTAGAAGCACGTTTTGGCCAGCAAATTCTTGATGGCACCCTTATCCGTAAAATTGAAAATAATCACTTTGACCCTGACGCGACGCATTGCCACACAAATATGGCGGCAACACCGAGCACTGAAAATATTACTTTTGAAATTAAAGAAAAAGAATTACCAAAACCCTTACCGCGCTCATGGACAGTAACACCCTTAGCAGATAAACGTGTAAAGGTTGAAATTACTGATAATTTAGATATTAAACATAGTAGTTATCGCGATAATCCGATTAAAGCAGCGGGGCAATTACCTACCGGCTTTGAACCGTCGACATTATATAATAGTCGTTATCAGCCACGTGGCTTACAAACGACTATTTTTGGTGCTGCAGACGCTATTCATTCAACGGGCTTTAGTTGGGATGAAATATTAGAAAAAGTAAGCCCAGACCACGTGGGTACTTATTCTTCTTCAGCTTTCGGTCAAATGCAATCGGAAGGTTTAGGGGGCATGTTGCAAAATCGTTTGCATGGCGATCGTGTTACCACTAAAAACTTAGCGTTGGGCTTAAACACCATGTCAGCTGATTTTATTAATGGTTATGTGACCGGCAGTGTGGGTACCACCTCGACTTCGACTGGCGCTTGTGCAAGTTTTCTTTATAACTTACGCAATGCTATTCAAGATATTAAATCAGGTCGAGTGCGTGTTGCTATTGTGGGCAGTAGTGAAAGCCCAATAACACCGGAAATTATTGAAGGTTTCGGTAACATGAGTGCATTGGCTAATGAAGAAGGTTTGAAAAAACTTGATGGTATTACTGATGGCCAAGCTGACCATCGTAATACCAGTCGCCCGTTTGGTGAAAATTGTGGTTTTACTATTGGTGAAGCTGCACATTTTCTGGTGATTATGGATGACGAATTAGCCGTTGAATTAGGCGCTAAACCTTTGGGGTCGGTTGCTGATGTATTCATTAATGCCGATGGTATTAAAAAATCTATTACCGCTCCAGGTCCTGGTAATTACATTACCATGGCGAAGTCAGTGGCATTAGCAAAAAGTATTTTAGGGGAAGAGTCGGTACAAAAGCGTAGCTTTATATTAGCTCATGGTTCAAGTACCCCACAAAACCGTATCACCGAGTCGTTAATTTATCACCGTTTGGCCGAAACTTTTGATATTCATAATTGGCCGGTAGCCGCGCCTAAAGCTTATGTTGGCCATACTATTGCACCAGCAAGTGGTGACCAAATCACTATGGCGCTAGGTGTTTTTGCTCATAATATTATGCCGGGTATTACGACCATTAAATCGATAGCCGATGATGTACATAATGAGCGCTTGAATATCGCTCTTGATCACTGGCAGTGTGAAGCGATGGATGTTGCTTTCATCAATTCAAAAGGTTTTGGCGGTAACAATGCCACGGCCACTATACTCTCACCAGACGTAACGCTCTCTATGCTGAAAAAACGATATAGCATAGCAGAAATGACCCGTTACCAAGAAAAGTTATCTGCGGTTGAAGTGAAACAAAGTATCTATCAAGAAAAAGCCAACAATGGACAGTTTGAATTAATTTATAAATTTGGTGTGGGTGTACTAGGTGATGATGATATTGAAATTAACACTGAAAATATCTCAATGACCGGCTTTACTAATAGTATTGCCTTACCCAGTAAAAATCCGTTTGCGGATATGGTGTAGTCATAACTTAACCCCTTGCAAGGTTATACTAAGTAAAAACGAAAGAGCAAAGCATTATCGCTTTGCTTTTTTGTACCTTTATAAACAGTACCTTTCGATCATCTTCAGTAATAGTTGTTCAGTTTTATCAATTTCGCTATGCGCTAGAAATTCATTAGGCTGGTGTGCTTGATCAATTGAACCAGGACCTAAAACGATAGTTTGACAACCCAGTTGTTGAATGAAAGGAGCTTCGGTCGCATAGTTTACCGCACAACATGAATGACCACTTATTTCTTCGGCTATAGTGACAAAATCACTGTTTTTACTTTGTTCAAAGCTGGGTGAACTCGGATCCAATTCACTAAATGAAATTCTATTAGGGTATTTTTCAGCTAACGGTTTTAACGCTTCACTGAGTAGTAAGATAAGTTCGCTGTCAGTCATGCCGGGTAGGGCACGCATATCAATGTCTAACTCGCAGTGACCACAAATTCTATTAGCATTGTCGCCACCGTGTATTGCGCCAAAATTAAGGGTTGGCTCCTTTACATCAAAGGCTTGATTACTATAATTGAGAGCCAATTTTTCTTTGAGTTGCATTAATTGGCCAATCACTTGATGGATAATTTCTATCGCATTCACGCCTAAACTTGGCTTGCTTGAGTGTCCTGATTGACCTTGAATAGTTATGCGATGGGACATATGACCTTTATGCATGATGACAGGGACCAAATTTGTTGGCTCACCAATAATAGCAACATCGGGTTTTATCTGTTGGTTTTTGGTGAAAAAACGTGCGCCAGCCATGGTGGTTTCTTCATCTGCGGTGGCCAAAATGTAAAGTGGTTTTTTTAACTGTTGCGCGGTTAATCCTTTACAAACTTGTAAAATAAAAGCAAAAAAACCTTTCATATCACACGTGCCTAAACCATAAAATTTATTATCTTTATCAACAATTTTGAACGGGTCTGACTGCCAACGATTTTCATCAAAAGGTACAGTGTCACTATGACCTGCCAGTAACAATCCTCCTGTTCCACTACCGAGTTTTGCTAATAAATTATATTTATTGCGCGTTTCTGGCACCGCTTGAATGTCGATACTAAAACCGAGTTGTTCAAACCAACTTGCCAATAGTTGAATAACTGCTAAATTTCCTTGATCCCAGTTCGCTTGTGTCGAGCTAATAGAAGCACTGGCAATAAGTTGTGTTAATGAATCAGTAAAGTTGGGCAAATTTTTCATAGTGGCTCACAGTTGAAAATGAATAAATAAAAAAAACCATGGGTAATTATGCTTATTTGTTGCATAACGAGTCATTGGGTGTTATTTTCCTATTCTAGTGTAAATAACCTAAATATAGAAGGCTATTGAAAATAATTTGTTTTCTGCTTTCCTTAGGTTAATAAAAAATTAATAGATGAGGTTGTATGAAAGTCGCGGTTATTGGAGCAAGTGGATATGTGGGTGCAGAGCTGATTAATTTATTGTCTGCGCACGATAAAATTTCCCTTGAATATTTACTGGTGTCAGAAAACAGTAGCTCGGCAGATATGACCTTTTCGCAATTACATCCGCGTTACTTAGGCGTATGTGATTTACCTTTAGTCTGTTTTTCACAGCGTTGGTTCGATGATACGGTACAAAAGCTTGATGCGGTATTCTTTGCTACTCCGCATGAGTTCAGTGCTGACTGGGCACAAGCTTTTGTTGAGAAAGGTGTTAAGGTTTTCGATCTCTCGGGTGGTTTTCGTTTAAAAAATAGTGAAGATTATCCAACATTCTATGGTTTTGAACATAAAAACTTATCGGCGCTTGCCCAAGCAACTTATGGTTTAGCCGAATGGCAGCAAGATGATATTGCTAATACACAATTAGTTGCTGTACCTGGCTGTTACCCAACAGCAAGTTTATTATCACTTAAGCCGATTACCGTAAATAACTACCATCTTGAAAACTCTCTCATTGTTGTTAATGGGATCAGCGGCGTCAGCGGTGCGGGTAGAAAAGCCTCATTAGCGACAAGCTTTTATGAAGTCAGCCTAACACCCTACAATATTTTACAACACAGGCATCAACCCGAGATAAGCCAAGAAGCTAATGCCGCGGTTATTTTTAATCCTCACCTTGCACCTTATAAAAGAGGATTGCTGGCAACTGTCACTTTGCAAATCAAAGCAGGTATTACGACAAAACATATTAACGAAGCTTTTTTAAACGCTTATCAAGATAAGCCATTGGTGCGCTTAACTGGCGCTTGGCCGAAAATAGACAATGTGGCTAATACACCATTTGCTGATTTACATTGGCAAGTCGATGAAGAAAAACAAGTTGTTGTGGTGAGTTGTGCTATCGATAATTTATTAAAAGGTGCTGCTTCACAAGCGGTGCAATGTGCGAATATTTCTCTGGGTTTAGCGAGTGAATATAGTTTGTTGCACAATGTAACTTTGGGAAAGAGTTAATGACTAAGACAATAAACACATCAGTAACGTCTAAAACTAACAAGCCATTAGTGATCAAAATCGGTGGCGCTATTCTTGAAAAAAAAGATGCTTTAGCTGATTTATTAAAAATTATCGCGACATTAAAAAATCAAGCCGTGGTGCTAGTGCATGGCGGCGGCTGTGTTGTTGATGAAATACTCAGCCAAGCTGGTTTTACTTCAGAAAAAAAACAGGGTTTACGTGTTACACCTCAAGAGCAAATGCCCCTTATTGCGGGTGCATTAGCAGGTAGTGTTAATAAAGCGATTGTTGCCACTGCAGCAAGTTTACACATGCAAGCCGTTGGATTGTCACTGGTCGATGGTGATATGGTTTCGTGTCAGTTAAGCGATAAAGGCCTGGGTATGGTGGGTGAGCCTAGTGCAAATAATAGTAAGTTACTCGATACACTTTTAAGTGCAAACTTTTTGCCGGTTATCTCTTCTATTGGTTCATTAGCCAATGGTGAGTTAGTGAATGTTAATGCGGATGATGCAGCTGTCGCAATTTGTCAGTTACTAAATGCCGAATTGCTACTGCTAACCGATGTTAATGGTGTAAAAGATGCGCGTGGCGAATATATTGCTTCACTGAGTAAAACTCAGGCAAATTCCTTAATAGAGCAAGGTGTTATTGCTGGTGGGATGACCGCAAAAGTTAATGCCGCTTTGCATGCAGCAAGCCAATTGCGACGAAGTATCGCGGTTGCCAGTTGGCAGTCGCCTGAGCAAATCATCAATCTAATAAAGGGTGATGCCATTGGCACACGCATTCAGCCACATTAACCACAGTTAAGTCACACTTAATTTAACGATTTTTCGGATAGGACTTATCATGTCACCGACACACACAAGATTAGAAAACTTTTTAGCAGATGATCAACTGACTAAAACACAAATAATTGATCTGATTGCTTTAGCAATAAAGATTAAAAACCATCCTAGCGACTATAGTAAAGCTTTAGCGGGTAAATCTGTAGTGATGCTCTTTGAAAAACCTTCATTAAGAACACACGTTAGTTTTGATATGGGTATTAACAAATTAGGCGGCCATGCGCTATATTTAGGCCAACAAAATGGCAAACTAGGTGAGCGAGAACGAGTTAGTGATTACGCTAAAAATCTTTCTTGCTATGCTGACGCTATCGTTGCACGTGTTTTTGAAAACAGCGCCATCGAAGGTTTAGCTGAGCACGCAACTATTCCAGTGATTAATGCACTGTGTGATATATATCATCCGTGCCAAGCACTAGCTGACTTTGTCACTTTGCAAGAATATTTTGTTTTAGGTAAAGGTATAGATTTAACAAAGGTTAAACTTGCTTATATTGGTGATGGTAACAATGTGTCCAATTCGTTGATGTTTATGGCTGCAATACTAGGGGTCGATTTTACCTTGGTTTGCCCAGCGGGGCATGAACCAGAAGCACAATTATTGAGTAAAGCGAAAGCTTTTGCAGATAAGTCAGGGAGTAAGTTGGTACTTACATCAGATGTTGAGGCTTTAGGGCCGCAAGATGCTATTTATACCGATACATGGGTATCAATGGGCTTTGAAGATGCCAGTAAAAAAGCTGCACTTCTAGAGAAGTTTGCACCCTATCAAGTGAACCATCAAATGATGAAAGGCAGTGGCGCCAGTATTGTGATGCATTGCCAACCAGCGCACTTAGAGGAAGAAATAACAACCGCACTTTTTGACAGTGAAATGTCGGTAGTTTTCCAAGCAGCAGAAAATAGAATGTGGGCGCAAAATGCGGTACTCGTTACGCTATTAGCTAAATAATAGTGTAGAAATTATTAGGTCAGCAGCTGATTTATATTCAGCATGACAATTTATCAAGATTAGTTAGGAATAAGACAATGGCTTTAGCAAAAAAACAAATCAAAAAAGTAGTATTAGCATATTCTGGTGGATTAGATACCTCAGCGATTATTCCATGGTTAAAAGAAAATTATCAAGGCTGTGAGGTTATCGCGTTTTGTGCTGATGTTGGCCAAGGTGATGAAGAGCTTGAAGGTGTTAAAGAGAAAGCGATTGCTTCAGGGGCATCTGAATGTTACGTGGTTGATCTTAAAGAAGAATACATAAAAGAGTATGTGTACCCCATTTTAAAAACCGGTGCGGTATACGAAGGTCAATATTTATTAGGTACGTCAATGGCACGACCTATTATTGCTAAAGCGCACATAGAAATCGCTCTTAAAGTGGGTGCTGATGCCGTGTGTCATGGTTGTACGGGTAAAGGCAACGACCAAGTTCGTTTTGAGTCTTGTTTTGCTGCACTAGCGCCAGAGCTTACTGTTATCGCCCCATGGCGTGAGTGGGACATGGTTTCGCGTGAAGACTTACTAGATTATCTTGCCGAACGTAACATTCCTTGTGCGGCTTCATTAACTAAAATCTACAGTCGTGATGCTAATGCTTGGCATATTTCTCATGAAGGTGGTGAGTTAGAAGACCCTTGGTGTGAGCCATCAAAAGAAGTATGGACCATGACAGTTGATCCTATGGATGCGCCTGATGAGCCTGAAAAAGTACAATTAAGTTTTGCTGACGGTGAGCTTGTTGCTATTGATGGTATAGACTTCTCTGGTAATGGCCAGGAAAACAGTGCCGGTGCTTATCAAGCGTTAATGTACTTAAATGCTAAAGGAGCTGCCCACGGTGTTGGTAGAATCGATATTGTCGAAAACCGCTTGGTTGGTATGAAGTCTCGTGGTTGTTATGAAACGCCAGGCGGTACTATTTTGATGGCGGCTTATAAAGGTTTAGAGTCACTTATTCTCGACAAAGAGTCACTTAAATATCGCGAATCTATTGGTCTTGAATTTTCACATGTTATTTATGATGGTCGCTGGTTTACCCCGCTTGCTAAAGCTCAATTGGCTTCTGCTGCCTCATTTGCTGAAAAACTAACGGGTGATGTCGTTGTTAAATTGTATAAAGGCATGGCGCAAGTCATACAACGTCGTTCGCCAAATAGTTTGTATTCTGAAGCATTTGCTACTTTTGGTGCTGACGATGTTTATGACCAAAAACACGCCGAAGGATTTATTCGTTTATTTAGCTTATCGAGTAGGATCACCGCACTTTCTCAAAAAGATACTGTGCTAAAGCATAAGGAAAAATAATCATGGCTTTATGGGGTGGACGTTTTAAAGAAAAGGCGAGTTTACAATTTAAGAAGTTCAATGACTCATTGCCGGTAGATTACCGCATGGCAGTGCAAGACATTGTTGGTTCAATAGCCTGGGCGCAAGCTATTCATGAAGTAGGCGTTATAAATGAAGATGAACTGGTTCGCTTAACGGCAGCATTGCAAGAATTAAAAGCGTCGGTAGAAGAAAATCCGCAACAAATATTGTTGTCTGATGCGGAAGATATTCATAGTTGGGTAGAGATCCAGCTAATTGAAAAAACGGGTGACTTAGGTAAAAAGCTTCATACAGGGCGCAGCCGTAATGACCAAGTCGCGACTGATTTAAAGCTATGGTGTAAAGAAAAGGGCGGCGATTTACTGTTTGCTCTTGTCAATTTACAACAAGCGATGATGAATTTAGCGGAACGTGAAAAAGATACGGTACTACCAGGCTATACCCATTTACAAAGAGCGCAGCCAATAACTTTTGGCCATTGGTGTTTAGCGTATGTAGAAATGTTTAACCGTGATATTGGCCGTTTAAAAGATGCGCTTTATCGTTTAGATGTTTCGCCACTGGGCTCAGGCGCTTTAGCCGGTACCGCTTATCCTATTGATAGAAATGCACTGGCAAGTCGCTTAGGTTTCAGAACGGCCACCATGAACAGTCTTGATGCTGTTTCTGACCGCGATCATGTCATTGAATTGTTGGCTTCAGCCAGTATTTCAATGATGCATTTATCACGTTTCGCCGAAGATTTAATTTTCTACAATTCAGGTGAAGCTGGCTTTGTTGAAATGAGTGATTTGGTCAGTTCTGGTTCATCATTAATGCCACAAAAGAAAAACCCTGATGCCTGTGAATTAATCCGCGGTAAGTCAGGTCGTGTTTTTGGCGCCTTAACGGGGATGTTAACCACAATGAAAGCGTTGGCACTTGCTTACAATAAAGATATGCAAGAAGACAAAGAAGGTTTATTTGATGCGCTTGATACGTGGCAAGAATGTATGGAAATGGCAGTACTCGTTGCTGATGGTCTGAAAGTAAATCGCTCACGGACATTAGCCGCGGCCCAACAAGGCTATGCGAATGCCACTGAACTTGCTGACTATTTAGTCGGTAAAGATATTCCGTTTCGTGAAGCACATCATATTGTTGGTGAAGTCGTATTAGCTGCTATTGACAAAGGTGTACCTTTAGAAGATTTAACGATAAGCCAACTACAAGAATTCAGCGATAGAATTGAGCAAGATGTTTATCAGCATCTTTCTATTGAATCGACACTTAATAAGCGTGAAGCACTCGGCGGTACTTCTCGTTCACAAGTTGAAAAAGCACTGGCGACTACTCAGTCTGGCAATGAAGCTATCTTAAATGAGCAAGTTGTTGGTGCGCCAGGCAAACAAAGAATTCAAAGGGCATTAAAGCAAGTAAAACAGCGTTTAAATGCGCAACGTGCTGCCGCTATGTCTGTTCGTCGAGCGAGAATGTCTGATGTTGATAGTATTTATCAACTGACCAACTTTTGGGCCGATAAAGGGGAAATACTGCCACGGTCACGTGACAATATTATTCATGATATTCAGAATTTTGTTGTTGCCGAGCTTGACGGTAAGGTTGTTGGCAGCGCATCACTTTATATCTATCAAACAGGTTTAGCTGAAATACGCTCAGTTGTTTTACAAGATGATGCCCAACAGCAAGGTCAAGGCAAAGCACTTATTCAGTATTTGTTAGAATTTGCCTATCAAATGGAATTAGAGCAAATTATTGTTTTAACTTATATTCCAAAATATTTTCAGCAGCTTGGTTTTAACTTAATTGATAAAAGTTCACTAGCCGATAATATTATTGAAGATAGCGAACCCAGCCCACATAAAGACCCTGCTGATGAAGTCGCCATGGAATACATACTTAGTCAGCCTCAACAGGCATAATTTCAGTCGTCATTTTAACTGATTTAGGCAAGGTATTTACTTTAGCTAAGATCCTAAACGCTAGCGTTTGGGATAAACAAATAGGTAGTTACAACTTAGAAAATGGATAGCATCAATAATAACGAACAAAATTATGTTAAATGGTTTAGAAATGCTGCGCCCTATATTAATGCGCACCGTGGAAAAACAGTGGTGCTTATGTTTGGTGGCGAAGCCGTGCTTCACCCAAATTTTGCCAATATTATTCATGATATTGCTTTGTTGCGTAGCTTGGGTGTTAAGTTAGTCTTAGTTCATGGCGCTAGGCCACAGATAGAAGAGCGTATGGATCAGCGTAACATTACTCGCCATATTGAAAATAATATTAGAGTAACCGACGCTGAAACTTTGGTTGCAGTAAAAGATGCGACGGGTTCATTGCGCTTACATATCGAAGCTTTACTCACTATGGGCTTAGTTAACTCGCCTATGCATGGTTCGCGAATTCGTGTTAGCACCGGGAATTTTGTCATTGCTAAACCGATAGGGGTCCGTGATGGCGTCGATTATAAATATACCGGTAGCGTAAGACGAATCGATGCGGTCGGTATTCATACCCAGCTTGATTATGGCTCGATAGTGGTATTATCGCCGATTGGCTACTCTTCTACCGGTGAAGTGTTTAACTTAGCACTTGAAGATGTCGCGACTAAAACAGCACTCGCCCTTAAAGCGGATAAATTAATTACCTTTACTCAAGAGGATGGTTTAATTGATGAGTCGGGTGAGCTTATTCGTAGCTGTAGTGTACGGCGAGTAAAAACGTTATTGGATGATAAAGATTGTCATGTTCGCCAATTATTATTAAGAGCGATAATCGAGAGTGGAGAAAATGGTATAGAGCGTTGTCACTGCGTGAGCTACCAAAGTGATAGTGCTTTACTACAAGAGTTATTTACCCGCGATGGTGCCGGTACTTTAATTGCTAAAGATCATAAAGAAGAAGTTTGTACCGCTAGCATCGATGATGTCGGTGGCATTTTAGAACTGATTGCCCCCTTAGAAGAGGAAGGTATTCTGGTGAAGCGCTCAAGAGAACTACTTGAAGTTGAAATTGATCGCTTTACGGTACTTAAAAAGGAAGATGTTATTATTGCTTGTGCTGCTTTGTATCCTTATCCCGAAGCAAGTTCAGGAGAAATAGCCTGTGTGGCGATTCATCCTGATTATCGCAATGGAAATCGAGGTGAGCGCTTAATGAATGCCATAGAAGTAAAGGCTTTTGATCAACATTTAACCTCATTATTTGTCTTAACAACGGTCAGTGGTCATTGGTTTAGAGAACAAGGTTTTATCGAGAGTTCAATGGAAGATTTACCTGAAGGTAAAAAACAGCTGTATAACTTCCAACGAAAATCTAAGGTATACATCAAACATATTTAGTGAATAGGTCTCGCTGTTATCAATTCAACGTTTATTTATGAAAATAAATGCCGCTTTTAAAAGCGGCTTTTTTGTTTTTAAGGTGGGCTTTAAATATTTGAGTTTGTTTATTTATGCAACAAAGTAAATATAAAAGCATTTATATACAATAATCGTGCACTTATGTAACAGTAATGTTTCATATTCGTTACTTTTAGGGCATATTGTGTGCCGCGCTCATTATTTGTTTGTAAGGTTTATACTTTTCAATGGTCATATTTAGACTTTTAGTCATTCTTCTCATTGCTTTTGCAATGACTTTGCTGACTTCTTTTGCACTCAAAGCAGAAACTGACTTCGCGCTAGAAAGTGGTGATCAATTTACAGCAACGCTGTTATCTGAATATGGTCAAATAAGTAACTTTCTTAATCAAGGAAGTGATGAAGAAAGTACCGGCTACATAAAAATTGAACCGTCCGTCTTTATTCAAACACAGTTATCACGACATTTAATACAATTAGCGACAAAGGTCAGTCATTACCAATTTAGTCACTTTAGTGAAGACGATCATAATAATTTATTATTTAAGCCAAGCTATTTCTTTAAGCTTGATCATAACAAAACACTGTTTGCAGATATTAAGTTACAGGAAAGTTATGAATATCGCGGTACTGGCCTATCTTTAGGCAATGCAGAATCAAAAACAAGCGGAGATGATAAAAAATCGCTTGCCGCTAATATAGGTTACTTATATGGCCAAATTGATTCAGTGGCGAAATTAAAACTTTCAATCGGTCAAGAAGACTTTCGCTATAAAACAAGACGAGCCGAAAATAAGGCACTTGACCGTGTTGATCAAAGTGTTGCGGCTAGTTTTGATTATTTACTGTCAGGAAAGACATATTTCGCTGCAGATTTAGCTTATACCCAATCAAACTTTCAAAATAATAGCCCGTTAAATAAAGACATATATGCGGTATTAGTCGGTATGAAGTGGCAATCGACGGCTATAACTCAACTGCAAGCATTAATTGGTTATCAAAGATTAACTTTTGAAGAAACATTATTTGCCAGCGATACTCGCTTTAAATGGCGAGTTGATATTAATTGGCAGCCAACGAATTTTATGCAAATGAATATAAACACCCAACGAAATTATGAAACAACCAACAGAATTGTCGATAGCTATCGAGTTGTTGACAGTACTAATTTACAACTTACTCATCAACTGACTGATTATTTTCAGACATCTGCGGTTGTTGGGTATAGACAAGAAAAGGTCGTTTACCTTGAGCAAACGATTAATGAAGATTATTTATACTCAGAGGTTAGGTTGAATTATCAACGTAATGATTGGCTGACTGTATTTGCAGGTTTTACTTTTAAAGAACTAACAGCAAGTGATGATAGGCTAAACAACCAGGGCAATAGCTTATCGTTAGGCTTTAATGTTAATATTTAGTATTGGATAAAAAATATGCGTTACTATGTTTTGTCACTAATTTTAGTGTTCTGCAGCTTTTTTTGTGAGGCAAGTGATTATTTACTGGGCCCTGGCGATAAAATACATATTGTTGTTTACGGTGAAGACGATTTAACAACTGATGTGAAAATTGATAAATCGGGTTTTATATCTTTTCCGTTTTTAGCTGATATACAAGTAATAGGTTTATCAACTAAGAAACTTGAAACCACGATAAGAAAAGGCTTACTAGGAGATTATATTGTTGACCCACAAGTCTCTGTTTCTGTGTCTATTTATCGGCCGTTTTTTATCCACGGACAAGTTACACGACCAGGAGGTTACCCTTATCAAGATTATTTGACCTTAGATAAAGCCATTGCAATCGCTGGAGGATTATCTAATAGAGCGTCGACTTCTGATTGGAAAATCACACGACTAGTCAAAGGTGTTAAAGTGACGTTGGAGGGGAATATTGCTACTGAGATCCACCCTGATGATATTATAAAAATAGAACAAAGTTTTTTCTAAAATAAAAATAAAAATAAAAATAAAAATAATTATAAAAACTGAAAAAAGGATTTTCGACAGATTTTATTAGCCGTATTTATATGTGGTTTTGCAAATAATAATGAGCAGTAATGTTAAACGATAATCAAAGCGTAAATTTTAATGCCCCAAACCAAGAGATAGATTTAAAAGAGGTCTTAAGACCGCTTTGGTCTCGACGTTGGCAGATTGTTTTCTTTACTTTACTCGTTTCACTGATGGTTTCTTTTTATGTTTCGTTGCTCAAGCCTTCCTTTAAAGCCACGGCTATTTTACAAATAGGCAGTAATAAACCCGCTAATACTTTATCGATTAATGACGCCTTTAATGAATCTAGCGCCAGTAAAGAGCAAGTTAAAACCCAGTACGAATTATTAAAGTCTCGAAAATTTGCTGAGCGCGTTATTATTAGTTTAAATTTGGTTGAACATCAGGAATTTAATAGTGGTAAATACAATGACAAAATAAGCTTCTTCGCTGACATAGGAAAGCGGACTAGTAGACCAACGGTCAGTAGCTTAATCTCAATCTTTGAAAGTCGTTTAACTATCGCTCCGATAGCGAGCACCGAACTTGTTAAAATAAGTTTTGCTGCTCACTCACCTCAATTAGCACAAAAAGTCGCTAATCAAATCGGTCTCACTTATCTTCAATACCAAGATGAAATCCATAGCGCGTCAAAGGAGTCAACGTCGCAGTGGCTTGTTGACCAACTTGAAGAGTTAGAGAAAAAGCTTGAAACATCAGAGCAAGCACTACAAGAATACCGTGAAGCGGAAGGTATTGTTGATATTTTAGGGATTGCTGGCCTAGTTAGCTCTGAGTTAACCGAGTTAACTTCTTCAGCAATACGAGCTGAAAAAATCAAAGATGATTTAGAAGTAACTTACCAAAGTATGCAAAAGCGTCGAAAAAATACCGCGCAACTTCTGGAACTTCAGGAAATCAGTCAGCAAAGTGATCTTGTACAATTAAGGCGTGCCGATGAAAAAGCAGCACGTAAGATATTTGAGCTTTCCAAGCGTTACGGGCCCAAGCACCCCAAACGTATAGCGGTACAAGCAGAGCTAGAGTCATTACAAAAAGGCATCGTACAGCTCGTTGATGAAATTGTAATATCTATTGAAAAAGATTACCTAAACTCTTCTGAAAAAGTTAAAGCAACGAATAATCGTTTGGCAATTGCGAAAGTAGATTACTTACGCTTGAGCCGTTTACAAAATAAATTTTCACAATTGCAACGCGAAGTTGATACCAATAAAGAACTTTATAATAACTATTTAGTCCGTTTAAAAGAGACTGACGCTATGGGTAATTATAAAGCAAACTTTTACGTGCGTTTTATTGATAAAGCGATTATACCCACGGATAGATTCGCCCCGAAAAAAGCCCTCATAGTGATTATGAGTTTTATGCTATCGTTTGCGATTATTGCCATAATTATCATTATGCGTGAGATATCAATGGATACGTTAAATTCACGTCGAAAACTTGATAGCTTTACCGAAGCACCTGTTCTCGCTATTTTACCAAAGTTTCAAGCGCCAAGTGCTGAAAAAAAGAGTGATCCCTATTACACAGATAATCGCTTTACCGAAGCGGTGCGCACGTTAAGAACCTCTTTATTGTTTAATGGCGAAAGTAAGCCAGCTAAAGTGATTGCGATAACATCCTCGGTGCCAAATGAAGGGAAGTCGACTATAGCACTACATTTAGCCCGCTCGTTTAGTGAAATGGAAAAGGTTTTGCTCATTGAAGCGGATATGCGACATCCGACCGTAGCAAAAAATATGAATTTAAGTCCACATCGCCCAGGATTATCAAATTTATTAGCGAAAACACATCAAATTAATGAATGTATTATCCGCGATAAAAACTTAAAGTTAGATATTTTAACCTCGGGTATTTCTCCGGCTAATCCGCTAGTTTTTTTATCAATGAAGCGCCTTAATATGCTCATTAAAGTTTTTGGTAATTTTTATGACCGAATTATTATTGAGACACCACCGGTAAATGCTGTGAGTGATGCGGCTATTATTTCTAAATTAGTTGAAACGGTTTTATATGTTGTTCATGGTGAAAAAACGAAACGAGAGCAAATTACCACAGGTTTACGTATGCTAAAGCAAGTCAATGCACCCATCGAGGGCATCATAATCAACCATAGCCAAAGCATTGATGCTGATAAATACCAAAACAAGTATTACAACGAACGTGCTAATAACATTGTTAAACTACCGGTACGCAAACAAGGTTAATAAACATTGTTAAATTACCGGTACGCAAGCAAGGTTAGTGTTCTTCTTTTTATCAATAGTCGATAGTCAATGCAGCCAATATTTGAAGGCATCATAATCAACCACAGCCAAAGCATTGATACTGATAAATACCAAAATAAGTATTACAACGAACGAGCCAATAACATTGTTAAATTACCAGTACGCAAACAAGGTTAATGTTCTTCTATCAATAGTCAGTAGTCAATGCAGCCAATATTCGAAGGCATCATAAACAACCACAGCCAAAGCATTGATACTGATAAATACCAAAACAAGTATTACAACGAACGAGCCAATAACATTGTTAAATTACCGGTACGTAAACAAGGTTAATGTTCTTCTATCTATCAATAGTCAATGCAGCCAATATTCGAAGGCATCATAATCAACCACAGCCAAAGCATTGATACTGATAAATACCAAAACAAGTATTACAACGAACGCGCTAATAATATTGTTAAACTACCGGTACGTAAACAAGGTTAAAAAACATTGTTAAATTACCGGTACGCAAGCAAGGTTAGTGTTCTTCTATCTATCACAACGAACGCTTAAGCCATTTTACATAGTTAAAAAACACGTACGCAAACAAGGTTAATCTTTTTCTCAATATTAACCTCTTCCGCTTATTGAAAACTGCGGTAGAATAAGAGTAAGTTTTTACCAGCAAGTACTTCTGCTTATAATATGAAATCACGCCAACAATTTTCCCTACAAAAAAATAACAGTTTTGCAGTCTATGCAACGACACCCATTATTTATTATCCAAATAGTGAACAAGATCTGCAATTATTAGCAGCGGTGACTAGCGAACCTTTTTATATTTTAGGCGCGGGCAGTAATACGCTTTTTGTCGAGGGTGTTACACCGGTAATTATTAAGCCTGAGTTTTTAGGGATTCATGTTAATGAAACAGAAGAATATTATCAGGTCAATGCCGCTTGCGGTGAAAATTGGCACGACTTGGTATGCTTTTGTATTGATAAAGGCATTAACGGTCTAGAAAACTTAGCACTTATTCCTGGCAGTGTTGGCGCTGCTCCAGTACAAAATATTGGTGCTTATGGCGTTGAAATTGCTGGTTTTATTGAAAGTGTAACTTGGTTTGATTTTGCTAAAAATAAATCACAGCAGTTAACTCAGGCACAATGTCAATTTGACTATCGCGATAGTATTTTTAAAAATGCTTTAAAAAATAAAGGTATCATCACAGATATTACTTTACGTTTTCCAAAAAACTGGCAGCCTAAGCTGAATTACCAAGGATTAAACACCTTGCCCAAAAATAGTCATGCTAGGGTTATTATGGATACCGTGATTGCCATACGAAATGCTAAGTTACCTGATCCCAAGGTTATCCCAAACGCTGGCAGCTTCTTTAAAAACCCTGTGGTTAGCGCTGAGCAGTTTTTATTATTAAAAAGTAACCATCCAGAAATTGCGGCTTATCAACAAGATAATGGCACTGTTAAGCTAGCAGCAGGTTGGTTAATTGAAAGAGCAGGGCTTAAAGGTTATCAACTCAACGGTGCAGCTGTGCATAATAAGCAAGCGCTAGTGCTAACCAATATTGATTCGGCCTGCGGGGCAGATATCAAAAATTTAGCCCTACATGTACAGCAAACCGTATTAGCATTATTTGCCATTATGCTGCAACCAGAAGTAAGAATGCTCGGTGAGCAGGGCGAAGTTACCTTAGGAGCTATAAACTGATCATGGCCAAAGCAATACGAGAGCAATTAATACAATATTTAGCCGATGGACAATTTGTTTCTGGGCAATGGTTAGGTGAGCAGCTAGGGGTGAGTCGCGCAGCAATATCTAATCATATCGCCTCGCTAATTGAAATGGGGCTTGATATTTATAGTGTTACCGGCAAAGGCTATAAATTATCTGAACCGTTAACACTATTAGATGAAAAAGAAATTCAATACAAGTTAAGCGCATTGGGTCAGAAAAACAAAGTCGAAGTGCATAATATTATTGACTCAACCAATAGTTATTTATTGCGTCGTTTACCCAATCAAAATCATAATTTGCAAGTCTGTTTAGCTGAATATCAAGATGCAGGGCGGGGTCGACGCGGTCGTAAGTGGATCTCACCCTTTGGTTCACATATATATATGTCGATGTATTGGTATTTAGAACAAGGTATGGCGGCAGCTATGGGATTAAGTGTCGTGTCGGCTCTAGCGGTTAGCGATGCAGTAAAAGAACTTTATCAAATTGATGTGCAGTTAAAGTGGCCCAATGACATTTATTTTGGCGGGGTTAAGCTGGCTGGTATCCTTATTGATTTGGATGGGCAAGCTCTTGAACCGTGTCACTGTGTTATTGGTATTGGTTTAAATATTAATATGCCCCAAAAAAGTGCAGAACAAGTCGATCAACCTTGGACAGATTTGCAAACAGCTATGATTCAAAGTACCACCGAGCATGAAAATAACGCGGTTAATACGATTGACCGAAATGTTTTAGCTGCAACGTTAATTTCTAAACTCTCATTAAGGCTTCAGCAGCATCAACATGAAGGGTTGTTGTCTATGGCCAATGAGTGGGCCAAACAAGATTATTATATCAATAAACCGATAAGGTTAATCACCGGCACGCGTGAAAAGAAAGGTATTTGTCGAGGCATTAATAACCAAGGAGCTTTATTGTTAGAAGTTGATGGCCAAATTAGTCCTATTTATGGTGGTGAAGTTAGCTTGAGGGCTGACACATGAGGTTATTAGTTGATATTGGCAATACTCGCACCAAATACACTTTTGAGCAGCAAGGTGAATTATCAATAATTCAAAGTGAAAGAAATGAAACCATTAATGAAAAGTGGCTATCAAGTATCACTGAATCAGTGGTATCTATCGTCGTTGCGAGTGTTAGCGAAGCTTATATTATAGAGGTCTTTATAGCCTATGCTCAGCAGCATAATATTGAACTGCACATAGTAAACAGTGAAAGCAAATGCTTTGGCGTTACTTCAAGCTATCAACAACCGACAACGTTAGGTATTGATCGATGGTTGACGTTACTGGCGGCTAATATTTTGTACCCAGATGAGAATGTCCTTATTATTGACGCGGGAACAGCGACAACCATAGACTTACTCGATAGTCAGGGCATACATTTAGGTGGGTGGATTTTGCCAGGTATTGATATATTATTTAATAGTCTTTTATCAAATACTACAAAAGTGCTGGCAACTCAAGAACATCAGGCCAACATTTCTTTTGGTAAAAGTACCTCTGACGGTGTCAATAATGCTTGCTGGGCAGCAACACTTGGTTTTATTGAACAAGGTATCAAGCAAGCTAATAAACAAGTCTCATTAGATAAAGTATTACTTACTGGCGGTAACGCTAAAAAAATAGCGGCTTTATTAAACAGGCAACATTACATTATTGATGAGCTAGTCTTTATCGGCATGCAACGATTCTAATTCGCTTATGGCAAATTATATCGCCAGTTTGTGGCAACATTTAACGTTAGGCGATTAAAAAAACATCAAATGGTTAAAAACATGGTTTTTTTTTGTTTTTACGCTTGCAAGGGAGAAAACATTCCACTAGAATTCGCACCACTTAATGTAGTGCCGACTTAGCTCAGTTGGTAGAGCAACTGACTTGTAATCAGTAGGTCGCCAGTTCGACTCCGGCAGTCGGCACCATTAATAAAATTGTTGTAAAAGTATTGGAGGGGTTCCCGAGTGGCCAAAGGGATCAGATTGTAAATCTGACGGCTCAGCCTTCGGTGGTTCGAATCCACCTCCCTCCACCACTTTGCAATAATGAAGATAGAAAAGCGGACGTCGTATAGTGGTAATACCTTAGCCTTCCAAGCTAAAGCTGCGAGTTCGATTCTCGCCGTCCGCTCCATCTTTAAGTGATTGCTGATATGGCTCAGTTGGTAGAGCGCACCCTTGGTAAGGGTGAGGTCGGC
Organism: Colwellia sp. BRX10-1; assembly: GCF_014077545.1. Lineage (NCBI taxonomy): Bacteria > Pseudomonadati > Pseudomonadota > Gammaproteobacteria > Alteromonadales > Colwelliaceae > Colwellia > Colwellia sp. BRX10-1. The sequence continues at coordinate 50,909 of NZ_JACGWC010000027.1, forward strand.
AGTTCGAATCTGCCTATCAGCACCATTCCTTAAGATTTCTATCTCACTAAATTTATTTTATTTTTGTTAATTTATCTCAGAGGCATTACATAATGGCTAAAGCAAAATTTGAACGTTTAAAACCGCATGTAAACGTTGGTACTATCGGACACGTTGATCACGGTAAAACTACTTTAACAGCTGCTATCTCTGCAGTATTAACTAAAGTACACGGTGGTGAAGTTAAAGATTTCGCACAAATCGATAATGCTCCTGAAGAGCGTGAGCGTGGTATTACAATCAATACTTCTCACAT
>NZ_JACGWC010000022.1:0-66677 GCF_014077545.1 Colwellia sp. BRX10-1
CTTTTATTCTTATTGATTTTAAAAAACAAATAAATACTACCTATAAAAGGGCAAAGCAAAGCAATAATAAAAAACTTAATAGTTTCGAATGTATCGTATTCTTGTCTTTTAGATATCAAATAACCTAGCGGATAAATACTAACTAGTATTGTAATCACCCAAAAGAAAACACCAAAATATCTGGAGTTATCATTTGCATTTACTCCGCCAGTCACAGCAATAGAATACAAAATAATGGCTCCTAAAACTAACATCCAAGTAACTATCAAATTTTTCCATATTATCAAAATAATTCCCCTTTAATTAAGCTTACTAGTATCAACCTCTACTTCGATCTTTATTAAGCCAATATGCCCACCAACTTTCACCTTCCCGCTATTACCAACAGAAGTATTACCAGCATTTAGTGAATCTGTGGCTTTCGCACCTTCTATTTTGGTGGTCATTGTACCATTTTGAGGTTGAACCAGTGCCTCAGCCTTTCCAAGTTGTACTTTCACAGTCATTGAACCTGTAGAGTCACTAGCATTTAAACCTGCATCAGCACTAAACTCAATACCTTGAGCTGCTTTATCAGTAGTCATAACGCTTGATACAGCAACAGAGCCACCTGCGTCAAATGAACCAACTCCAGGAACATTTTGAGCTTTCACTTGTAAGCCCGCCCCCATACCTACTTTAACCGTTGTTGCATCTACTATCCCACTTTTAGGTATGCTTACACGTAGACCTTTAACATCTTGAACCATGCCTTGAGGGTTGTAAGAGCTACGACCGTCTGGATCTATATATTTATAAGGATTGTTATTAGCATATGCATAGCGGTTAAAACTATGTACATCACGGAACCCAACAGGATCATTCGAATAAAACCGACCGATAACTGGATCATAGTATCGTGCCTGCATATAACTTAGGCCAATATCAGTATCGAACTTATGTCCGGTATAACCTACATCATCACTTTGTGTTCCAATCGTTTCACCAAAAGGTTGATAGTGTAGAGTTTTTATAATCACTCCCGCTAAGTTACTAAATGCCGAGGGACTGCCTAAATAATCAGTATGAATGAATTCTACACTGGAATTTTTTGTAGCGACTAATTTACCACCTAAACGGTAGTAATCTTTGTTAACACCACCAACTTTTCTAAACATTAGCTGACCAGATAAGCTGTACATCGAATAACTTAAGCCTGAACCATCGTTTGTTTTCACTCTTCGGTTATGGCCATCATAAACATAAGTATTGCCACTTGCTTCGTCCATTTGACCGGCAACATTATACGAAAAGCTATCATGACCATTTGAAGTGACATTCCCTCTACTGTCGTAAAGAAAGTTATATGATTTACTTCCTGTGGTGTAATTTAAACGGTTTAAGCTGTCATAAGCATACCCAATCGATTTAGAACCTATTTTATAGTAGGTAATATTACCTTTGGTGTCGTAATTAACATCTCCTGTACCCGAGTAACTATCGGTGATCAGGTTTAACCTATCAAGCCCGTCATAGGTTGCTTTTAAGTCATAGGCATTATTTTTTTGGTCATCCCAGAACGTCAAATTATTATTTGAGTCGTAGGTCATGGCTTGTTTTATCGCATAAGTGCCACTTCTTGCATCATAGGTTGAAGCAAGTAAGCCAGCACTGTTTAGCGTAGCAGAATACATAAACCCATTGCCATAATTATGAGACTTAATAGCACCTAATGCATGATACTTAGCATTTGTTGCGTAATTACCCACTCGCAATTGTTGACTTAACGCATTATGCTTGACATTCATCACTTGCCCGCTGGGATAAGTGATTGAACTTTTATTACCTAAATTATCCGTTTGATAAGTTAAGGTGAAGGTATTCCCGTCTATAGATAAGCTTTCAGAGGCCAATCCCCCTAGACTATTGTATGAATAATGACTAGCAACACTGCCCGTATTAAGGGTAATTAACTGACCATTTCTATCATAATAAAAGCTTTTGTTTGCTCTATCATCCTCATATGTCTCAGAAATAGTATTTCCTCTGTACCCATAGAAGTAATTCGTTTTATTTGAACTACTTACTAAACTATCGCACGAGGTGGTGCTAGTGCTAATTGACGTTCCATAAGCTTTCCAGCTTAGCTGTCCGACACTATCAAATGAATAAGCTCTCGGGCCAACATCCTCTCTAACAACTTTACAAAGCTTTTGATAATCATCATAAACGCGGTATTCATGCTCTCCGCCTTGGCTAACGCTGCTAACATTACCGTAGATATTGTAGGCCATACTTGTACTAACACCAGCGGGTGAGCTAATTAAAATAGGCATTGATTGACTAGGTGATGCATAAGACAAATAAGTGGTTGTGGTAACATTGCCTTTATTATCATTAACTTCTACTTTGTCATTAACCAAATATCGATAAGATATTTGACCTGAAATGGCATTGTTATTAACCGTCTTTGGACGCCCTAATCCATCATAGCTGTAATTAACACCATAATAAGTAGACGCAGAACTTGTCTGCTGACTTTGAAAAGTTGGTTTATTTAAGTAGTTAAAGTTTGTTCTTACATACCTTGTTGTATTACTACTATCGCCGTTATCCCACTCTTTTACGGCCAATGGCCTCAATAGTCCATCATAAAAAGTCTGTTTACGGTAGTCACCTTGACTAACCGTTTGAACCGTCATACCTGAAACTGTTCCTGGAACGCCAATACCACCTGATGACTGTGAATATGAAATATTGGTATTTGACCATTCTTCGTCACAAGGGTCTATTAAGGTTAACCGCCCTAAAGTGTTATAGCTGTAGTTTTCACAGTTACCTTCAAAATCCGTTACTCGAGTAACCTGAGCATTGGCATTGACTATTCGATAACCATATTGAGAAACTGTACTGCGGCTCTTAGGCGTCTGAATAGTTCTAGGAATTCCACGATAATAATTTGAATATTTTACCCACTGATTATTGGCATTTCTTGTTATTTTATTAGGTAATCCATTTGATAAATAGGTGTAATTGGTATGCCAACGACCAAAAGAGTATTGGTTAGCGGGTTGTGATTTGTAGATCCCCGCAGCAGAGTGATAAGTCGTTTTTGCTACTTCTTCATAAATAGTACCGTTAAAGACATTTTTTTGATATGGCCGACCAATTAGCCAGTATGTTGGATCATTATTATAGGTGGTTTGAATATATTTATGTTTGTTGCCATTAGCATCATTGTATTGGTGTGCCTGCGTTGGGTTACCATAAATATCATATGAGGTGGTTAGGTGAGTAAAAACATCTTTACCACCTACTCTATAGTATTCTTTTACTTCAGAAGCAATTAACGCTCGGTTTGAATGAGCAACACCACTGCTTAACTCAAATCCCACATTACCAATATTTTGACGAGTAAATGTTTTCTTTGTTTGGAGCAGCATCGCGCCGTTTGTATCAAATTCTTCTACAGCGGCTAAGCTACCGTCTAAGTAACTGGAGTAATCACGGTTATGATAATATTTTGTTCGACTGTTATCTGGAGCTATTACTTGTGTCCATTTATAATCTTTATTATTGATATTGCTCGGTAATGTACCCTTTAATAACATACTACTTTGGATATTTTCATTAGCGGCAAAACCTGTGTTTTCAGAGTAATCATAATTCCATGTCATCTTGGACATTCCCGGTCCATCTAACACTTTTTCAATAATAGACATGGTTGCGTAGCATTGAGGCTGTATATAGGGGCCGTTATTACTGGTAGTGGTTACAAGCGTGTTACTTCTTCCTTGAACTTTTCCTTCAAATTGAAATGTGCCAGTTACACCATCAGGGTGTGTGATACTTGCAGTACTGTTTTTTGGTGTATAATTTATGGTGTATGCACAATCATCCATTTCGTCACCGTTCCTGGTACCAACAGTTGGTTTAGCATTTCTATATGGGCTTAAATCAAAAACCCAGCTTTTACCATCAGGTCGGGTAACAGAATCTAGCCCTTCAGTACTCCCATATGAATATGTCCAATGACGTCCGTTATAAGAAACTTTAGTAATATGATTTAGATGGGATCCCGTTCCATAAGTCATAAAAACTGTTCTGCCATCACTGGACGTTATTGAAGTTAGCTTGTTACCAGAATAATTATACTGAATCCAATTACCGAAACGATCTTCTACTTTTGAAGCCAACATAAAGGCTTGATACCGAGAAGTAACTTTATAATCTCTATAAATACCCTTAGAGGATATTAGTCTCATTTTGTCGAAAGTGTACTTAAGCCCATCGGGTGAGTGACCGATAAAACCTTCGCCATTGCCGCCTGAACGAGTAAAACAATCGAACTTCCAATTAGATTTTGTTTTTCTACCGTTTTTTTCAACTAACTTCTCTTGCCGACCGGGTAAAATAAGAGAGTCACCGTTCCAGTATTCATGAGATTCAAACACGTTACCATGATCAGAAATCCCGCCAGGGTTTAAGGAACCAGAGCATTCTTTGCCTATTCCCCATGAACCTGAATACCGAGAACCATTAAAAAGTAGTGTGGTATGAATCGCGGGAATTTCAAGTAACCAATCATCAAAAAAAGCTGAATTATAAGCAGTTAAACCAGCAGCTTCAGGATAGAACTTTCGAGCTATGACAATGTCGGGGCCAATCCCTTTAGCCACCAAATCAGTATGGCTAAATCCAATCGTGCCAGAGTTAAGGTCAATATGCTCGCCGAGTAAGTCGGTTGTATAAGGCGTAACAGAATCTTTTACAGACATACGCGCTAAGATATCTTCATTGGCAATACCATAAGCATCCCCACCACCAGGTTCGTCTCCGGGATCACCACCGCTAGGAGGAGCTAAAGCAGACATTTTTGTTGATGACTTGTGCGTTGTTGGTAAGTTTTGGCTAACAATTGCTGAAGTAATTTCCGCAGTCATTGCTTCATTGAATGGAATTTGTTTAGCAAATGCCATTATAGGTAAAATTAATGCTATCGTTAAATATCTCATAGAAATCCCTTATCTATTAATAATTACAACAATATTCAGTTACTTATTTTAATAACTTATAAATAAAAGTTAAAAGACAGCCAATAAATTAACCAGGTACACCCAAACTAATCTACTTTTTCGAACGCTGGTTAAAAGATTATTTCATTTTATTTAAAGCTGTAAATGCTTAAGTCTTCCAATTTCAAATAATGAAATATTCGCATAACTTTTTGTTTACTTGTTTGTATGGATATTAAGAGCTGTATATTATCCATACAAAAGTAAATTAAAAGTTAATATAACGTAAACATAAAATAAATATAGTTGCTAAATATCGCTAAAGCAATTTATGCGTAGACATTAATGAGAGAAAAGAAATAAAGTTATGCATGTGTATAAAGTTTTATAAAAGGCGTATTTATAAAATAATTTTATGTGTTTGATATCATGAGTTAATTAACAAAATGATGATGCTATTAAATAAATAATAGCGTGTAATAATAGGCATTTATTATGTTTTATATAAAAAAATCGCTAATTAACCCTAATAGATAGGCTTTAAGGGAGTTGTACCACTCATTAGCTGTTCACTTTGATTTAATAGCGTAGTGAATTAATAGCATCTGCTACTGTTAAGAAATATATTTTAGTGAGACAAAGCTCCGCCTTACTAAACTCATGAGCACGGATCAAATCTAAAACTTCCGCTATAATGACTGTTCGCCCTGTTTTAACTAGCACTCGTTGTTGTGATACACATTCTATTAAATAGCAAACACCCATAGAATCTATAACATAATCCTCATCGCTAAGAATTAAATCCTGACATTCTGAAATAAAATCTAGCGCAGAGGCTAAATATGTAAGCTCATCTTCGCCTTCTAACTTTAAAACACATGGCCAACAGATCATAAAAACTCTCTATAAATATAACGGAAAAAACAAGCCTGCTCAGTCAAGGTTTACTTACAAGCCATCTCTTTGAAGGCAACGGCCCCTGGGTTCATCACCTTCATGAAGCACAGTGTCGGTATGTAGAAACTTTGCCGCTTCTGCAGAATCTTTCACTTTAGAGGCACTGCGCGCTAGCATTTCTTCTTCAAACTCATTGAGTACACTTTCCCTTATGCCAGCATCTCGCCATTGAGATAATGGCCGACATCCTATCGATATGCCTCGTGCAAGCGACAACGCATCGAGAAGCGCTTGATTTGCTCCCTGTCCTTTGAATGGGCTCATCGGGTGAGCCGCATCACCAATGAGCGTCGATTGTTGCCCTTGCTGCAATAACTCAGCTTCGAGTAATGGCCGGTCATACACGGGATAACCAGAAACTTGAGCCACCAAGGTAGCAGCTAAAACTTGCGGTATAGGGTCATGCCACTGAGTTCTTCGACACGCTTCGTCTTTTAATGCCTGAGGACCTTTAGCGCTTAATGCCTTAGCTTCCGCTTCAGGCATCGGAAAACTCAGCTGCCACATCACAGAGTCAGACGCATAAGGCATCATATAAATACGTTCATTACCATTCGCCGTTTGAAAAACAGTCGCTGAGTCCAGCAGTGAACTTTTAAGTCCTTCGAGTGCCGCCAAAGGACAAATACCCAAAATAACAATACAGTCTAAGTAACGTAGAGGTGTTTTATCATCAGTTACCAGTAATTTTCGCACTGAACTGCGAATACCATCAGCGCCAACAACAAGATCGGCCTTGACGCTTTTCAATTCACCTTCGACCTGAAAACTCAAATCAACACCTCCCCCCAGCGACTCCTTATAACCTACTAATTGGTGACACCATTTTACTTGGTTGTCACCGACGAGTTGCTTAAGTAAAGCTAAACGCAAAGATTGGCGAGCGATATGAACATTGGTGCGTTTAACCGACGATTTCACCGCAGAGGGGTGCCACTTTCTGATCCCCCATTCACCAATAACTTTACCCGTGGTGGTATGAACAACATGCCTAGTTGAAATAACGCCTTGGGTTAACACAGAAATGCCAAGCCCTGCTATCGCTCTACTGGCTTGTTGTAATGTCAGTCCGTAACCCTGAGAGCGAGTATCAAAGCCACTGTCTCTTTCATAAAGTGTAAAAGGAATACCGCGGTGTAAACAAGCAACTGCTAGCGCAACACCGCCGATACCGCCGCCGATAATAGCAATATGTGGGTAGTTTTCTTTATCTGCGGTGGTAATATCTTTCGCCTGAACAAGGCCAGTTCCATTGCAATTTAAACAATCAAATAAATGTCCCTTAGGACGAATTGGAGGTGTACCTTCGCTTTGTTTTTGTTCAAATTCATCCAACTGACGCTGATACTGAAGTCGCATTTTTTTGCGTGGTCTTTTATTTTTTTGACCAAGCCCTTGGCACTGCTGACAAATGGTCCAATTAATTTCTTCGTTGTTCAACTTTATAAGTTCCTGTTTATTTGACCTGATTTTAACTTCACTTTTGCGGAAAAATTCGTGTTAACAACTCATGTTAGGGTTAAATGCAAAACGGTACATTTCACTAAGGCTATAACAATTTAATGGCTTACTATATCGTTGCAATTAATAATAGCAGTAATTATTTAGCCATAATTTTGCAAGAAAAACTGATGGGCTAGGATTTTAGACTGCTTTTTATCAAGAAGACATTCATTTGATGAAAACATTAACGCTATAGCGAAAAAACAGTGAATATATGGATTCGATATTCGATAAATACGCCACTTAACGTAGCGACTTGTAATCGAATAATATGTTACTTTTATTTTAGCGTTCAGCTGAGCATGTATAGTACCAACGCCAATGGTAGAGTAATTAATAGCCGATTAAATTAGCAGTCGATAGTGTTTATTCTTGCACAGTTTTACATGTTTTTTGAATGAGCATTGAAACCGACAACGCAATTAATAAGCCCATAAAAAAATAGATGGCGATTAAGTACTTCCCTAAATCAGATGCTTGTATTTCACCATTAACTAATACACATTCACCTTTGCTGTAATTGAAGCTACCACCATTATCTAAGCATTGATCAACCAAAAAGAAATCATTAACTAACCAAATAGCAACAAAACTAATGATGACACCGATAAACTGTGGGATAGAATTTTTTTTCATAAGTTCCTAAAGACATAACAGAAGGTCAAGTAACACGTCATTGTTGATAATAGTGTAATACAAAATGAGGCTCGATCGATAATTATCCCTGCTTCTTTATAGACTTATTTAATTTATCTTGCTTTAGGTATTGAATAAGTTCCAACAACATGTGCAACAGGATTTACATCACCTTCGGAGTATAAGGATACCTCTCCAACAATGAGTGACTTCCCTATCTTTAGTAAGGTACATTTACCAATAATATCTTTGCTTGAAGAGGGTTTTCTCAGAAAGTTAATGGTTAGGCTGGTGGTCACAGCAAGAGAAACGATGCCTATCTCCCCAAGAATAGCCACATATAGAGCACAATCGGCAACGGTCATTAACACGGGGCCAGATACAGTTCCACCTGGCCTTAATTCATCAAAACCTACGGTATGCCTTATTGTTGCTGATTGTTCTCCAACAGCTTCAACAATGCACTTGGCCTGTGGAAACTCTGTTCTCATAAAGTCTGTTACTTCTTGCTTAGTCGCCAAGATAGTTCTCCAAAAAACACTAAATTAAAGGCAAATAATACTGACTGTAAGATGTCTAAAAGCCACTACTTCAGACATGCTTCAAGCTGTTTCGCCCTTACTTTTGTAAGTTATTATGGTAGTAAAAATTAACAATTATCTTTAAACGATTCGATGAAGCGCACAAATTTTGTTATCTGAGGGATCACGTAAATAAGCGAGATAAATCTTACCTATCGTTCCATCTCTTACACCTGGAAGGTCTTCACACGCACGACCACCATTAGCAACACCCGCTGCGTGCCATGCATCAGCAATAGCGGTACTCTCAGCTGCGAAACCAATAGTAGAGCCATTACCATGACTAGCGGGCTTACCATCTATCGGCTTACTTAGTGCAAAAACTCCGTTTTTGGTAAAATAAAAACAACGACCTTTGGCGTCAATTACACCAGGCTCGTGGCCCATGGCACCAAGAATGGCATCATAAAAAACTTTTGATTGTGCGACATCATTTGCGCCGATCATTATATGACTGAACATTTTTTCTCCCTATTAATATTAATCAGGCCATTAAAGGCCAATGAACTTGTCGGCTATAATATTTATTTTTTAGCTAGCCAATTTAATAAGACAATTAAGTACTACCTTATCTTTTACTGACTTATAAAAAAAGCCTTTAGTGACGTATTATCGACACAAAAGGCTTTGTTATTATTACCTATGACCATCTTTCTTATTGGCCATATTAGCTATTCAAAAAACTAATAATATTTTATGTACTTACTAACGCCGCTGACTTAATAGGTAAATCTCGTACTCTAACTCCTGTTATCTGAAAAATAGCATTGGCGATAGCGGGCGCTATTGACACAACACCAGGCTCACCTAAGCCAACAGGAAACTCTTCGCTTTCAACAAATTCAATATCAAGCTCAGGCACATCATTCATTCTTAATGGAGTGTAAGTGTTTAAGTTAAGATTACTTACTTGACCATTTTCTATCGGACTTTGTTCGTGTAATGCTAAGCTTGTTCCCCATAGCATTGACCCTTGTACTTGAGCTAAAGCGCCATCAGGATGAATAATAACGCCGGCATCAGCAATCATAGTCAATTTCTTAACCGTGATTTTGCCAGAGCTAGGTTCGACATGTACTTGAGCGGCACAAGCCATCCAAGCCGGCATGGTACGTTCTTGTCCCGCACTTATCGCAACACCAATCGCTTCGTTTTTTCCTAACTTAACATTGGCGGTCTTTTCTTTTAGCCTAGTTAATACGTGAGCTAACCGCTTAGCACCACCAACACTTTCTGGTGCTTTACCCGCTTGCTTTCCTAAACCATCAAGCATGGATAAACGAAAGTCAATAGGATCCATTTTACTTTGATGCGCTATTTCATCAATAAATGATTCTAATCCCCAAACAATCCAACCCTGCCCTACGGATCTTAACCAACCAGGCAACATAGTTTGTTGTGCTAGGCTATTGTTAGCCACGCGCACACGATGGTTTTCCATGCTGTACCAATGATCTGCACCACTGGTGGAAAACATATCGACACGAATTTTTTTATCTAGACTTTCAGGCATAAACCCTGGCGCCATTGATAAGGTTGGCCAACCCGCAGCAAGTGCGTGTTGCATGCCGGTAAATTTATTTTTTTGATCAAATAACGCTTGAAACGAAACAACCGAAGGCGATCTTGGTTGGTCAAATCTAGAGTCATCTTCTCGGGTAAAGACCATTTTTACCGGTTTGCCAATAGCTTTAGCCGTTAATACAGCTGGAATCGCATAATCGCCAAATAAACGACGACCAAAGCCACCGCCTAAGTATTGCTGATGCATAACAACATTTTCATCTGAAACTTGTAGCGCTTTAGCGATCGCTGGCAAAGTTAACGACTGCCATTGATTACCGGTATAAACGTGCCACATACCATTTTTTTCTTCTACCGTTGCGTTAACTGGCTCTAAAGCAAAATGTAACGCGGTATGCGTGCGGTAAACAGCATTAATAGATTTATCTGCTTTAGCACTCGCCGCTGAAAAGTCGCCGTCATTAATAAACAACCCACCTTCGTTTTCATCAGCAACTAAACGCTCACCTTCTTTAATAATATCTTGCTCGCTAACTTTGGCTGTTTTACCCGCTTGATAGCTTACTTTTAACGCATCGCCGGCTTTAATCGCACCGTAATAAGTATCGGCCTCGACACTCACCCAGCCCTGAATGTTTTCACTTGGGTCTTGCAAAATATGATAGCCAAGATAACCTTTAACCTTTTTAGCCGCACTATCATCAACATTGGTGACCTTAGTGCCATAACGTGTTGGTGGAACAATAGGTCGAGCATAAACCATCCCTTCCAACTCAACATCAATACCATAAACCGCCGAGCCATTGGTTTTATCGGGAATATCGAGGGCTAAACTAGGCTTGCCGACTAATGTTCTTTTACTGGCTGGTTTTAAGGGTAAGGCATCAATTTCTTTTGGTGTAAAGACACGATTAAAGGTGCCCTGAGTGACAATTTCACCAAAACTTAACGATTGTTCTTGATAAATTACTGCACCATTTTCAACACGACATTGCTCTGCTGGGCAATTCAATATTTTTGCCGCGGCTTCTATTAGCGCAATACGACCGGCTGCCCCAGCCTGAGAAAGTGGCTTAAACGTTTGAAATACTGACCAAGAACCGCCCGTGACCATATAACCCCATTTAGGGTCAGTGTCTACATGAGTAATAGAGACTTTAGACCAATCTGCGCCTAACTCATCCGCCACAACACGTGCGAGTGCCGTACCAATATGTTGCCCCATTTCTGCCTTAGCAATATTAATGTTCACATCGCCCTGTGGGTTAATTTCAAACCATACAGTTGGCGAAAACAATTTATTTTTCAGGGTTTCTTGTGGGCTTTGCCCGATATTGGCGGCGCTAGCTAGGGGGGCGAAAGCCATTAATAATGTACTACTGACCGTACCAACTAAAAAACGACGGCGAGATAAGCTGACATTGTTTTTTGCATCTTTAATATTTTGCATTGTCATACGCCTTTATGATTGTTGGGTTGAAGAGCGTGGATCAAAAGTTTGTACATCGGCTGACATAACATCTGCAGCACTTTTAATGGCGCTTTGAATACGGATATACGCCATACAACGACATAAATTGCCGCTCATATGATCAACAATTTCTTGGTCACTTGGCGAAGTATTACTGGCTAGCAAAGTTGCGGCCTGCATAATTTGTCCAGATTGACAGTAGCCGCACTGAGGTACTTGTTCATCGATCCAGGTTTGCTGTAATGGATGATTGTTGTCTAAACCTTCAATCGTGGTGATATTTTTATTTGCGGCGGCTATTAATGGAAAAGAGCAGGTTCTGATCGCCGCACCATCGATATGTACAGTACAAGCACCACACATTCCAATACCACAGCCAAATTTTGTGCCTTTAAAGCCAAATTCATCACGGATAACCCATAATAAAGGCGTGTCTTCCTCTGCAGTAGAGGAAACATTTTTCCCATTTAACTTGAATGCAATCATAACTTTCTCTCCAAAACTGAGCTAAAAAATTATCAACTCATCTATTTATTAAGTACACCACTTATTAAAGTAGCTGATTTTTATTTCTGATTATCTCTGTATTAACAGATTGAATTATTTTCAACAGCGCAAACTTCTACCTTAAGATAAACTTTGAACAACTTATTGATAATTATATAATGATGCGTTTATTTATAGTTAACTTATGCCTAAAAAATCAAAAGTTTGAGCAATAATATTTATTACTACCTTCATAGGTTAGCACCTTAGGTTTATTTTTCCTCATTAAGGGAAAATATTAAACTAAGCTAAGCGTTCGCCATCAGAATTAGCGCTGTTTTCGACGGGACCGCTATCACCAAAAAGGTACAATAGTACAAAATTACTATTATTGTAGTCACTTAGTTTAAGAATGTCGCATACGATCGAACCCTATAACTGTACTATTGGGCTATTTCGGTACTATTGAGCTTTCGTGCGATGCTGCACAGTGATGTGGATCAATCCCACTTAACCCTTGGGATTATCGGTTGTATGAATGAGGCGGTTAAACGATTATCAATGGCGATGTGCATTAATGTTAAGCTAAGACGCTAACTTTTCAATAATGGTCAGCTGAGTGCTGATTAAAAACATGCATTAAGTGATGGGTGGCTTCTTTGCTGCTAACTGAACAAAATAGTATCGACCTAAGATCACCGTTAAAATACCACCAAGCACTAAAGCGGATGACTCAACCAAACGTAATGTAATCAGTTCATTGGCAAACACTATTCCGCCTGCAGCAGCAATAACAGGTACAAACAACTGCACAACAGCGGCTTGTGTAACAGAGAGTCCCCGCAGCGCTATATACCAAACAAAATAGCCTATGCCAGAAGCTATACCACCAGACAATACCGCAAGTAATATCCCCATTGGTGTTATATGAGCATCATTAAGTCCAAAAATTATCAGTATTAAAATAAAAGGAGATGTTCTCATAAAATTATAGGCGGTATCACTAAGTGGATTTTTAGATGTTCTGCCAGCAAGGGTATAAAGTCCCCAAGCAATACCTGAAACAGCCATAAGTATAAAGCCTTTAAATGATGGTGTTACTAGGCTAGGCACGATTAAATAAACAAAACCAGAAAATGCAATAATGAGTCCTACCCATTCAGTAAAATGAAGTTTATTACCTGAAATTACACTCGCCATAATCATCGTTATTTGTACTGCGCCAAATAAAATCAGTGCGCCTGTTCCTGTATCTAATGAGATATAGCCAAATGAAAAAGCGATAGCATAAATAAAGAGCATACCTGCCGCCAACCAACTGCCTTTAGATTTAGGTTTTGTTTCATTTGATTTACGTGTTAGTTGCAGCACAAGAATTAATATAATAATGCCCGAAAGAAGCCGTATAATAGTAAAACTGCTTGCGTCAATGGCATTATCACCTAATGCTAACCTACATAGCACAGAGTTTGCCGCAAACGCTAAAAGGGCAAAAATAGTACTCGCAATAATTTTTATAAAATTGATGTTCAAAAAAAATCCCACTTAAAAAACACTAGATTACTGACTTAGGTAATATCTTGGCTGCAATTAGCCAGTAAATCTCCCTTATACCATTGCGCACAAGGGAGCAGCCATTATAAAGTAACCGGATTATGTTTGTTTAGAAATTGAAGCACTTTTTCATGATATATAATTCGGTTGTCAGACTTATAAAAATTATGCCCTTCATTTTCAATTTCAAACCATTCGTACGACTTGTTATGCTTCTTTAATTGCTTAAGTAATACTTCTGCTTGCTCTAAAGGTGTTCTGTCATCCTTGGTGCCATGTACTAATAAAACGGGTGCTTTTAATAAATTAATCTTATGAATCGGTGAATGGGCTTTTTGGATGTTTTCTAGACCGACTCTTTTAATTAATACTTTCGCTACCTCAGGCTCTTCGTGATCAACCAATAATGGCAAGTCATAAACCCCTGATCGAGCAATAGTACACTTAAACAGATCAGGTTCAATAATGCTGCTTTGAATAGCACTATAACCGCCAAAACTTGCGCCCATGATGCAGAGACGGCTTTTATCTATATATTTTTTGTCGACCAAATAATTGATGCCATCTAAAATGTCATACTGAATTTTATCTCCCCATTGGCCAAAACCAGCGGCTTCAAATTTCCAACCTAAACCTGTTGAACCACGATAGTTAACCTGAACCACTGCATAGCCTCTCGAAGCTAATAATTGAACTTCTGGATTAAATCCCCAATAATCTCGAGCATGTGGGCCACCGTGAACTAAAACAACAGCAGGTACTGCGGCAGTAGTCGTTTTTGTTGGTAAGGTTATATATCCTTGAATGGGGGTGTTATCTCTTGCGTTAAATTTAAACGAGTATTGCGGATGTAATTTCTTAGTATCAATACCCTTCTTGCTATGTGCAACGTAACTCAACTTATTGGTTTCACGGTCAAATAAATACCATAAGGTCGGTTGAATGTCGCTCGAAAGAGAGATTAAGGCTTTGGTCTCAAATGTCTTATCCCAGCTAACGTTAATGTGATAACCGGCAAATTGTCCTAAGAAGTCCGAAAGTTTTTCAGCCATAGGATGCTTTTTATCTAAAATTTTATATTGCGGGTACTCGTCAAAGTAAGAGACGGCAAAAGGTCTACCTTGATTATCTAAGTAAAGCCAGTTGGTATCATAACCATCCACGGTATATAACGTCGATAATTGCTCAGTTTTTGGATTAAATAAACAAATAGAAATAGTATCGTTACCACAATAATCACTTACCACTAGTTGCTTTTGATCTTTATAAGTACTGATAATAGATAAGCTAGCGCTTGCATTTTTAGGTTTATAGTACAACCAAGACTCATCATCAAAATCATAACGCGCGATAGTAATATCATCATCTTCCGTGTTGCTGCTAAGCCATAACTCTTGGCTTTCATCGAAGTAATCTAGCTGAGTCGTTTGATGGTTTGCCTTGCTATCTTCAATTTTTGCTAACGTTTCTATTTGACCCTCATATATATTTAACTTAAAAACCCACATACCTTTATCATTATATTGTGACGTTGAAATAATGATATGTTCGGGGTCATCCTTTAACATGCTGATTATTTCAGGATGCGCCAAATGTTTTTCGTAATCGTGGTCTTTAGTGCCTTTTTTTATTTTTCCTCGACGAACAAGTGAACGGACACCAAAAATAAAGTCACCTTCATCTTCATCTATATTAATGCTATAAATTTCACCATAGTAGCCCTTCCTCTCTTGATTTCTTTTTTTACTGGCAAGAAAAACCAGTAATCTTTCATTATTTGCCCATCGGTATTGACCGACACTGTCTTTATTGGCAAAGGAAATTTGATTAATCGCTTTCATCGTATCAACAGCAACGATGATAAGAACAGGCGTCCCTTTTTGATCTTGGATCAAAGCAAGGTGTTTACCATCAGGAGATAAACTAACATCACGGTAATCGTCTTCCTCAAAGAGTGTATTAATATCGAGGTTTTTTACCGCTAGTTTGTTTTCTATATTTTTATTTTCCAACGCGATAGCCATGGAACAGTAACTGAAAAACATGAAAACTAAGGTCAGTATTTTTTTTGTTTGGGGATACACAGAACATCCTTTTATTATTATATTTCTGTTTATTATATCCTTGCGTTTTAATAAAGGGCAATATTTATTCGACAGTTTTACCATAGCCTTTATAGCTAACTTATTATAATAAAATGAGTTTTTATTAAGCATCCCTAACGCTTGCTTGGATAAAACGGTGAGGTAATAAATAGCAGAAAATCTTCTGGCTTTACCGACAAGCCAAGTAACAGTAACTCAAACGGTTAAAGCACAAAGTTATTGCATGAGCATGCCTCAATAAATGGCTTTTATTTAATTTTTCACCTACACTTTTGATGAACCAACTCAAATAATAATACGATTACTTTGTATTATTATTACTCTTCCATATTCCATTTAGTTGTTGGCGGTTGTCATGGATGAACAATCATATAAAGGAAGCCAACATGACTAAAAATCTAAAAGTAATATTATTTTATTTTGTACTATTAACCTTGTTCTTAATGTTAGGTTGGGTGTCAGTACCGGTAAGTGCAGAAGAAAAATCAGTAAAAAACATTGCTAATGTGTGGTTATTTGTACCAAAACCAGGACAAACAGCTAATTTTGAACAAGCGTTTATAGACCACATTGCCTATCGAAAATTAATGAAAGACCCACGAAGCTGGTCTGTTTATCAAGCTGATATGGGGGCAAATATGGATGCTTACATCGTTCGGTCTTGTTGCAATACTTGGTCAGAGCTTGATGATTACCGTCAGTGGAACATTCAAGCGAAAGCCTCTGAAAACTGGCGTAAAAATGTCAGCAAATATATTTCTCATTATGAACACCACCGCGCTGAAAATGATCTAAACAACAGTCATTGGCCAGCAGATGTTACTTATAAATATATCGGTGTTAATACCTATCAGCTGAAGTTAGGACACAGCGAAGCTTTAGAAAAAGATAAGAAAATCATCAGTGATGCGGCTAAAAAAGAAAATTGGCCATATAATTGGTTATGGTATGACAGAGTCAATGGCACACTTGAAATGAGTCTGGCTATTCCTTACATGACTTATGGAGCTATGGCGCCACCAGATATTAAGTTTAGTAAATTACTAGCTAAACATTTAGATAGTCCAAAGAAAGCTAAAAAAGTACTGCAAAGATGGTCATCACACTTTGATGAAATTTCTTATAACATTTACATATTACGTGAAGATTTATCGATGTAAGGTACCTGGTGACTAGGCGCCGAATGAAAGTGCGTATAGAGCGAATAAAAAAGCGTCTTTGGTAACAACTAAAGACGCTTTTTATTTTATAAAGACTATTTATTTCACTATATTAAAGCTTACTGTATTAGCGCTTACTGTATTAGAGCTTAATAACGGCCATCTTATCCTGAGACATATCATGCATAGTGTAAGCGATGCCTCCAGTATTATATCCTGAACTTTTGCGTCCAGCGAAAGGCATCCAATCAACCCTAAAGGCAGTATGGTCGTTGACCATTACAGCTGTAGCGTCTAATTCCTGTATCGCCTTCATCGCAACATCAAGATTTTTGGTAAACACCGATGCCTGAAAAGCATAGTCTAACGAATTAGCCTGAGCAATAGCCTGGTCAATGTCATCATAGCCATAAACACAAATGACTGGACCAAAAACTTCCATGTTTGAAACTTTTGCATCGACTGGCGGTTCAAGCAGTACTGTTGGCGCATAAGTAGTATCACCCAAGCGTTTACCGCCGGTAACAAGTGTTGCGCCACCAGCCACGGCTTCATTAACCCACTCTTCAACACGATCGACTTCTTTGGGACGAATTAATGGCCCACATTCGGTTGTTTCATCAATAGCGTTACCGACAACGAGCTTTTCAGCGCCATCAGCTAGCATTTTTGCAATGGCTTGAGCTTTATTTCGAGGCGCAAAAATACGTTGTACAGAAACACATACTTGCCCCGAATGATAAAAACCACCTTTAAGCAAACTCGGGATCATTGCTGCAATATCGGCACTTTCTTCGATAATAACCGGGGCAACGCCACCATGCTCTAATGCACAGCGTGTTCCTGGCGCTAATTTAGAACGTAACATCCAACCAATTTTGGCTGATCCAATAAAACTAAAAAAGGCGACGCGAGGGTCAGTGATCATTCTTTCAGACGTGGATGTCTCGCACGTAATAAAGCGACACCACTGAGGTGGTAATCCCGCTTCATGCATAATATCAACGAACACCTGACAAGATAATGGTGTATCTCGAGCCGGTTTAACTAACACCGGACAACCTGCAGCTATCGCAGGAGCTACTTGATGAACAATTAAATTTAATGGGTGATTAAAGGCTGAAACAGCAACCACAACTCCAATAGGCTCTTTACTGGTAAAAGCAATTCGCCCCGCTCCAGCTTCAGTTAAATCCATCGGTATTTGCTTACCTGTTAATGCCGATATTTCTTTTGCGCAAAGCTCTACACCATCGATAGCTCGAGTAACTTCTACACGAGCATCGACCAGCGGCTTTCCGCCTTCACTTGCGATGAGTAACGCTAATTCATCAGCTCGTTGTGAGATTAACACCGCCGCTTTTTTAAGAATACTTATCCGCTTAAAGGCAGGTAGCCATTGCTTACGATCTTTGAAGAGTTGCTGGGCAGTCTCTAAATATTCATCAATTTTATCCCACGTTACCGTTGGAACTGAACCTACATAAGTTTGGTCATAAGGGTTAACCACATCGAGTGTTTCAGCGGTACTATTTTTGTCTAAGTCGGCCATAATCTGCTCTTTATTAAGTTAAAAAATGCTTGCTGACAAGCGATATTAAGACAAAAGGTTTATATTAAACAAACCTTTGCTGCCAATTCATCAATCAATACCCTTTGATTCTCAGAGTAATCAACGGGTAGTTCAACAAGATGAACACCTCCCGCTGAGAATGCTTTTTCATAGGTAGCAATGATATCTTCAGCAGAGGTAACTCTGTGCCCTGTTGCGCCGTAACTTTCTGCGTATTTAACAAAATCAGGGTTATTAAATTCCAAGCCCCAATCTGCAAAGCCAGAGCTGGCTTGCTTCCAACGGATCATTCCATAAGAGTTATCATTTAACACGGTGATCACTAGGTTCAAGCCTAAACGAATTGCTGTTTCTAATTCTTGTGAATTCATCATAAAACCGCCATCCCCACATATTGCCATCACACGTCGGTCAGGGTTTAACATTGCTGCCATCATACCTGATGGCAAACCAGCGCCCATTGTAGCGAGGGCATTATCGAGTAATACCGTATTAGGTTGATAAGCTTTATAATTACGGGCAAACCAAAGTTTGTACATACCGTTATCTAAGGCGATGATATCTTTTTCACCCATGACTTTTCGAATGTCTGCAACAAAGCGCTGAGGAATAATAGGAAAGCGATTATCGTCAGCTCCTTCTTCAAGATGCTCATCTATGGCGAGTTTTACCTTATCAAAATAACTTCTATCAAACTTTACTTCTCCTGCTAACTTATCTTTTAAAGCAGTCACAGACGCCGCGAGATCACCAATAATTTCTGATTGAGGAAAATATACTTGATCAACTATCGCAGATTTATAGTTAACATGAATAACTTTTTTACCCCCTTGCTCCATAAAAAACGGCGGTTTTTCAATAACATCATGTCCAATATTAATAATTAAATCTGCACGCTCAATCGCACAATGTAAATAATCACCCGATGATAACGCTGCAGTGCCTAAAAAGAGACTTGAGCGTTCGTCAACAACGCCTTTTCCCATTTGAGTGTCAAAAAAGGGAATACGTGTTGTGTGAACAAGATCACACATTGCCTCTCGAACATTTTGACGATTCGCGCCCGCTCCAATAAGTATTAACGGCATTTTAGCGGCCTTTATTAACGTAACCGCTTCCTCGAGTGCCACCTCATTAGGACCTGCATAATGACGTTTATGGGGTGTCATAATCCCTGCCGTACAATCTTCAGCAGCAATATCTTCAGGCAACTCTAATAATACAGCACCGGGGCGTTCTTCTTCACTGAGACGGAAAGCTTCGCGCACTAATGACGGAATCGTATTGCCATGGACAATTTGTTTAGACATTTTGCAAATGGGGTCAAACAAGCCAACTACATCAATAATTTGGAACTGGCCCTGCTTAGATTTCTTAATTGGTTTTTGTCCGGTGATCATAATTAAGGGCATGCCACCTAAGTGAGCATAGGCCGCAGGTGTAGCTAAATTTGTTGCTCCTGGGCCTAATGTTGCCAAACAAACGCCCGCTTTATTAGTCAAGCGTCCATAAGTTGCCGCCATAAATCCTGCGCCTTGTTCATGGCGAGTTAACACTAATTTTATCGACGACTTGCGAAGGGACTCGAGCATATCGAGGTTTTCTTCGCCGGGAACAGCAAAGATATGATCGACCCCTTCGGCTTCTAATGCTTGCACAAATAAATCGGATGCTTTTATTTTGTCATTTTCGTTCATAATTTTCCCTCATTAGTTTGTACACAATGCTTTATAAAACTTTACCCAACTACCCTACCATCAAAGAGACTTAAAAGTACGGGCGCTATTTTAAAACGCCATAACCTCGATGAATATTAGGGTGATTGCTAAACTATTTTTATCGCCACTATTTTATCGATGACGATCGCCATAAATAAAACAGCGTTGGTAAAACCAGTAATGTTAAAATAACCGCGCTCAACATACCGCCAACCATAGGTGCGGCAATACGACTCATCACTTCAGAGCCCGTACCTGTGCCATATAAAATAGGGAGTAAACCAACAATAATAGCAGCAGCAGTCATCATAACAGGACGAACACGCATCCCAGCGCCATGTAAAACAGCCTGTAGTACATCTTCTTTTTTAGTGATGATACCTTCTAAGCGGTGTTCACTTAGCATCGATTGGTAAGCCTGATTGAGGTACACCAACATAATAACCCCAATCTCTACAGCAACACCGGCTAACGCAATAAAACCAACGCCAACAGCAACTGAGAAGTTAAAGCCTTCTAAGTACATTAACCAAATGCTTCCTACCATCGCAAAGGGTAAAGTTCCCATAATCATCGCCACTTCAATAACGTTCCTAAAATTCAGATAGAGTAAAATAATAATAATAAATAAAGTTAATGGCACCACATAAGTCAGCTTAGCTTTAGCACGTTGCATATATTCATATTGTCCAGCCCAAGTAATAGAGTAGCCAGCAGGCAAGATTAATTTATCAGCAATCACTTGTTGCGCCGCTTCAACGTAGGTTCCGACATCAACGCCATCAATATCAACAAAAGCCCAGCCATTGAGTCGGGCATTTTCAGATTTAATGCCCGGAGGTCCATTTTCTACGATGATATTGGCAACATCACCTAACGAAATACGTTGTCCGTTTGGCGTCACTATAGGCAGTGAAGATAATTGTTCAGGCGAATCACGATAATCTTGTAGATAGCGTAAATTAACGGGATATCGCTCTAAACCTTCTACCGTTTTAGTAACATTCATTCCACCAATAGCCGTTGCTACCACTTGTTGAATTTCTGCGATATTTAGGCCATAACGAGCAGCTTTTTCTCGCTGGATATCTATTTTAATATAACGGCCACCGGCAACTCGCTCTGAATAAACGGACGCTGTGCCGGGAACATCGGCTAAAATGACTTCTATTTGCTGACCTATTTCTTGAATAACGTCCAGTTGTGGCCCCGCTATTTTTATGCCTACCGGTGTCTTAATACCGGTTGCCAACATATCAATACGCGTTTTAATAGGCATAACCCAAGCGTTGGTTACTCCGGGTAGTTTGACTAACGCATCAAGTTCTTTCTTTAAGCTCTCTGTGGTTACGCCCTCTCGCCATTGGTCATGAGGTTTTAACTGAATAAAAGTCTCTATCATAGTCAGTGGCGCAGGATCTGTTGCGGTTTCAGCTCGACCAACTTTACCAAACACGGTTTGTACTTCGGGGACGGTTTTAATCAATTTGTCGGTTTGTTGAAGAAGTTGACGAGCTTGACCAATAGAAATCCCTGGATAGGTTGTCGGCATATACATCAAGTCACCTTCATCAAGTGGTGGAATAAATTCGCTACCAATTTTATCCAATGGATATATGCCAATAGCCAACACAGCTAATGCCGCAACTAAAGTGATTTTTGGAAAATGTAAAACCTTCTTCAAGGCTGGCATATAAATAAAGGTCAGAAATCTATTAACCGGATTTTTATGCTCTGCTAACACTTTACCGCGAATAAAATAACCCATAAGTACCGGAACTAAGGTAATAGCTAACGCCGCAGAAGCCGCCATAGCATAGGTTTTAGTAAAAGCGAGTGGAGCAAACATTCGTCCTTCTTGTGCTTCTAAAGTAAATACCGGCACAAAACTGACGGTAATAATTAATAAGCTAAAAAATAATGCCGGCCCAACTTCACTGGCTGATTCTGTGACGATTTGCCAGCGATTTTCTTTTGTTAAGGGTGTTTTTTCCATATGCTTATGCATATTCTCTATCATGACAATTGCGCCATCAATCATCGCACCAATAGCAATAGCAATACCGCCCAACGACATAATATTCGCGTTAAGCCCTTGCAAGTGCATAATGATAAAAGCGGTTAATATACCTACCGGTAAACTAATAATTGCCACTAAAGAAGAGCGAACATGAAACAAGAAGATAATACACACTAATGCGACTACGCCAAATTCTTCGAGCAACTTGTAGGCTAAATTATCTACTGCGCGTTCAATTAAGGCAGAGCGGTCATATACAGGCACTATCTCAACGCCTTCGGGCAAACCTTTCTTAAGTTTTTCCAGTTTATCTTTAACACGATTAATGACTTGCTGTGCGTTTTCGCCAAAACGCATCACCACAATACCACCAACAACTTCACCTTCGCCGTTCAACTCAGCAACACCACGACGCATTTGCGGACCTGTGCCAATATCGGCAACATCTTTTAATAACAGCGGTGTTCCCTTCTCGTTAACCCCTAGCGGAATGTTTTCTAAATCACTGACACTTTTAATATAACCTGTTGTCCTGATCATATACTCAGCTTCTGCCATCTCAACAACTGATGCACCTATTTCCTGATTACCTTGTTTAATGGCCTGTTGTATATGAGAGAGAGGTATACCAAAAGCACGCAGTTTTTCTGGGTTAATTTGTACTTGATATTGTTTAACCATGCCACCAATAGCAGAAACTTCCGAAACGCCAGGCACGGTTTGTAACTCAAATTTTAAGAACCAATCTTGTAAACTCCGTAATTGGCTTAAATCATGTTGACCAGTTTTATCGGTTAGGGCATACAAATATACCCAGCCGACGCCTGTAGCATCGGGACCCAATTGAGGGCGAGCATCACTGGGTAAGTTTGGGGCAACTTGACTTAAATACTCAAGAACTCTTGAACGTGCCCAGTAAAGATCGGTATCTTCATCAAAAATAACGTAAACATAAGAGTCACCAAAAAATGAATAGCCTCTTACCGTAACTGCGCCGGGCACGGACAACATCGCTGTAGTAATGGGATAAGTAACTTGGTCTTCAACAACTTGTGGCGCTTGACCCGGGTAACTTGTTTTTATGATGACTTGCACATCAGATAAATCTGGTAGTGCATCAATAGGCGTTTTGCTGACAGAATATAAACCAGCAGCCACCAGTAATAATGTAGCAAGTAAGACAAAAAACCGATTACCAACAGACCATCGAATAATAGCAGTGATCATCATTATTTCCTTTCGTCGTTAGTCATGTTATTTATATCGACACCAGGTGCCGACATTGCCATAGCACTAACAATAATAAAATTACCCGCGCGAATTTCAAAGGTAAACATCACATAGGCATTGATTGAAAATAAGGTCATATCAACCTCTTCATCGACAATAAAATCGACTCTATCTGCTTCTCGATCCCATTTTACAATGGCTTCGCGGTCGATAGTCACCATTCGATGATTTGCCATGGTCGAAATAACGGTACCATTGACTGTTGCAGAGGAAACGCTCTCTTTGATAACGTTATCATCGCTATCACTCATCGTCATCGCTATTGAGTCATTTGAGTCATTTGAGTCAGACGTTGTTTGTTCCAGCTGATAATGCATACGTTTAAAGTCAGAAGATTTACTCGATTCAGAATCCAATAAGAATTGTGCCGAGCTCACCACTTTATCGCTATCAGTAAGGCCGGTTAGTATTTCAACACTGTCACTGCCATAACGCCCAACAGAAACCTCAACTGACTTAAAACTGCCTTCTCCTAATGCCAAAACAACTCTGTCTTGATTACCCGTTCGAATTAACGCTTCTTTAGGAATAATGAGTGTTCGTTTATCACTTGTTGTATCTATGGCAATTTCTGCAAACATATTAGGCTTAAAGTCACCCGCTTCATTATTAAAACGTAAACGTACTTTCACAGTACGTGTTTTAGCATCAAGTATTGGGTAAATATAGTCCACTTGTCCCTGCCATTTTTGACCCGGTAAATAATCAAGTGTCATGGTAACGGGTAACCCGGTTTTAACTAGACTTGCTTGCCTTTCAAACACCTCAGCCTCAACCCAAACTTCCGATAAATTAGCTACCGACATTAATGTTGTACCTGGCTTTACAAAAAAACCTTCACGGATATTTAGACTTTCAACAACACCAGTTTGTGGTGAATAAAAAGTTATTTTTTGCTGTACTTTTCGCGTTTTTTTTAGTTCTTTAATCGCTAGTTTAGGTAACTGTAGTGCTGATAATCTATTTTCTGCCGCATTAATTAATCGATTATTTTTTCTCTCTAATGCCAGCAGTAGCTCTTCTTGGGCATTAACTAACTCAGGAGAATAAATATCATATAATGGCTGATTTTTTTTAACTGGATCTCCAACCGCTTTCACATAGAGCTTCTCAATCCACCCTTGTACACGAGGGTGAATATGAACAAGCTTATCTTCGTTATACGTAACATAACCAACGGTATTAATTTGGCTATTGAGCTTTTTATATTGAACATTTACCGTGCGTACGCCTAAATTATTAACAACATCAGGTGAAATACGAATGGTGCCGGGACCTTCATCGGGTCCTTTGCCACCGTCATCGTAAACGGGTACTAAATCCATGCCCATCGGTGATTTACCCGGTTTATCTTTGATATAATTGGCATCCATTGGTGCGACCCAATAAAGTGGCACTTTCTCTTTAGACGTAACATCCGATACTGAGTTACTGCCCGAAGTGATAAGTTTAGTGAGAGCAACAGTCAGCATCCCACCAATAATAATGCCAAGAACTAATGGTTTAGCGGATTTTGTTGAGGTAGATGTGCTCATTGTTTTTCTCCCGAAATAATCGTATTTCGTCTACTTTTGTCTAAAGCCAGTTTGCTATTTTTGTTTTGTATAGCGACAGAATTGGCACCGCCAATAAAAAGATAATTAAGCTCAAGCCTTATCTTCTGCTCTTCTACATTAAGTGTTAGCTCGTCGATTTCAGCGTTTAGCACGGCAATACGTGAGCGAACAACTTCTGAAAAGTCGCCATCATCATTGGTATAAGCAGTCAAAGAGGCTTCTGCTTGGTCATGTATTTGTGGTAATAATTTATTTTTATATAAATTTTGTCTGTCGTTTAAGCGCAATAGTCTTCCTTTGGCGCTCGAGTAAGCACCTAGCAGTTGTCTTAGTAATAGTAACTTTTCGGTTTTCACCGCTTCTGCTTGAGATATCGCCGATTGAACTTCTTTGTCTTGTCGGTTATCAGTAAAAAGGGGGATGTCAAAAGTTACGCCTATAGAGAATAAATCGGCGCGACTTCCTCCCATAGCATCATCGCCACGATAGCCATAACTTGCATTTACACCCCATTCAGTTTTATATTTTTGCTGCGCCAAATTTATCCCTGTTTTGGTCGCAGTCACCTTCTTATCGACAGCAATAACCGCCGGGTGATTTGAAAAATATGGCAGCAACTCTCCTGGTGTAAGCCAATTTTCTTTCAAAACTAAGTGACTATTCATTAACTCTATTTGCGGTAATTGATGACTGACTACAATATTATGTGAAGAAAAGTCAGTTAGTAATGACGTTTCATCTATTGTACTACCCGTCTTATAAAATGTGTTTAGCCAGGGTAAAAGCATGCCTTCATAGTGATTTTTCTGCTGTGCTAATTTATCTAACCTGTCTTCTAAATAGGTTAATTCTAATTGCGCACGAACAATATCTTGTTGACGAGTTTTACCTAAAGCCGATGAATAGCTTGCAGTTGCTACATCGGCTAACTGTTCAAATAACGATCTGTTTTTTTCAATTAAGACAATACTTTGCTGAACTCGATAGGTGTCCAACCATAAACTTCCTACGGTAACCGCAACCTTTGATTCTCTGTCTTTACGTTGATAGGGAAACGCTTCACTTTCAATTTTTAGTTGTTGGCTTTTAATCGCTAAACTGTCGCCACGTGGAAACATTTGTGAAATAGCTACTTTAATTTGCGTCATACCTTCTTGACCAAAGTCAAAACCGTTAGTCGGTAAATTTGCCAAGCCAATTGACATTTTAGGATCAGGTAAGGTACTAGCAGCTGAGCTCATCGATTCAAGAGCGTTTTGTTGATGAACATTCCCCGTTAACCAAGGATCATTTTTTTGAGCGACCTTGACTGCCTTTATAAAAGACAATGGTGGCGGGCTCTTAACCATTTTAACATCAGAGGCACTGGCAGAAATAACAATCAAAGCAAGCAGCCCTGCACTGTATTTTAAGTAAAACTTACTATTGATGTTGTGATTATTCATCAGCATATTCCTTAATGGAACACCGTTTGTCAGAACCCATGTTAACGGTCGCGTCACAGTAGCAAGTGCAGGCACTTTATTATCTGAGCCAACAGCAAAGTCTGCCATTAATTTTGGTGTGAATTTTTTTGAAAACATAACCCCTCCAAGAGGGATATCAATTAATATTTTTGATTAATTAGGTTTTTTATCAGTGATAAGTTGTTATAACAACACAATATCAAAAGAGCCTAATACAAGAGTAATGATATAAATGGTCCAAAATTTGGAGGCATTTATCCTGTATTTAGCTTAATATTGGTGGGCGGTACAAAGATGCTGGTTGTTGGCTTAAAGCCAAACTAGAAGAAGAAAAGATCTTAGCTGAAAAATTAGCGACAGGTCCGTTACCTGCAACACCTTTGATAAATGCGATAACCATAGAGCAACCGCCAGCAGAGCATTTACATGAAGACGTACAACAATCTTCTTTTGTATTTTCTGACTGCTCAGTTGAGTCACTAGCCATAATGTGGTCGCTGTGATCCATCATAGACATATCTTGTGGCTGCGCATTCATTACCTTCATACCTATCATTTGATAAGCCATACTAGTAGACGCCATTGCCTGACCAACAAAGGCCAAACATACGAACAATACTATTAATGTTTTAGGGAAAAGAAATCTCAAAGTAGCCAACAAAATATTATGATAATAATAAATGATTACATAACTGTTTTTTTTATTCAATAAAAAATATTAATCACTACTTTTCATCGGTGTTGATTACGGTGATTATTTTAAGTAACTTTTAAGAATAGAAATAACATCTTCTACTTCTGCTAATCGTTGCTCTTTTGTCATATCCTCCGCACCTAAATGCTCTCGTAAATGAGCTTCTAGCACTTCTTTCATCAAACCATTAACCGCACCTTTTATTGCAGCAACCTGTTGCAAAACAGCCATGCAATCGGGCTCTCCTTCTAAAGCAGTCTCTAGAGCAACTGATTGGCCTTTTATTCGTCTAACACGACTAAGCAGCTTTTTATTTCCGGCGGCAGTATGTGACATAAATTTCCTTTACTTGAATTGTAGTATACTAGGGTATAGTATATTCCAAAAAATATATTGATGCTATGACTAACTGCATTAAGCAACCGATGGAGATATTTAATGAAAAAAGATAGTGGTATTCAGTGGGAACACTCGCACGATTTTGGTATTGACAGTAAGCTTCATGAAAATAAAGTAAAAATTGTTTTCTGGCTAACAACCATCATTATGGTACTTGAGATTGCTGCTGGTACATGGTCTGGTTCTATGGCTCTGCTTGCTGATGGTTGGCATATGGGCACTCATTCTGCCGCTTTTCTTATTGCTATTTTTGCTTACTCTTATGCTAAAAAGCATGCCAGTAATAAAGACTTTAGTTTTGGAACAGGCAAAGTAAACTCTTTAGGTGGTTTTGCCAGTGCAATTGCATTAGCGATTGTCGCATTGATGATGATAATTGAATCTGCTCAGCGATTGTCAGCCCCGCTATCAATTCATTTTAACGAAGCAATCGTTGTTGCGATTATAGGGTTACTGGTGAATGTTGCCTCTGTTTTCATCTTACATGATGATCACCATCACCACCATGACCACAACCATGACCACAACCACGAGCACCAGCACGACCATACGATGAAAGCCGCCTACTTTCATGTACTAGCGGACACCCTCACCTCTTTATTAGCGATTGTTGCCTTATTGGTGGGTAAATATATTGGTTTATTATGGATGGATCCACTCATGGGGATTGTCGGTGCCATCGTTATCTTGCGTTGGTCTTATGGATTAATTAAAGAATCAAGTGAAGTACTGCTTGATAAATCGATAAATAAATCAACCATGGATGAAATTTCAGCGGTATTAAGTGAAAAAAATAGCGTGATCAACGATATTCATGTTTGGAAAATAGCAAGCGCACACCAAGCAGCAATTCTTAAAGTAACCTCTGCCGAGCCTTTAGATTCAAACGAATATGAACGTATTTTAAAAGGATTTTTACCACAGTTATCACACATATCTATTGAAATACGCCATGATCAAAGTGAATGCATGACCTAACTTGAAGCGATAAACATCGGTAATTTTATGACTTGATGATGTAATAGCGGTTAAAGTAGAAATTTACTTTTACGATGTTTTTCATCCTTAAAATTAAAATGCAGCCACATTAGCAGCCCCAAAAGGGTTGCTAATGTGAGATAAGCTTTATAACCATTGCCCATAGCATTGACAGCATATGGTTAATATCTAGCTATTAATTGATTATTAAATTTTAGCGCTAACCGCTAATGTTAATTCATTCAACAGTGCTTGCTCGTTAACAACATGAATTAAAGGAACTAGGGTATTGAATGACGTTGGTAAACATTTTACCGTGCAAGTTTGCAGCTCGGCATTGTACAAAATATAATCCCAGTAGAACTGATGAGTCACTGCAATATGCTCGATGCCATCATCATTTTCTGTGTTAGACAACCGCTCTTCTTTTGTTTGGCTCGCTTTACTCAGTAATGCTTTTATTGAAGGTCGTTTTTCAACTTGCTCTTCATTTAAAAGCAGCGTTAGCAAACTAACATTACGTTTAGTGTTTAAGACATTAAACCTTTCGGTTTTTTTAAACCAAACGAGTGCTTTTTCAAGATCTTGCTCCATGTGTAAACCATACATCATATTATAAGCAAGTTGATACATTGCACCAGGCTCACCATCTCTGGCTGCTCGGATCAGTAACTTATTGGCTAAAGGTATATTTATTTCACGCCCATGACCTCTATAATTCATGATTGCCATCGCTAAGTTTGCCAAAGACGAACCTTCTCTAGCATATGTCTTAAAAAAGTTATATTCCATTTTGCAATCGCGCTCACAATAACTATAGTTTATTGCTGATTCCGCATTGGCATTAAATAAAAAACAACCAATTAAAAATCCCGCTAATAGTTTGATACTTT
Source organism: Colwellia sp. BRX10-1 (assembly GCF_014077545.1). Lineage (NCBI taxonomy): Bacteria > Pseudomonadati > Pseudomonadota > Gammaproteobacteria > Alteromonadales > Colwelliaceae > Colwellia > Colwellia sp. BRX10-1. The sequence continues at coordinate 29,559 of NZ_JACGWC010000022.1, forward strand.
TCATATTATTCCTTCATATAAAGTAAAAAAAGTTTTATAGAACCAGACTTAACTCATGGTTAAAATCTGAATAAATTTAATATAACAATATAACAATATAACAATGGTATTTATAAATTAATTTAATTAACGACTTTTGCGTAGTAGCCATAAATAATTTAAGTGTCTGCTAGAAAATATTTTAAGCAACTATCGAGTTCTATATGGGCCTTAGTTGCCACAATTATTTTGATACCTGTAATTGCTCGCCCGGCGGTAAAAAGGTACTTATTGCACCTAAACAATTAGCGTCTTTAAATTGGCAAGATAAAACGGTAACCTGTAGTCTTAATGTAGAGCAAATAAACTTATTCGCACAGTATCAGAGAGAAAAATTGAATGATGCTAATTACCTAAAGCGGTTAAGGCAAAACTAATATTTGAGAAATAACCCTATTCAATAGACTCTTTTCGACCTTTCTCTATGATTAATGTGCGTGATACTTAAAAGGCTAACTAAATGCAAAAAAAAGACGATAAAACAACAGTTAATAAAAAGCATATAACTGCCTGTTTATACGGTAATGAAACAGCTAAATCATTAGCCAACTTCACTATTAGCGATTTAAAAATGCCACGCGCTTTCCTTTGGGCATTAGGCACAATCAAGAGCGCATCTGCACAAGCGAACCAAGAACTGGGTCTACTTGATGCTGATAAATCTGCAGCAATTCAATTGGCTGCCAAAGAAGTTGCGGATGGTTTCCACGATAATCAGTTTCCCGTTGATGTCTTCCAGACAGGGTCGGGAACCAGCACGAATATGAACGCAAATGAAGTGATTGCTTCATTAGTTAAGTTAAAAAGTAATCAAACCATAAACGTTCACCCTAATGATCATGTAAATATGGGACAAAGTTCTAACGATGTGATCCCCTCTTGTATCCACTTAAGTGCAGCAAAACTTATCGCTGAGCAGTTATTACCCTCGCTAGAACACTTACGTAACACCTTAGACAACAAAGCCGGTCAGCATCATGACACCATAAAAACAGGCCGTACTCATTTAATGGATGCAATGCCATTAAGTTTTGCTCAGGAAATAAGTGGTTGGAGTGCTCAAGTGAGTTATGCCTATGACCAGCTACAAAATAACTTACCAAGTTTATACAAGCTTGCCATTGGCGGCACAGCTGTAGGTACTGGAGTTAATACACACCCAGATTTTGCCACTATTGTCACTCGTACCTTAACCGAGAACACCGGTTTAACCTTCATGCCTGCCGATAATTATTTTCGGGCAATTAGTGCACAAGACACAGCGGTATGCATTAGCGGTATTCTTAAAACCACCGCGGTTAGTTTAAGTAAAATCAGCAATGATATTCGCTGGCTAAGCAGTGGACCATTAAATGGATTAAATGAAATTCGATTACCTGAACTACAAAAAGGTAGCAGTATTATGCCAGGGAAAGTCAACCCAGTGATCCCTGAAGCGGTTTTAATGGCTTGCACACAAGTCATCGGCAATGACACAACCATTACGTTGTCAGGACAATCTGGCAACTTCCAACTTAATACCATGCTACCTTTAATCGCTCATACGTTAGTGCAAAGTATTCAACTACTCAGCTCAAGCGCTAACGCACTTGCTGATAAAGTTATCAAAGATATAAGCGTGAATCATGACGAAATTAAGCAAAATTTAGCAAAAAATCCAATTTTAGTAACCGCGTTAACTGAATTGATCGGCTATGAAAAAAGTGCTGAGATTGCTAAAAAAGCATACCTAGAAAAAAGAACAGTAATAGATGTCGCTATCGAACTAACTAATATTAGTGAAGCAGAGCTTATGGCAAGATTAGATCCTAAACAGCTAATTGGTGGTGTTAATAAAAGCCAATAACCGGTAGCTTTCCCAATAAAGAAAACTTTCCCCGTGATCTTTTTAGAGGTGATCACGGAGTTCTAACTCATCGATTAGTCGTTATTTAAGATGATATACCAAGCTTACTAACTCGTTAATCGTTCATTATTGAAATGGGTTAACTCAATGTTATTTTCAGTAAGAAAACTAAAAATCAAAAACAGTAAACATATTTCAATATCTGCCAATAATTAACCAGATATTACTGTAGGCTAAATTTAATCGGAAAATATAATTTAATTAATTTTATAAATAATCGAGTTAGCTAATCAACCTGGCTCAGCAGGCTTACTCAGTAAAGTGAAGGTATACACATAACCATAAATAGCGGTAATGATTATACTAGGTGTAACCGTTAACCATAAATTAGGCGTTTGGTTAATAAAGTTAACACCAATGGCAATGCTAGATTGAATCGCTATAGGTAAAAGTGGTGCTAACAAAGTACCTGGTATAGCGTTATTACTTAAATATTTAGCCGAGCGGTCTAAGGCATTTCTGAAGGTTCTAAAAATGGCGATGTTTTGTTTTGTTTTAGAAAACACTGTACAGATGATAGGCACAACAAATATTAATGAAAGATAACTTTGCCCAAATTTCGACACTGATTTTTCTAATATAAAAGTAAATAAAACAGTAATCGTGCCGCTTAATGTTCCTTGCACAATTGCCGATCTTAACACTAGTGATTGATCTTCACTGACTAAACCATTCGCCCAATATGACCAAGCAAAATAAAAACAAAATGAGATCCCCGCCGAAAGAATCAGTCTTACTCTAGATGACATATAAAGTTGCCTTACCTGCGCTTTAGTTAATTTTCCATACTACCGCTATAATGATGCCCTCGCGATAAATATTTATTTTCAACGACGTTGTTGCTTGATATTTTATTAACATTTGACCTGACAAAATTTAAAAGCTTCACGGCCATCTCGGCTTTTTAGAAAAGCCTTAGAGTCATCGACTAATGAAAATAAATCGATAAATGCCAGCTTAGCTGACAGTATAATCAAACTCTAATCTTTAAATGTTAAAAATTCACAAATCCATCTCTGTATAATAATGGCTGATTATTCTTACCATATTAGCCAAAATTATCATTGAAATCAGCCTGACGAATTTTTGCACTAATATGTTCATAAAAAGATGATATGATAAGTTAAATTAATTTAACATAGCGAAGATTAGTAATGCGGATAAAATTAACTCAAGACCTAGTATGTGGCAATGACACTTTTTTAACGGGTGAAGAATACGAGGCAGTATTGATATTACCCCGTTCAACTACCGTAGAATTTATAGCTGACTCAGGTAAGAAAGTCAGAGCATTTAACTATGAATATACGACAGTAGCCTCTGCAACTGAAATATAGCAAGGTGAGTGCGATCACAGCCGTTTAACAGATCAATAAACGCTGAGAATCACAAAGTGAGTTAACTTAAGTTATATCAATTGATAGTAACCGCTTTCAAAACACTCAATAAACGTAGTGAACGACCCAGCAGCGTCACTACGTTTTTAAAAATATAACAGCCTATATAGCTTTAATCATCTGCACCGTTTCAGGTTTAAAACCTAACGTTTGGTAGAAGTCGTTTGCTTTTTTATTATTAGCGAAAACTTCCAGATGCAGTAACCTGCACCCTAAATTTTTAGACCATTTCTCAGCAAACCCAATTAAAATCTTACCAACACCTAAACCCTGTGACTCAGGTGAAACAGCCAACAAAGGTATTGTTCCACACATCTCACCAGATATACTGTCTTTATGGGTTCTAACATGAATGAACCCCAAAGAAACATCACTTATTTCAGCGATAAAGGTAACGTTGGCTTGTGATGATTCAGCAAGCATTTCAGCAATATAATCAAATTGCATTTTTTGAATAACATCGTCAGAATGCCAAGATAACTGAGCAACGTCAGCTAAAATAGGTGAAAGTTTAAAAATAAACGAATGATCACTGAATTTTGCTTCCCTAATGACTAGTTCGTTATCCATAAACACTCTACATTCACACTTAAATATCAATTAAATATTAGCCGTTTAAAACGGCTAATATCACGTAACAATAGCCTACTATTTTAGCTGTTTTTATTTATTGGGGATTTTACATTATGCCCTAAAGCATTAATATCAACGCCTTGTTCAGACAGAATTTTCTCAAATAACGGCAGTAAAGCCCCTAGATTTTCTTCCAGTGTATCGCGTAAAGTGTCAACAACAACTTGAGTGCCACGTTCTATCTCTATGTTAATATTTTCGCCAACAGTCTTAGCCTCAAACACTGTCATCCTTCGAGTCTCAGGAATTAACCAAACTTCAAACCACTGCTCTGTCTTATTCACTTGAGAAATGGTTAAACTAGCTCCGTTTAAGGCAATGTAGCCCTTTGGAAAGACATAGCGCTTCCATTCTTTTGACAAACCTAAACGGATACAATAATTGTCTTCTATGTGAGTAATGTTGACAATAGGGGTTTTAAAGTCCACATGCCCCGACAGAGGATGACCACCAATTTCAGCACCCTCTTTAGCTGCTCGCTCTACATTGACACAAGTATTTTTTCCATATTCGCTGAGGGTCGTTATTAAAAGGCTTTGTAGCATTACATCAAACTTGACCCTAACTTCAGACACTATTTCAGTAACCGTCAAACATACTCCGTCGACAGAAACACTTGCTCCTATTTCTAGATCAGTGCAAAAACCTTTGTTGAAATCAATAACAAAAGTTCTGATACCCTTTTCATCTGTAATATCGATAATTTTAGCTATCGATTGAATTATTCCTGTAAACATAAATATCTCTTCTTTAATTAGGCAACACGACTTAATACTCATACATTGTTAAGCAGTGAAAAAAATGAACGTTGTTGTCGGATAAGCTATGCCAATCAGTTTGTTGTTATCACTTAAGGATATCAAATTGTGTTGAAGCATTGAATGGTTAGAAGTTTCGATCTGCATATTTAATTAAAAACATCAAAAACTATACTTTATTTTTCGCTGTGACCAAATAATAAATCAAATAAGATAGGGTCAATACGGTAGGAATTTTCAAGATTTTCCCTAGCCATCTCTCGTTCTTCTTTAGTTGCATCAGGTTAACCAAACGATTCATAGTAATCGCCAGCTTTGGCATTATTATGAGCTCTTTTATTTAATGCTGAACTGGAGAAACGACCGGTGAGTAAAAAGAAAACGATAAAAATAAAGACGCTGCAATAACACTTATCAGTAAACACAAGTTATATAAGCTAAAATAGTTGGCTAAAATTTGAAAAAAATAGCAAAGCCAACCTTATTTAATGACTTCAAGTATGAAGCTATCAGGTGTTATTTATCGTCATTTTCAGAGACAACTTGCTCGTCTTCTGACGGTACCTCCTCCACAGCTGATTTTTTCAAACGTTTTTCTTCCTTTTTTTTCTTTTTAGCTATTTCTTTCTGACGTTTTTCGAAAGAGTAATTTTGCTTAGCCACTCGTATTCTCCTCTGGGTATCTTAAATTTCTAGCATGAATAATACGGCATCCCCGGAATAATTGCGCCCTTGATTACGATTATAATAGATAAAATTAAGGGATAATGCTTTTATTTCATCTGTCGTATCAGGCTATTAGGCCTTTTTTATGATACCAACAACAAATATCAATATAACCGCCCCCGCAGTCGCCGTAACAATTGTACCAATGACTCCGCCAGCAGATATACCAAGTAAGCCAAAGACAAAGCCACCAACCACTGCGCCTATAATGCCAACAACGATATTACCGAGTAAGCCAAAGCCAGCCCCTTTCATTAACCTTCCCGCTAACCATCCGGCTAAAGCACCGATAGCTAAAAATATCACCAATTCTGTTAAATCCATAAATTCACCTCTGCTATTAAGTCTTTTTCAATGCGCGACAATCTGTCACATTACAATCGTAAAATATAAGTTGGCTATATCTACAGTAAACAACACTAGTCAACTGTTTGTTAATTTAAAATACACCAAGCGTTATAATTAATTTTTCATCTTTTACTTCCAATGATTTCAATACTGCTTTGGCTAATTTGTGTTTTACATTATCATCTTTAAATTTATAAACTGGATAAACGGCCATCACTTTTGAAAGCATGGCCTGCGCAATATTTTGTATTTTTGGAGTGAAATTTTTAGGAACTTTATCAATGGCTAAACTAATAATTGTAGGGTTTTTAAAATAAAACTCACCTTTTTTAGGCTCATAATCTAATGTGCCTTTAATCATTACTTCACCGCTACCCTTAATTCCACCGGGAGCACTAGCGTCAATATTTGCACGAATACCTATTTCATCACTTTCTTTTAGTAAATCTATTATAGGATTTGATAGGGTAACAGTGACAAAATATTTCTTTTTTTCGATTGGCATAAAAGCTGATATTTTTTCTTGTATCTCTTGTTCTGTGATTTCCTGTGTGTAATCTAACGCAACAGCAAACTGACTCAGTAGCGATAAAAAAACAAACATAATGCTTCGAAACATAACTTTTCCTTAAAAAACAACAACACTTTAAACAAAATATCAGCTAGCTAAAAATAAACGACACCGTAATAAATGCCAACTATTATTTTCGTCTAAATCATATATTAAATATTATGCTCTTCTTCGTGTAAAACAAAACTCACCAATTTATGTACAATAGGAGATATAATTAAAATAGTTGGAAAGGCAAAGATAAAAGCGAAACTCCACGCTTTTAACCATATAGGAACAATATTCGTCACCATACCTACGTTAAACACACTAATAACAAAAGACATTACACAGGACATAAGTAACGCCATAAAAAAAGAAAATACAACTTTGTGATATTTACGTGAAATCATCTTAAATACTCATAGATTGTTCTAAGACTCAGTGTTTTGCTGAGATTAAAAAGAAAATTTTTATGTCTGTTAACTTTGCGCTAAATAACCCCGTTCATTTATTAGCTTCGCCGGTAATTTAATTATTTATAAAATATCTATCAGGGAAAGAACCTAAGGTTGCCATTATTTAAACAGCTTATTGTATTTTTTTACAAGTAGACATATCTTTTGAAAGTTCTGTTATATATAAACCATTTTTACCGTGAAAGCGGTACACCATTATTACCCCCAAATTGATAAAACTTTCTAACGCTTTATTCGCACATAATGTACCTATCAACACTTTCTCAATAATTGGTTCAAAAGCCTTTACATCAAGTTGATCAGCACTGTAATTTATCATAGTGTTATTATAGATAATGAAATTTTTGAATGTTGCTGCGTAATCAAGTCTTGTTTCTTCATCAATTATTTGAGCACCTTTAGCGTTAATTTTAGTAACTGCCTTAGTTAACTCTTGCGATAAAGATCGCTCTAATGGGGTCTGTTCAGCATGACACAACAACGATGTCATTAAAGCGATAGGTAATATAATTTTTATTAAATCCATAAAGGTAATTTCCTTAAAAATCCCCAGATTAAAGGGATAAATTATTTTATTAAAATATATAGCACAACTCACCGTAACAAATTTAGTCGTTGCACTATAAAGCGCTGGTTTTACCTAAAATATCAACTGCAATTAAAGCAATAAATCTAACGAGTATACTCAAAACTCAGCAGGCCATCATTCATTGCAACTTCCCTAAAACCATTAGAAATCAACACTTTTTTAGACGCTTTATTTTCGGGTGCAGTATGAGCAATAATACTATTGGTTTCTTCGAAGGAGCAGGCATGAGAAATGAGCAGGTTAACAATTTCTGTTGCATAGCCACGACATTGCCAACTAGGTAGCACAGAATAGCCAATCTCAACTATTCCATTACTATCTGGGGGACCAAAATATCCACCTGATCCCACGAGAGTTCTTTCTCCTGAAACGGCAATATTTATAGCATACCAGCCATACCAACCTTCAGCTAATTTACCGCCTTTTTCGAAACAAGAAAGAAAAAACTCCATTGCATCTCGGTCATATTCACCGCTAGGCCAATCGCTTGAAACAGACGCATTTAATTTTTCAGAAAGTAACAAAGGTGTTTCAAGTTCAATGTGAAGATGAGCGGCTGATGATGATATTAATTCGATGCGTTTTGAATTTAAATTTTTAATGATTTTTATTTACTCTATCGATTACGTTTTTTAACACTTATCCATCAAAGACTATTTCAGCTTCTGCTTCAACTTAATAAAAACCACTTAAGCATTTGATAAACAGTCAATTAAAGCCTTTTGTTTGTTTGGAATGAATCAAAAAACAGCCCTCTTAATACTCATTCTCAATGACTTATATCGCAAAATCACTCAGAAATAAAATAATAACCTTTAAATAAAGCGGGACGAAATGCAAAACCACTTAATGCTCTTAGTGGTGTATAAGATATTATATTGCCGGTTGAGACAAAGCTTGAAACAACTCTTAACTGACCGTTTTCAAATTTAAATTTTAGCTGCTCATCGAGCGCGTAAAATCGACTGCTAACACCGCAATTAAAAGTGATGGCAGGTTCAAATTTATGGGTCAGCGTATCCATTTCGTTTATGGGTAATAGCTTACTCATAAGCATGCCATCAATATTAACCGCATACTTATTCAAAAAATCCTCTGCCGCAGTGCAAGACAAAGAAAAGCTTAATAGTATAAATGATAGTGTTTTCATTCGATCTCCCTATCGTTCTTTGTCGCTAAAGTTGCGGTCTTTAATAGACGGGCCCTCAACTGTAATTTATCCGTTTGATTCACTTGTTTTAAAGTCTTTATAATACAGTAAAAGCAAAGGTTAATTTACAATCGATATATTTAAGCATGCGATTGACTATCACAGGTATATCAAAGCATTTAGTACCTGAATCCGAGCTAACCGATACAAATATATCACAGTCTTCAATATTAACTCTTTGTCGGACATAATAGTCACTAATGTCGTCGAAGTTAGTGTCTGTTAAGGGTACACAAACAACATAAACATTATTTTCAACATTTTTATCGCACAATGAGCCTAGTATCTCTCGCTCGAGTGTAAAGGCTTGCATCTTATCTAATCGATTGAACCTGAAGCTTATTGAAGCCCTAGTCTTTGAATTTTCCACCAAACTCTCTATTTTGTATAACGCCAAATAATCAGCGAAGTAATGTAAACTAAATAATACAACGAAGTTAAATAACGTCGCCAGTGCTATGAAGTGATAGTAAACGGGTTAAGTATTCTAGACCTGTAAATGACCTAAATTTCTTTTTTCATTACGCCTGCGAACTCAAGACCACCTTCAAGTTCACGAAAATCTACGTTAACCAGTTCCCAACCAGCACTGCCAAGTGTATTGAGATAACTTTCAACATCTTCTCGTTTTCTCCCTTTAAACAGTCCTGCTGTCTCAACATCTCTGGTATCTACTATTTTATATTTGTACTGTTTCATCAATTTTATCCTCAAAATAATTCAATAATGCCGCCCTCAAACTTAACTAAGGAGGTTTATTACCCGCCCTTAAATTGTTGCTTATAAATTCTATATTTTATTTAAAGATACGCCATCCCTTAAAACTGATTGCCATTGGGTAAGTTGATTTAATTTATAGCTTCTCTCGATAATATTTGTGTCTCTATCAAGCTTTACTACATAAGGAACAGCACGCCCTTCGTTTCCAAAATAACGTTTCTGCAAGGCCATTGTGCCCTCACTAGCAATCCACACTTTACCCGTAAAACCAGTTTTAATTAACATGCGGTTAATTTCATCAATATCTTCATCCAAGGCAACAGCTAATAAATTAATGGGTAATTGCTTATTAGCGGTCACTTTCTCTAGCGTCATTAAAGATTTGTAGCAAGGAGTGCACCACGAAGCAAAAAAATAAATAACGGTATCGTTCCCCTTAAGTTCATCAAAAGAATGACGACTTCCTTGAAGGTCTATTAAATCTATTCTTTGAATGGGCTTGTTTACAACAGATGTAAAAGATGGCGATAAAAAGCCCAGGTAGTTTGCCCCAGCAAAGCCAATAAAAAATAATATAGGTAAAGAAATTAACATCCATTTTTTCAACGTCGTACTCCAATGTTTATTTAGCGCTGCTTAACTAGTCTTATTTGTCATCAGCCTGATAAGTGAATAAACCAATGAGTGCTTCACTCACGAAAATAACACCATACTGAATAACAACAACAAACATAAATCCAATACCTGCTTGAGCAGAAGGCGTTATGCCAAATAATAATACTCCGCATAATAGTGAAACAATAACGCCAGCTATCGCCCTACACCCTATTAACAAAGGGCTACTATAAGCGGCTCTATTTGCAAGCAAAAATACCAGCAGGTAAGGGAGCAAAATAAAAATAGCTTCCCAAAAACCAAACCCCCAATATTTATAAGTAACCGCTATTAAACTAATTACCGATAAGGCTTTACTATATTTATAAAGATTCAATTTAATCATTTGCATTCCTTTGCTCATCCGCTCTCACTAGAGAGTAATATTATCATTGGCAAAATGCCAAATTAGTAGCACAGCTATTTGCGTTGTTACCTGCCCTATTTAATTTATTATCGTTAAGTTTAACTAGTTTACTTTAGGTTTTCTCAAGAATACTGTTAAGTTCAGCCCTTAAACGTATTAGAGAGTCTAAGTGATTGTTTGAGGATTTTACCCCTCCATATTCAGCTTGTCTAGATTGAGAAAATTTAACAATATTTAAGGCCATGTCTATTTTCTCAACTAAAGCAGCACCCTCTTCAGGTATCGGTTTGATCCACTGTAATGAAGTTGATAGATCTTCAGTCCCTTTTTTAGATAATAATTTTATTAATTCACACGCGTTCATATAATACCTTTACTGATTATGCCCATTTATAGGCAATTAATATCTAGCTAAAATATTGAGGAGATTATAATAACTATTTTTTGTTTAACTAAGCCTATAAGTCCCAAACCAACAAAAGTTAATAAAAGACCTATTGCTGTGATCAGATACACACATTTTCCCTTGGCAACCAACAGTCAATTCGCTGTTAAGTATACCTTTTAGCTAAAGATTAACGTTAAAGCAATAATGAGCATAGTAAGCCCAACAATAAATTCTAGCACTTGCCATGACTTTGGTTGTTGAAATAGCGGGGCTAAAAATCTTGCTCCATAACCCAAACTAAAAAAGAAAGTGAATGAAGCTGAAATTGCCCCTAAGGTAAATTCAATTTGCTTTCCCTCATATTGTGTTGAAATGCTCCCTAAAAGCACCATAGTATCGAGGTAAACATGAGGATTTAACCATGTAAAAGCAAGACAGATGGCAATCGTTTTTAAGACTGAATGCTGTACTTTAGCTTCTGGTGTTAAGACATGACGTTGACTGAATGCTGACTTAAAACTCAGTGCAGAATAAACAAGAAGAAACAAAGCACCGCCATAACGGGCATACGTTTCAATAAAAGGATACTCATTTACAATAGCGCCAAACCCTGCAACACCCAATGAAATTAAAATAGCGTCAGAAATAGCACAAATAGTACAAATTAATAAAACATGTTGTTTTTTAATTCCCTGCTTCAAAACAAAAGCATTCTGAGAACCTATTGCAAGGATAAGAGAGAGGCTAAGAAAAAATCCTGCGAAAAAAGTTGTCATATAAATTATCTTTTCTGGTTGAATAAAAATCAAACACTACGATTAACCCTTTATACAGGGGGCAATAAAATAGCTTTTGTTAGCAGCTAAGTAAACTTTAAAGTTTACGAATGCCGCTGTGCGGCTATTAGGCACATAGCGTGTTGAGATACTTGCTTTAACCCGAAGGCTTTGTTCTTGTATAGATTAAATATTTTTTTCAGATAGCACTCATTGTAAAATCATTTTCATGATGTGAGTTTATTTTCATGTAAAACTTGCTGAATATACGGCCACTTTTTCTTAGTGTATTCATCCCTATCGTCTTTATAAGTAATGGCTAATTCTTGTTTTAAATTTGCGTATCCGTTAGCGATAACTGAGTTTGAACGTAATAAATTTCTGAACCTTAAACGTTCATTCCAGAGTGGGCTTTCAAACGGCACCAAATGTAAGTGATGTGTGCGAAATTCATCTGAAGGTTTGCAAAACCAATGCATAACTTCAGGCTTATAAGGCCAATATTTATAACCGTTTTGGACAAGCGCTATAATAGCAGGTTGAGCGAGTTCCAAAGACTTAACGCCAAACATTATATCTATTATCGGTTTAGCAATCATGCCCGGAACAGCAGTACTACCTACATGTTCAACAGAACCATAAAGCCAATCACCTGCAACAGCTATTAGGCGTTTTTTTTCTGCTGCAAATTTATCATCCCAAGATGGATTATACGCTTCAAGAACGATTGCGGCTTGACTGATATTTTGTAGTTCCTTTGTCATTAAACCTCACCAAGTGCGAAATCACAGTCGATTATTATATTAAGTGCAGTGAAAAAATTGGGGTTAAATGTTATCAATTATGCGATTGGTTATCTTCCATTACAAACCATTTTCTACCATGGTTTTAATTTTGATCGCCTTGACGAAATGATCTAATCTGTGAGTCTGTATCCACCATGTTGCAACTTCCATAAGTAGTTCAGGTGTTTCATTTTTATTAGCAAAAAAGGCATAAAATGATAGTCCAACGTTGTCACCATTACTCGCTATTTTTTTATTACAAACGTCGATAATTTTTAATCGTAACTCTGCTTTCATTGTTTACTCATCGCCTTTAAATTTACCATTAACCCACAGATCTATAAGGTATATTAACGGCTTTATCTTTTATAAACATCAATCTATGCAAATGCCTGATGAGTCAGTTAACGTTTCTATTTTAGATTCAATTAACAGAAACTATACAAAGCACTTAAGATTAATTTGAGTGATTTTAGTGACTTGACCACGGCATTGTTAAGTCTTTATCTCTTGAAGATGGTTATATAAATGCATGACATGTGCTATTTCATACTCCGCTTTCGATAGCTCACCGTAGGCAAAATGTGGCGCAAGAATCCCCTGATAACGGCTAAAGTTGAGCAGAGATTGTTTTAAACGAATGAGTGCGTGTGTTGAGTCTAGATGTTTAATAATAATTGGAGCACTTGGAATAGGCTCTCCTAAGTTATGTGTCATCTTACCCTTAGATGCAAAAATCGAGAATGCGAGTTGACCAACCGTACTCTTAAATAAATTCGATTTATGTTCTGGAAATTCAGACATTGAAAACTCTACACTTTGTGCGCAATGGCTAAATATTTGATATGGGTTCCATTCGCCTTGGTGGATAAGACTTTCATCAGATAAATCATCTAGCTTTTTTAAAGCCATCTCTACGGTAAGGCTATTTTTATTGCCCTCTTTAATCAGGGTAAATGCGCCGGCACCTACTCCTAAAATAACTCCGCCACCTACCAGTGAAGCTTTAACAAACTGTCTACGTTTCATTTCAAATCCTTAAAAACTATTCTCCCAATAGGAGGCTAAGTTTAGTGAACTAAAGGTTATTGACCGTCCTAGACAAAAAAGCACAGCTAAAATTTGCCCGACTTGAATGACTTATGTTGGCACTGTTATAAGAGTTATTATTTAAATCGACCTTAAAGTAAAAACATTAAGTATCGTTCGACTTTCTCTCTTGTTCCATTTTAGCCATTCTAATATTTAATTCTATAAGAGACTTTTGAATATCCATTAACACAGGATTAGATTTAGAATGGTTCCTTATTTCTTCTTCACGAAAGCCGAGTCTGGAATCAAGGTAACCAATAATCAACGACAACAAAACGAAAGTGAACAATATAATAGGCACTGCAATCATTGGACTTGTAAAGACAAATTCAGTGACAAAATTATCACCTAGTGATTTAATAAACACGAAAATTATCAGGAGGAATTGTACATATCCAATATACATTTTCGACCTATCTATGTAGACCTTCCATCGAATCAAAGTTTTTTTGTTAAGTCGTGAAATCAAGTAAACTCCTAGGGGTATGACGCCACATTAAGCGTCAGAATATCAGGTAAAGTATTAGGACGAAGCAAACGATATTTCTTTGCAAGGATATGTGAATACCCCTTACTGAGAAATTATTGATACCGCATCACCCTGGCATTTTGGGCTGCCCAGCAATTATTAATAAGATCTACAGGTGAAGTCCAGCAAACATAATCCCATTTTACTGCGCTAAAGTTACCACAAAAAAGAACTCAAACAAGCAGGAAATCATTTAATTAGCACCGTGAGTAAATATAACCTCCGCTAAGCGACTAAGCGCAGTTTACTAGCGCTAGCAAAAGGCTACTTTAGCTTTAATTAGCTAGTGTGATTTTCTTGTGAGATAAAGTTTTTTTCCATAATGTCTATAATAACAGCCTCTGACAGTTCATTTAGTGCGTATTCAGCCGACGAATAAATATCACCTTCTTTGCTACCCAATGCTATTTCTATAGTATCAGGCTTCTCATCATGGATGAGTACAACGATCTTCTTGTTCTGGGCTATGCAATCAATGGTAATCGCATCAGCTTTCATGCCTTGGTTACGTAGGTTTTTATCCATTATGCCCATCAATGTATCAACATTATCAAATTGGTTGTAGAACGAGTCATTCGCCTTAGCGACAATCTCTGATACCTTTTTTAGTGTACTTTTCATTTTATTAACCTCAACAAAGATAATATAAATACCCTACCCAAGAATAAGTAATTATTAGCTATATTTATAAGAAATGGCGCGAATCAAATGTGAACGCTCATTGTAAACGTGTTGAATACCGATTAACCCTCTAATTTAATAAGATATTTATGCCTATTAAAATCAAAGTGACACCACCCAAGAATTCAGCCTTACTTTCTAACCAAGTACCCGTTTTAGCGCCAATTAACACGCCCAACCAACTGAAGAAAAAAGTCATGCTACCAATAATAAAGCAAGCGACGAATGGATTTACAGCTAAAATGGTAAAAGTAAAGCCAGCTGCCATGGCATCAATACTGGTAGCGATGGCAAGTATTAGCATAACGCGATGAGTTACTTTTACAATATCATCTTCTATGCCTTCAGAAAAAGATTCATAAATCATTTTAACACCTATGAGCAAAAGCAATAAAAAGGCTAGCCATGTAGCATAAGACTCCATCCAACCTAGTATTCCTCGTCCTCCAAGATAACCCAATAAAGGCATCACCCCTTGAAATAGCCCAAAATATACTGCTGACATTAATGCCAAAGGTGTAACCTTGCTATTGTGTTTTGCCCCTAAGCCAATTGATACTGCAAAAGCGTCCATACTCAATGCCACAGCTAAAATTAATACTTCATTCATTAAGCAATTCGACCGTTAAATAAAAAAACATAAAAAAACCAACACCAAATTAAAAGTAAATTACAGATAAAGGAATGTTGACTAGAATAAAAGATACACTGTTTTGTTGGTTGTTATAGAGTTCAAGGTCCGAGCCTTAAAACGATAGTTGTAAAAAAGCCACCTAATCGACTAATTAGACCAATAAAACCTGCTAGGTATCTTACTAAGCACTCATTTCACCATCTAGCGTAGAGAGAATAAATGCTAAGGTTATTATAGATCTGATGGCTGCCCTAAGTCACATTTTTTACACTTTAATAGGTGGCCTAACAACGAATCGCGTCCCTTTTCTGTTATTACCCAAGGGCGACTTATAAAAGGAGGGTTATGTCTGACATGCTGAAAGTGACCACATTTTAATTCAGCGACCCAATCATCTTCTTCATCTTTATGATAACCGACAATAGATTGATTCATTAATACCTATCACAATTTGTTTAGAGGTGAAAAATAATCGTTAAATAACAGAGTAAAAAACAACGACCAAGGACTCATCCAAGTTTTAAATATAATATCAAATAAATTTTATTTGCTTAGTATATCTAAAGCTAAAATTCCCCACATAAATAATACCGCTAAAAAATTTATATTAAATACACTGCCTCTCAGGCGAATGTTTGTTGAAACTATCTGAACAATACTATGCACCACACGTCCGATAACAAACATCCAAGCAGCCCATAAATATGCGCTTTGATATAAATCGGGCCGCGCAATTAAAATGATACAGATAACATAAAATAATACCGGCCATTCAAATTGATTTGAAAGATTAGCGCTAGTGCTTTTCTCTAAGTTAAAAAAGGGATGACAATCATCTGGATTTTCAACAGTACCCCAAATATTTGGAGCACGTATTATTGTTAGTAATACATACAGAATGACTACCCATAAAACATAAGATAATAATGGTGCAAATAAAGCGTATTCATTGATAACTTTCATATTTTAAAATTCACCTAGCGCCTTCTAAAAGACTAATAATGCTTAGCTAAAATATCGAGGAATAAAAAAGCCAATGGTTTGTTATATATAAAAAATAAAATTTTACGTTATTTTTTTGCGGCTACCGGCTTAGAAAAGAAAACAAAAGGGATCGCAAATGGACCAACAAGCAGTGCTGCTAGCACCCATAATGTTTTATTAGCATTACGGTATTTAGCTACATAAAAACACAAAACCATACTGATTAAACTTATAATAAATAAGATGACCATTATTATTTACTCCAATCTATAAATAAAGACACTAAAATTAAACAGACGATTATAGAGACAAATAATGTTCCATTAAAAAGCAAATTATTGATGGTAAAATAGTCGATGAAGGAGTAAATAGCTAACGGTTATTTTTATACTTGGTATTTTATTATATTTTAATTGTTTAGATAAGCCACTAACACAATGGATAGCACATAAAAGGATATTCCTACCAGACAGATTAAATTGATTTTTTTAGACTTTATCTTCTTAAAAGAAGCAAAATCATGAAATTCTATTTTAAACTGACCCAAGGTCAGTATTTTTAGAATCAAGCCGCCAGTCGTATAAAAAATAAATCCAAATATAGTCTCAATTAATAACCAAACAAATATATCTATAACGAAACTCATACAACTTACTCCTAAAAAAAATATTCTATTAGTTACTGATTTTTCATGGTATGTCTGGCAAAAAACAAAAAAACAACGTTTATCTGTCAATAATGTAGCTTACTTATTGATGACATATTCTTTAACATCAAATGATTCAACTAACGAAAACATCTTACTATTTAAGCCTAAGTCACAAAAATCATCTAATGCTATTTGGTCTTGCCATTTTTCAAATATGTTAACTTGGTTAGATTCAATGGGAACATGCTCTTTTTAGCATAACTTGTTAGGCCGTCACCTGACAAAAATATACTTTTGTTCGAAATTAATAAGCGTTTAAACATGTCTAGTAATTATCAAAACACACCAAGAGTAACAAATGAATACCAAAAAATTCACCGCTATATTTTTAATTGGCATTTTTTCTAGTATTGCCTTTATTGTAATCCAACCTTTATTTGGAATGCTTACGTTAACTTCGAGACACGCATCAGCATATATAAACGTAGGTAATTATAATGAAACTACCGCCATTGCATTATCATGGCTTGTGCATATTAGCGTGTCTGTGTTCTATACGTTTATTGCTAGCCTTATTTATAACTTTAACGCTTCATATCTAGTAAGTGTTGCGCAAGTAATAATTTTAGGATGGCTAACAACACTTTCAGCAACCCCTGCCAATGAATGGGTTGTAAAACTGATAACTACAGGACAATTTACATCAATTACGTCTTTATCTGAGTTGAACACTGAAATTGGCCCTAAATTGTGGCTTCATATTTTATTTTTTGCATTCGTATTAACCGGACTGGGACTTTCTAGATTAATCAGTTCACCCAAAACATCCGTTTAAACAACTTATAAGCTCACTGCATATGAAGCTTGAATTAATTTTTCAGCTTCTTTAATAGTCAAGTTTGATGATTTACAAATGACATAACCATTAACTTGAGAGATGATATATTTAGGGGGAAGGTCTCTGGGAATATGTTCAAACTCTCTTTCTACAAGCTCAATTGCGGTAAAACCAGCGGTACCACATAACTGCGTAGCTCTACGATTAAAGATTTTATGAGCAGCCTTATGGTCACTCCATGGGGCAAAATTTGTTTTTGCTACAATAGAATAAAGTCCTTTCTGAAGCTTATTGTCAGAAAATCCACCACCTAAGGCATTTGGCCCATTATTTAAATTATGATTGGACACAGTACAACCACTTAACAAAAAGACTAATACAACACACTTTGAAATTTCCAATATCATTCCTTTAATATATAACGCCCTATAACAAGCAAAAATTAATTAGCTAAAATGCTCAGCGACCTCAGAAAAGCGAGCTATGTTGCATTTATACGAATGCTAGAATAATTAATAACCCAACCTTCACTCAAAAAAACATTACAATTAAACTGCTTTTAAGGGTAACTTAAATAAGGTGTACAAATTATTTTTTAGATCCACAGACAATAAAGGCGATATAATATTAAGTATGGAACCGCTTAAGTGATCCGATAAAATAGAGTCGTGGATCATTTTTAGTCTTAAAAATTTGAGCACGTTTAGCGTTTTTATACTGCCATGTTTTATTATTACTTTGCGTGAAAGCGCTTTCCATAGTTATTAAGTCATCTGAGTGAGCTAAAAAATAGTTAATCCCCCATTTGAAAGACTTATTATATGCCCCTCAAATCACACCACCGGCTTTCAAAATAATAGCCGTTACTGCGAGCAAAAACGCCCCTGAATATACCATTTTCCCAGAATATGCGGCTTTGTCCCAATTCATAGCACAATAAACTAATGAAAGAGGAAAGCACAAAAATACAGACCAACCAAATAAGTGCTGTTTATTTCCCAGAGCTACAATAGCAGCAAAAATCGAACCTATAACCAATAGCATTAACCCTATGGACCCAGTTAATAACGCCACTACTATAATGTTTTGAACCATACTTAACTCATACCTGTATTTACGATAAAAATGGAGAAATAATACCACGTTAAGAGCTAAATCTGTTAGGTACAAACAACAGCCAACTTTTATTTAGTGTTGCATTAATGCCTTGTAATGTAACTATGCTAGATTGATGAAAAATAACTAATAGCTAACTCTATTGCCTTCTTGGTAATTACCGATTAGGAGGAGGCATCCACAAAGCTAATCCTGTGTATACAATAACAATGATCCCTCCAGTCAATAGTGCGGTGAGTAAAAAAGCGATTCTAACTTTATAGGGATTAACCCCCTGATATGCAGCTATTCCACCAGCAACTCCTGCTAGTATGTTTTTTTCTGATTTAGGAAGCTTACCAAAATCCATTTTTATACTCCTAGTTATATAACGCCAAGCTAAGTGGCGATAAATTGTTGGCCAAAATAAGCGGGGCACAAGAACGGCCAACTGTTTTTTATCTGTGTTTAATAGCTTATGTTGTTACAAGCCGAAAAATATCCAGTGACTTTTAAACCTTTCCTTAAGGTTTGAATCCGTTTGTATTACCGAAGAAATTTGAGAACACTCAAATGTTAATTCAGATTGCCCTTTAATAGCTGCAATTATATTAGGGTAAATCACCAGTACATTTTCTATTACAACCGAATTTAATAATTTAATATTAACAATTGAAGCATCCTGCTTGACCTCTTTGAAGGGACCATCCCTTTCGATTATTTGTATGGGTATTTCAAATTTAGCCAACGCCTAACCTTCCTTTACAACATAACGCCCCATTAAGAGCCAACTGTTATTAATCCTGCTTGAATGCCTTATATGGACCATTTTTGATCGACTTTATCTGCTTTCTTTCGGCCTCAGTTAATACATTATACCAGCGAGGATAGGACCAACCATAACCCCATCTAAATGACGTAGGAAAATATGGGCTTCCTCCCACTCGCACACCTGCTAACATTAGCTTGGCAATTTGTGGCTCGCCAGTTTTTGAAACACACTGATGAAGTTCTTTATCTGCAACCAACCTCTCTTCATAAGTTCCACCTTGCCAATAAGCATAATCGTGAGCAGTGCAGCAAGATAACCATAGCTCTTTATGATCAAATGTACCGTCAGGGAAAGTACTGCACCCATCTGATGTGAAAGGTTTAATATTTTCAGCTTTAACTGTCACTGAAAAAAGTAGGAGGATGAAAACAAAAACTATACGCATACACTTTCCATGATTAACACAAACGCCTAATTAACAGGCAAAAAATTGGTTGGCTAAAATAGCGATGATGGAACAAATAGCCAAGTGTTTTTTGTCCGACTTGGGTGGCTTAGGTATTTAGAACACCCAACCTGCAACTATTGATAAATCTTTTACATCATGGCTAAAAGAACCACTTACATCATTGACAGCATAGCTTTCATTTACAGATAATAGTGAGTACTCAATGCCAAGATATAAATCTTCTGAAAACTTATATTCTGCGCCTAATGAATAATATAAATCATTTCCACTTCCATCACTAACTGGTGGAGGGCTAAAATTTGTAAGTTTTTTTGGCGTATAGTTTTTATATGACCAGTGAGCAAGTCCAACCCGAGCATTAACAGTAAAGTTAGTGACTAACTCTACTTCACCTTTTATTCCAAACCTAATAGATTCAATTTCAATAGGTATAATTGCTTCTGCGGTATAGTCATGCTCAGAACCTAAACAGCAATCTCCGCCAGAAGGTGTACCTGTGATCGAAGTAGGATAATAAACTGTAAATTCATTAACCACACTTCCATGATCATGTTTAGCAAGTTCAATTGAAACATTATCGAAAAATTTAACACCGAATCTAAACCCAAATGAACTATCATTCAAAGTTGCAGAATAGCTCTCATTTGAAAAATTTGGATTTAAGAACGATTTAATTTCATGTTGGGATTTACCGATAAGTATTTCTGATACGAAAACTGTTTCCCCTAAAGCAAATAACGGGAATAAAGTTAAAATCATCCCAATAATATTTTTTTTCATTTACATCCTTTAAAATAAATACAAACTCTGAACTAGAGAAATATTTAACGCCCTACTAACAGGCAAAAATTGTTTGCTAAAATGTTGAGGAACGAACAACAGCCAGCTGTTATTTGAACGTCTTATTATGCTACTGGTTCTGAAACCTCTACAGTTTGATTTTTAAGCTTATGATAACTAAATGTTCCTCTTACCCCACCAATGAGGATCACAATAAATAAAATCGCTAAGAAAGGTACTGACGGGTTAGTTATAAACATATTAACTTGTTCGATAATATAAAAAATTAAACCAAACGTTGCTGCGAATCGGCTTAGTTTCCAAATACCAAATGCAATAAGTATAAAAATAAATGAATCGACAAATGCCCAAGCATCAATTCCTAAAATTGGATCGTTATACATACCATATAAGGCAAATGCGGCTGTAACTGTAGCAACAAATAATGCTACGAACATAGAACCTTTGGTAGCAGCTTTGGCAGACTCTATTGTTGATACATCAGGCCAGTAGAAATTATCTTTTTTAGTATCACTCATGCTTAAATACTCCTTGCAGCATAACGCCTCGATAAGAGGCAAAAAATTGGTTGGCTAAAATGTTGAACACAGTGAAAATAGTCAACTGTATTTTTTCGTTTGAACCGCTTGTTATGTTTTGACTAAACAGATGTTTCGTACGCTTTCGATAACCATTCGATAACTTCACTGTCAACGTCAGAGATATTATTTAGTTGTATTCTATGGGTACACATAGTGCCAAATGGTCCTGATGCTTCTAACCGCCCTTGCACCTCGACGTCTTTAAGTTTTAAACCCAAGTCTATTCTTGTTTTAGTTGCCGGCTTAATTAAAGCAAACTGTTTTTTTCTGATGAAACTTACACTTCCTTTTTTCGGTGTAATTACAACATCTTCACCAAAGTTTTTGATTACTAAGAAAAGCATTTCATAAATAGGCTTAAGCGATTCTTTACCACTATATTGATTTAAAACTAAATCTTCAGGAGGATTAGTTCTTTCTTTAGATAAAGTGACAATTGTATTTGCAAACCCATGTGTTACACCATGCTCTGTTTTTAAAAATTTCACAGCCATTAAATGCTTTTCAAAATTCTCTTTGTCCAAGATTTGAAACCATTCTTCTAATTTTTTACCTGTTTTTTCAGGCATATTTTCAATCATTTTTTGCAGCGATTTATCCATATACTCCACCTTTTTATTCAAAAAATAACGCCCCATGTAAGAGGCAAATAATTGTTGGCTAAAATAAGCAACGAAGCAGCAAATAGCCAGCTGTTATTATCCTGCTAGAATAGCTTGTTAGCGCTATACCTTATAATTCCATCCGCATTTATTTTTAGCTTCCTTGGCATTCTTTGCGCCACTAACCATAAAATCCAATTGTATGGATGTCAATACAGGTGTTTTATCAACATTTACTTCTGTTGCTGACCATCTCCAGCTTTTGAGAGACGCAGCAGCATGGTAATCAAATACACCTTTAGGATAAGATTCCTTTACTTTGTAGCCACTGGTTTTACCATCTTTGTTTATACCGACAATAAGATCAACACAACCAGATAAACCTTTCCTTGCTGCTTCTATTGGGTATTTAGGGTCTAGCCTCTTTTCAACTATCCAATACTCTTTAACTAATTCTCTTTGTTCTTT
The DNA here is from genome assembly GCF_014077545.1 of Colwellia sp. BRX10-1. NCBI lineage: Bacteria > Pseudomonadati > Pseudomonadota > Gammaproteobacteria > Alteromonadales > Colwelliaceae > Colwellia > Colwellia sp. BRX10-1. The sequence goes on from NZ_JACGWC010000022.1 coordinate 52,079, forward strand.
TAAAGATATATCCTTATATTCAATTAAGGATTCATCGACAACTTGAACAGTATCATTAGACGCACATGCACCTAAAAATAAACTTATTATTGTAATTGAAACGGCATTTCTCATTGCTAACTCCTTATAGCTTTATCGCCCTAACTACAGGCAAAAAATTGTTTGTTAAAATACTGAAAAACGAAAAACAGCAAACTGCTTTTTGTCGTTTAAAAGTCTTGTTAGTTTTTGTTACCACATTTTATTTGTTTTTCACCAAAGTGATAAACATTATTTACCGCTACGTATACACTTGAGACAACTGCTGATGTCGGCATAGTTATTATAGATAAAAACTCATCATTCCATTCATAAAAGCTAGTGTCGCCCTTCATTAGATTAACAACTTTAAGAGTCTTTTTATCTGTAGACAAACCACATTGATATTTTTGAGAATGATCCACTTCAGGAACAACAACACATCCTGTGAAGATCAGTGTACAGATAATAATTATTACTTTGTTTAACATCAAATTATCCTTTTTAACAAATGGAGATAATACACGCTCTACGAAAACTAACGCTTTGCTAAGCGGCTAAAAAATGGCTGGCTATAATAGCGAGTAACGAACACAGCCCGCTGTTTTATCGGTCTTGAGTTGCTCATTAGCTGTATGCTAGTTCATTAGAAAGGTATAATAAATGGTTCTCTTACAAATTGAACCAAAAAGTAAATAACAATACCAATTGCTGGAAATAATCTTCTTATTAATAAAGCAGTTTGGGGAACCACATTTGAGAACATAGGTACGATCCCTGAAAGTACAGAAAATAGCAAAGTAAGAAAAAGTAGAATTATAACTAAGAAACTTTGTTCTACATTGAAGATTAGAACCGAAAAAAATAGAATAAGAAAAAACCATCCTAATAATTCAAGAGTTGATGTAAGTTTAAAAAATTTGATAATAGGCTCCTTACCTAAAAGCTTCATAGTACAGCTGGTGCCCCATTAAGAGGCAAATGATAGTTGGCTGCAATGTTGAACGAAGCGGAACCTAGCCAACTGTTAAAATCACTGTTTGAATGGCTGTTGTTAGAGATCATTTTTCAACGACATTGCGACTTTTCGAATACCATGAGCTGGTGTCCACTGTTTAAACTCAACAAAGCCATATTTCTTGTATAAATTAATTGCTGGATCATTGGCAACGGCAGTTTCTACAATTGCTTCTGTAAATTCAAATAAGTCGAGAATATAACTAATCAATTGACCTGCGATCCCTTTTTTAAAATACTTTGGATCAACGGTTAAACTATCTATTTCTAATTGATTACCCTTTACAACAACCTCTATGACTCCTGCGATGCATCCATTTTCATAAAAACCATAAAACAGTGTTTCTGAATTCTTTATATCTTTAATGCTTCGTGATAGTGGTGGAAAATTAGAAGCATTAATAAGCTGAGCTTCAACTTTATAAGAGTTTTGAAAAACTTTAAAAATTTTATTACCAACGTCTTCATTAGAATTATCAAGTTTGTTTATCATAGTATGCCTAGGCTCAAAATCTGCATTGCTCTCTAACGCCACGTTAAGCGGCAAATAATAGTGGGTTAAAATAATCGACGAAGCAGTAAAAGCCAACTGTTTTTTGTCCTTTTGAGTGACTTGTTAACTTCCGTATTCATGACTGTAGCAACATCGTATGAAAAATTATACCGTCTGTATTTTGTTGAGCCGAATCAAGGCGGAAACCGAAACGCTCATAAACAGGAATAGCCATAGTTGAAGACTTTACCCAGTAATTCCCATTACCTCCTTGAGCTATACAGATTTCATTTGCTGCTGACCACAATTGTTTAGCGATATTTAACTTTCTAGAGTTAGGGTCAACAAAAAGCTGACTTAACTTTTCTTTTTTGAAAATTGCTATTATTCCGACAATTTTGTATTCCTTGACAAAACATAACATCAAATATTTTTTATTTTGGATGCGTTCTTTTATAGCTTTCAATTCAAGGCTTTCTTTAAAGTGTACAATACCTTCTTTATTAAAGTCAGAGTTGGTTTGTGGTTCTGCGGCGCTCAGAATTAGAGATCGAATTCCTACGGCATCATTGATTGTAGCTTTTCGTATACTCATTCTATCCCTAGGAAGTTAACGCAACGTTAGCTGAAAAAAAATTGTTGCCTAAAATTGTAACGGAGTGAAACAGCCAACTGTCTTTTGTCCGTTTGTACGCCTTATAGCTATAAGTTTGTATCAAGCTTGAGTAACTCACCTGATAATACATTAAAAGTATAATAGAACGTATCATTATCAGTCGCCGTATAAAGTAAAACCACATCATTACTAATCACCTGATAACCATCGATATTATCGATGACAGATTTTAACTTAGTACCGTCATATTCAGAAACCAATAACTCTTTATTGTCATCTTGGTTTAGAAATCCATCTTTATTCGTATCTTGTCTTACGACAGAATAGATGTTTTTACTTAAGATGTTTCGGTATTCTGTTTCCCTTGATTGGGTGGGTGAGAAATCTACGATTAGTGCGTTATTCTCGAATAACAAATTATTCTTTTCACCAGCTTTAGTAAACATCAAATTAACTGCATTACTGCTTAAACTCAAAGACGATGAAACAATCATCATGTCAGCATTTGCACTATAAGATTGTTCTTCCACTATCTGGTCCGAGGTTATTTCTAGAATATGCACATCTTTAATTTGACCTACATATCTTTTTTCTAATTTAGGTTTTTGATCTTTTTGTAGTGCATCATTATGATCAATAACTTGTACTTTTGGTTCGGAATAATCCTTTCTTAAAAGATCACTAATTATGTTTTTACCAATTACAATAATTACAATTATCGCTGCGATAAATAGCAATATCTTATTGGATTTCTCAATAAAATTCATGATGCGAGTTCCCAAGTGTGATTCCTTATAGTTAACGCCACGTTAAGCGGCAAAAAATTGTTGGTTAAAATAATCGACGAAGCAGTAAAAGCCAACTGTTTTTTGTCCTTTTGAGTGACTTTTTAGATACCCAATACACTAACTATCCAGTCATAGTAGTTAGATATCCTAACTTGATAAGCTGTAGTGCCATACAAACCACCTTTAAAAGTAGATATATCGCCATTCCCCAATTGCCAACTTGATAAACCTACGAGAAATGGAGCGCCTTGTTGAAATATAATGGAAGCCCCTCCGCTATCTCCAGAGCCATGTATACCTTCAAGTGGTAATGCATTTGCAGGTTCGTTGAATTTAAATGCGATCCAATTACCTTCTGAGTTTTCAACAATATTTTGAAACTGGTTCATTACACGCAATGATTTCGTATCAATATCTTCACCGGTTAATCCATTTCCTGTTGCGCCCTTACCATAAACTGTAATTTTTTTACCTTTTTCACTTTTACCCTTGTATATATTGACTGGTTTAACACCGCTAACTTTTGAAGTTAATTTGATTAACGCAATATCACTTCTAGATTTGAAAAAAAGCATTAAAGGCGCTAAATCACCTTTAAGTAAATTTTTATTAGGTTCAGAGTACTCTGGGTGTATATGAACGCTTTCAATTTCATAAGCTTTTGAACCAACTATTAAATCTTTACCAACATAATCATAAAAAATGGTGTGTGCTACGGTCACAACCCATTGTGTATCTATTAATACACCATGTCCTTCATGAGGCATATCTATTAGGTATTCAGGCATTTTATCAATGACATAATTTTCAGGAGGAACATCATGTCTCTTCACTACAGCATTGCTACATGTAGAAAAGAAAATAATGGATAAGATAAATAAAACTTTCATATTACGTCCATGTTCATTGATGGGTAGCTAACGCCTCATTAAGAGGCAATAAAATAGTTGGTTAAAATAAGCGAGGCACGAGCAAAAACCAACTGTTTTTTGTCCGTTTGAACGTTTGAGCAGCTTGTTAGCTGCAATTTAACTCTTACTATTTAACTGTGAAAGCAAATACAGCCAAAGCTTTTTATCATCGAATACTTGCAACAGGGTATTATTGGTATAAATAATACCCATATGTGTAATCTGTGGCCCTTCAGAGTTGGTAAACTCCATACTCCATGATGATGCAGAATAACCTTCGCCATGAACAATACTCAATCTTTTACTACTGACACCATCAGAGAATACTTTACCTCTAAAGGACTCCTCACAATAATCCAGACACAAACGCTTATCCTTTAAATATAATGAAGACACAAGTAATTGATCAACGTATTTCATGTACTTAGGATGTTCTTTGAAAGTAGGAATAATAATATATTCTGATGATATTTTTAATTGAATATCGTTAAATTCAATGCAAACATCATTTTTGCAATGTTCTTCAGCTTTCAAAGCGTTGCATATAATCAGTGATAATAAAAATACGATAACTAAAGTTATATTGGAAATAATACTCAACAGTGCCTCCTTGCAGTTAACGCCCTATTAAGAGCCAACTGTTATTTGTCCGGCTTGAATGGCTTATATGCCGACGTTCAACTAAACAGCTCGATAACTAAACGTACTGAGTGATTTAATATCACAAAAACACCAAGATACATTAGAATTTTAGGCGATTTTGGATATTTAGTTTTCATCCAAATCATGGCTGGTGATTTTTCTGACTGCTTAAGGTAGCCACTAAAGAATGCTACCCCATATAACGAAATTAGAATTACTAATAAATGATCAAGTATTGAGTAGATGTTCAAAACATTCCTTAGGCATATAACGCTTAATTAACAGGCAAATGATAGTTGGCTAAAATGTTCAGGAACGAAAACAGCCAACTGTTTTTTTTCCTTTTGAATGACTTCTTATAGGGCAATTAAACGCATGAAATTTAGCGACTTAGCACCTCAATAACATCGTCATTTAATATATGCTCCTTACCTTTGAAAACATCTAATATTCCAGGTGCAGACTTACTATTACCAATTACACTAACATAGCAACGATAAATATATTTACCATTAGAAAAAGAATAGTGATGATTACCACCACTACCTTCAAAAACCATTTTTCCATTTTCTAAAATTAAATCAGGTTTATCTCTAGTTTTTTTATCGATACTCCATGACGAATAGCGATAATTGTAATCCCCAAGATCATCAATTCGAATATGAAATTTAGATGTTTTCCACTCTAATATTGGTTTTTTATAAACTCTGAGGCTTAGATGCAAAGTTTGTTTTTGTTTTTCAATCAAACTTGCTTTGATCTCTTTTTCTTTTGAAGATTGATATGTTATCGCTCTTATTTTATTTTTGGAATCTAGCCAAAGTTTACCGCTAGAAAACATTACCCCTCTCCAGCCCATCATGCTCCAATCTTTGTCTAGATCAGAGTTAGCTATTAGCTCGATAAATTTTTTATCAAACACTTCATCAAAGCGATTTACTAACTCTGCTTCATTTTTAATGGCAGGTATTGGAAATTCACGCCCTAATGGATAAGAAATAAAAGTTGCAATAGCTTTCTTATCCTGTTGCTTGAAAGCACTTTTAATCAAGGAAATATCCTCGTGGTATTTTTTATCAACAGCAAACGAAGTTGATGTAAATAGAATGGACAACACCAAGATTAAATTATTTATAAACTTCATGGATACTCAACACTCCGATTTGTCCTATAACGCCACGTTAAGTGACAAATAATAGCTGGCTAAAATTAGTGAGGCACGAACAACAGCCAGCTGTTATTTGTCCGTTTAACGCCTTGTTATAACTCCCTACAACCAATTTGTTTACGAATGTTTTGTAAGTTTTCAGGTTTTATATTTTTCATGGCATCATTAGGTATTTTGCCAGCCTCTTCTCTAATAACTTTATATTCTTTAGAATTTGGATTCGATGCAAACCACATTACATAACCACAGTGTACTGGATGATTATCATAGCTGCTCTCATAATCCGCTGCGATGTAAACTCCGGGAGATGGGGAATTATCGGGGTTGTTATACATTGTCAAACGCCAAACATCTCTATTAATGAGATTACCACTCTCAATCAAATAATCTGATTCTTTCTTTTTCCAAGAATTGAAATCACTTATTTTTTTCATCGAGGGAGACATCATATCGTAAGCTACTTTAAAGCTTCCCTCTTCTTTACTTTGAATAAATTTATTCGTCATTTCACTAACAAGTTTATTTATCTCAATTTCTTGATTTTTAGATATTACAAATTTACTTCTTGAAGGCGTACTCTGCACTTCATCAGAACAAGTAATGTTTTGTACAAAGGTAAATGATGATGTTTCTCCATCCTCTGAAATTGGCTCCTGACTTTCAAATTTATATTTACCATATATAGGATTCATGCCTTTACAGATTTTTACGGCACTATCGTAAATGGCCTGTTGAGCCTGTGCTATTTCAAGAGATTTTTCATTCTTAAGGATAAGTTCGTATTCATTTTTTGACACTTCTTTAAATGTTAATGTTCCTGCAAAACATTGAGAACTCATTAGGAATAAAAACAATTTGAATAAATGCGACATACTTTTCTTGGCCTTATAACGCCTTGCTGAGCGGCGTAAAATTGTTCGCTAAAATTAGTGAGGAACGAAAGCAAGCCAACTACTTTACGTCCGTTTAAGCAACTTGTTAGCTGCTGATTGCATCCAACTCTTGAACTGCTCTTTTTAATTTACTAAGGGTTACAGATTCATTTTTATTATATGGTGATTTATAAGTAGCAACCGCTTTAGAAAAAGCTATATCTGCTTTTTGCATTAAACCTGATTTTTCATATAAAAAACCTAAACGAATATAAGAAAATGAAAGACTAGATGGACCAGTTTTTTGTAATAATTTATCCGATTGATCGGACTCTTGAAGCCTCACAATAGATTCCATTGCATAGATTGCAACTTCAGTTGACTCATGAAGATATACTTTATGAGCAATTTCTGCTTCATTATTTAAGAAATCAGCTGAAATATCATTAGCAAAGCTAATATTCGAAGTAATTACAGCAAGTGCAACTAGACTAGATTTAAATATATTTTTCATAATAATTTCCCTATAGATAATAAAATACTGCTTAAGACAAAAAGCAGCTAACGCCCCATTAAAGTCCTGCTTGAATGGCCTCTTATGCCTACAAATTCGGTGTCAGAGATAAAGAGTAATTACCAAAACGTATTTCAGCAGTTTCCCTATGTTTAGTTTTAACACTTGGTGAAGATATTAGTACTTCATTTCCATCAGATAAGTCATACACCTTTGTACTAATTAGCACGGTTCCGTCGTTCTCTTTAGTTGAAGTGAATGTAATCTTTAAAACATCAGAAATTTTCATTTCACTTTCTGTGTTTTCCTCATTCAGTATTTCAATGCTTGCTAACTTTACGTTATTTTCCAATAATTCAAGATCAACCATAATCGATTGGGCTGCAGCAGGAACCATCACCACACCTGATAAAATGAGACCTACAACACCAAATAAGGTAGCTAATCTGGATTTTAAAGAATAGACAGATTTGTTTGACCATTTTTGAATGTTTTTAATGTCCATTTCAAATACTGAGGCAAGTGATTTTACAGACTCTAATGAAGCTACCCCTGTCTTTTCTATTCTCTGAATCGTCCTTAGACTTAACCCTGACACTTCAGCTAACTGAGTTTGGCTCCAAGCTCTATTATTTCTTTGGGTTTTAATTACATTTATATTTACTTGCATTTCCATTGTTTAAATCGTCTTAATTAAAGTTGCCAATAATATGGAGAGAATTTACCTTTTTGTATACGTTAAGAGTGTGACATTCATATGCCAAGCTTATGACATGTAGCCGTAATGCCCCATTAAGAGGCTTTTAATTGTTGGTTAAAATGTGAAGCGAAGCGGAACCTAGCCAACGGCTAAAACTCCTGCTTGAATGGCTTGATATGTGTCGTGCAACGAAACTATATACATGTAAATTTAGCTTCGAGATCAAAGCCTTGTGTATAATTTGTATCAACGTCACTAAATTCCCAAGAGCCAATTTTCGTACTAGATTTACTTTTGACAAACTTTTCAACTTCTCCAGTCTGACTATTTTTCGTAGAAATTAATTGAAAAGTTTTTCCACCTTCAACTTCACATCTAGACTTCATGACACCTATCAACATAGAGTGAGCTTTCTCTTTTGTTTCTCCACCCACTACTGTATAGAAAGAACCATCATCGTAAGGAATCGCTCTATCGGATAAGGATATATTCGTACAACCTAAAATTAATGATATGGGAAGTAAACTCAAGTATTTCATATTATTCCTAAAGACACATAACGCCCCATTATGAGGCAAAATAGTTGGTTAAAATAAGCGACGAAGGAGCAAAAAACAACTGTTATTTGTCCTGCTTGAATGCTTTGTATGTTTACTTTTTAGACTGTCGCTCGTTTAGGTTTTCTTTAATTGCAAAGAATACATTTAAAAGCATACTAAGAACAGTCAAACAAAATACAGCAAACATAGGAAAAAACAATATACCAAAACCTGTGCTGTAACTTGTGTAACAGAATATACCGCTAACAAATGCAACGACAATTTCCCAGCCACAATTATCAAAAGCTGAACTAGCGATCGTTTTTAGTGGTTGAGCATAATGCTTAATCTTCAAATGTGGTGAACTCTCTAGTAAACATAACGCCCCATTAAGAGGCAAATAATAGTTAGCTAAAATGGAGCGAAGCGAACAGCCCGCTGTTTTAGTCCTTGTTGATTTGCTTGTTATGCTCTGTAGCTATTCACTAAACTTACTATTAAAAAGATTAGTACTCTGCCCAATTACATATTTTTTTTTAACAAACCACTTGGTAAATAATACGCGAATTAACCAATAAAACATTATTACAATTAACAAATAAATTGGTAAGTCTGCATCAATGAAATTAGGCCATTTATCTGACGTGTTAGCAACAAAGGAGAGGACAGCTCCTAATAACGCATAACACATACGCCACAAATGTCGTGCGATGCGGTGAGCCCCTGATATTCCACCTCGAATAATCATATTCAAATCAAGAAGTGCTGCGATCAAAGCAACACTACCAAATATATAGAACATAGTAACCATGAAGCCTGGCTCTGATGTGATTGCTGCATAAAAGAAGTTTGCGCTTATTATTGAAATGACAATGAAAGCTATTATTTCAAAAACACCTGTTCTCTTTTCTGGCCTCAGAACGATAATCCATGCGGTTGAAGCGAAGTATACAGATGAAATAGCGATCGTAGGGTCATCGGCAAAGTAGGCTCCACTTCCTGCCATTAATAACAGTGACAAGAAAAATAAATTACCAGAATACCTATGAAATTTTTCGCCTTTACTGAAGATCAAAGCGCCTATACCAAATAATAGAACAAATGAACCAGCGATGATGTGAAACAAAAGCATAATAATTCCCTTCAATAATTACATTATAGTAATATAAACCTGATCCTCAGGCTTTGGAGCACAACGTCCTGTTAACAGGCAAAAACCAACTGTTATTTGTACTTATTTAACAGCTTGTTAGCTACTTATTGACCACCAAACTTTCTCTAGCTATGGGATCTCCATGCAGGATAATCGTTTCTATACGGTTCCACGATTCTATAGAGTCTAAAGGATTAGTTTTAAGTAGCAGAAGGTTAGCAATTTTGCCAACTTCTACTGTACCGTAATCATTATCAATTCTGAATTGTTTAGCATTATTAATGGTTGCCGCCGCCAGTACTTCTTCCAGCGATAGCCCTGCAGTAACCATAGCTTTCATTTCTTGGTAGGTTGTCAGTCCAGGTTGATTGGCAAAACTAGGGCTTCCAGGGAAGTCCGAAGCCAATAAAATAGGATGATTAGAACTTCTTAGATATTGAATAACTTTATTACCTTTTCCTATTCGCCCATATAAAAATGCATCTGAGATTGATTGATCAGGCATTCCATCAAAGCCAATTCGAAGCTCTTCTTTGAACCATTGCGCTTCAGTGGTTTTATACCAATCAATAAGTGACTTAGGTGTAATAGATGAAAATTCAGGAGAATTAGCAATAATAGGAAGCATTACTTCACCTAAGCCAGCAATCACTCTTTGTGTTGGCATATAACCTACTTCGTCATTGATCATTTTATCCAGAGTGTTAGATATTTCTTTAGGTATATTTTGTTCGCGATTATATTGCCCCCAATTCCACATACCATGAGCGATAACATCAACACCTGCGGCAAGTGCTAATTGCTGCATATCTAAGGCATTAGCATGAGCGACTATAAGCAAATTAGACTTTTCAGCAGATAATTTAATTCGTTTTAGTGTGTTAGTTGAAAGTGTTGCCCATTGGTTAGCATTACCATAACCATCTTCAAAATAAAGCTTTATACACGAAGCACCTGAATGGGCAATTTTACCAATTAACCTTTCTACTGAATTTTCTGCGGTTGCTTCTGCACTTTCATCAATTAAATAAGTAAACATTGATCTTGAAAGGTCGTCTGTTTTCTCTACATATGGAAAGGTATTTTTTGATGTTAATACTTCACAGCGAAAATAATCAGGGCGATGAGGCGCCGAAGTAAAATAATTGAAACTCACTCCCGGATTCGGATCAAGTATTTGAGTTACCCCATAAAATAAAAAGCTTCTTGGTTGTTGTTCGAAATAAGCTTGTGCGAGTTTCGGATTTTTAATCGCCACTGACTCAACACCAAACCCCATACCGGGGATTGACGATACGTGTGCATGGCTATCCATAAGACCTGGCGTTAAAAATTTACCTAAACCATTTATTTTAAGATCGTAGGATGTAATCTTTTTACTAGTTATTTCGGTAATTCGTCCATCACTTATTAATACATTCATCTGAATTTTTGGAGCTTGCAAATGAGATGAAACGATAGTGACATTTTCTATTAGAACTTTGTTTTCCGCTAATGAAGCAAAAGAAAACAAAGAAATTGAGAGTAATAATACTTTAATCATGATACTTCCATGTGAGATTAATTAAATTGCTAACGCCCAATTAAGGGGCAATAATATAGTTGGCTAAAATAAGTGAACGGAGTGAACAAAAAGCCAACTGTATCATTGTCCCTCTTGAATTGCTTATTAGGTTTTGCATGCTTCCCTACTCACGCTTATACCATTTTCCCTCAACTCTGCTATTTTAGCTTTATCAAGAATCTTAATGTTTTTGATAGGCGAAATATCGTTCTCAATTGAGATAACAGCAGTTTTTGTTGGGCACTCTGACCAATTTACAGAGTTAATAAATGAGTATGACTTACCATCCTCAGGTGTAAATATTTGCTTTGATGTACATTCGTAACCGTTGAGTGGATTAATTAAACCAAATGCTAGAAATATAGGTTTGCCTGAGTTTACTTTTACAGTAGCCGGGTTTCCTAAGTCCGAGTTTTTGGAAACTTTAAGGTCTCCGAGATAACCGAATTTAACTTGTCCTGTTTTAGGGGAGCACAGCTCGTAAATAATGGCCGTATGTGGATATGGTTCAAATCCAAAACCATCTGTCTTTTTTTCAGTCTCAAGATGTAAGTATGCAACAGAACCATTTTTGGGTTCTTGATATTCACTAGATTGACCTGAAAATCTAACTCCATTTTCAGTACTTGCACATCCCACTATACCTAGACAGGCTAGGATAGGTATAAATACTCTCATTTTAACTCCGTTGCTCAAGCAAAACCTAACGCCCTATTAAGAGGCAAATAATAGTTGGCTAAAATAAGCGACGTAGGAGCAAATAGCCAACTGTTATTTGTCCTTTTAGCAACTTGTTATATGCCGCTTTAAACTTACTATAAAGCAACTTCCATTTTAAAGTAAGAAACATCAGCCTTATAAAAACGTTCTCCGTATGGCTGCATACCGAAACGCTGATAGAAACTTAAAGCTGATTCTCTAGCATCACACCAAAAAAAATTTACAACCGTATTATTAAGGGAGTGAAGAATAAACTTTAGCATTTGAGAGCCAATGCCTTGCCCTTGATAATCAGTTTTAGTAGCAAACTTACGTAGGCGAGCTTTATCTAATTTTATGTATACGGAAGCAACACAAACAAGCTCGTCATTAGCAAAGGCACCCAAATGCATTGCGTCATGATCACCATCAACATGGCAATATTCAGGAGGCTTGTTTGGCCAAAGAACACTTTGTCGAAGCGGGATTGTTTGCTCCCAGGAAATATTGCGAATTTCCATATGATTTTACAGAGCCTCCATAGGCATATAACGCCCCATTAAGAGGCTTTTAATTGTTGGTTAAAATGTGTAGCGAAGCGAAACCGAGCAAACTGTTAGCAGTCCCGCTTGAAATGCTTGTAGGCATACATTAACCGTGATGTCGGCGGATATGCTTTACTAAACCTGATTCGTTAAACTCTAATGAGACAATATTAGTTTTACTATATTCAATGGTTTTATCTAAATGTGCAGGCTTAACTTTACCCATTTCAGTCATTTTTATAAAAACAACATTAGCCCCTACCATAATTTCGTTTATCTCAATATTGCTGTTTATAACTTCATCTTTTAGTTTACCAACCATATCTGAACGGAGTTTCGTTTTATCAGTATACGTAAACTTGAATTTAACATGTTCATCGATGAAATTATCAGATAATAGCGATATATAATGGTCTATTTCTTTAGTGGTTGTATTTGGTTGTTGGCGCGCATTTTTGGCTGATACAAATGCCTTTGCTTTTTCGATTAACTGATCTGCCGTGAACTTGTCATTTGCAGAAATTGAAAAAGATAAAATAAGGGATATGAATACTAAGGTTAATTTTTTCACTGAACTCTCCTTGTATGCCTAACGCCTTGCTAAGCGGCGCAGAATAGTTGGCTAAAATGTGTGAGTAACGAAGCGCAACCAACTGTTATGCGTCCGTTTGAGCAACTTGTTAGCACTCTTTAGTTTGCAGCCTCTTGCTCTAAAAATATAGGCAATTCTTTCAAATTAGCATCTAGCTTATTAAGCTGCATGTTAAAGAATAAATTAAACGTATCTTCTACATCACTGGATTTCTCTGTTACATAAATAGTTACCCACCTAACTTCTTTCATTTTACCTAACCCAAAAAATGACTTTATTTTCTTTGGTTTCACTATTCCAATTAAGTAAGCAAACTCACCAGCGTTGCCAACTACTGACACAAATAGGTCAGTGCCTACGGTTTTGTTTTTAACGGATATTGTCGGCTCTGTCCCTTCATTAGAAAGACCAACCTGATCTTTCCAAGGGTAAGCTCTGAACTCTTTCACAAAAAGGGGATATGTAGCTTCGCCCTTTAAATCATATTGTTTAAAATCATATCCAGCTTTTTGAATGTCATAAGTAAATGTATTTGCTACCACATTTATCGTCCATGTTAATAGTATGATTAAAATTATCGAATTACGCATATTGAGTGCTAACGCCTTACTAAGAGGAAATTTATAGTTGACTAAAGTGTTGAACGCAGTGAAAACAGCTAACTGTAAATTTTCCTGCTTTAATGACTTGTTATATTTCGTCGTCAACGAACGGTGTACCTACTGTGTCATTGAGAACTGTATGACATTCCACTGAAAACCAACTATTGAAAAGTTCCATATTTCTAGTTTTGGGCCATAGAGATTCATCAGTATACCAGCCACTTAATTCGTCGATGAACAATAAATCTAAGTTTAACTTAATCCATCGTAGTAATGACTCCGGATCATCAGAGTCTTCGTTTGAGATAAGATAAACATTTAAGTCGTCGTTTGCTGAATCTAGCGTCAACTCTGGGGAGTTATATGGATCAGCTTTATTAATCCAATCAACTGCGGGTTTTTTATATCTTAATATTAAGGCTGCACGATTGAGCACATGTTCTCCTAGAAATATAACGCCTAATTAACAGGCAAAAAATAGTTGGCTAAAATAAGCGATGAAGGAGCAAAAGCCAACTGTTTTTTGTCCTTGTTTAATTTCTTGTTAGCTGTACTTAGTTTGAATAACACGCTCTAATTGTTCAATAAAATTTGGTAAATAACTTTGATCAAATATAAAGCCACAGCTTAACTCTTGCTGAATTTCACCGTACTCTATAAACTCACCGGAGAATTCAATATGTCCCATAGACTTAGCCTCGAATTTTAAATACTCTCTCTCATAATGGTAATTCAATTCCGCAGAACCTGATAAGGATTGATACATTTGTTTAACTTCATTCGTAAACTTATAAAGGCAATCAAAGTAAAACTCACCTGTAGAGTATGAGAAACGACCACTTTGAATTGAGAGTGAGCAACTACCCGAGCCATCCATTATGTTTACAAAGGATGATAATACAATTTTTTTATCGGGTTGAATTTTAAGCTCAACGTCCATGTTAAATCCTGTACAGCTAACGCCCCACTAAGAGGCAAATAATAGTTGGTTATAATAGAGAGCGAAGCGAACAAAGCCAACTGTTATTTGTCCTGCTTGAGTGGCTTATAGTTCGACCAAGCCACCTAATTTACTAAAGTAACTTACTATTAGATTAGGTGGAACATGCTTCTGTTGGTTACGAATATTGAATGGCAAACATCCAATGTTTCTAACAAGACGTTCG
>NZ_JACGWC010000009.1:0-149427 GCF_014077545.1 Colwellia sp. BRX10-1
GTTCACCACAGTGATATCTATCAAATAAAAGGAGAAAGTTACCGAAAAAAACAAGCTATGCAACTAAATTCAAATACCGGCCAAGTTAATTGACGCCAACCGGACAAGTTAGTTGACGTCTAATACAAGCTTGGGCATTTGCTTTACCGTGTGCGCGCTTTAACCCCACGTGCTCAGTAAATTCACACAAATGCTCTGCGGTGCCCACCGCGCCCGTGAATATACCTTCAAAGTTTGTGGTGAGTTTGAGCCAACTTTCATCGCTGATGTGAAGTCTTGACAGTATATTTGCGGTTTTAGTCTCGATAGCGCCTCGTTTGTCTGCTCTTATTATGCGACCTGTTTCATCTACAAGGGTTAAATAGTCCTTCAAATTAAAGCGGATACCTGAGGTTTTCTCTTGCTGTTCATGGCCCGTAAAAGGTAATAACGTTGTCGGTTGCTCTCCGATAATGGCTGCTTTGATACGCAGTTGAATACTGGTAAAACTCGATTGCTCAGGTGTTGGAGCAATACCCGCACGCACTGGATTTAAATCTACATAAGCCATACAAGCAAGTAATGCCCCTTCATCGAGCAGGGCTTGTGATTTAAAGCGTCCTTCCCAAAAGTGCCCGGTGCATTTATCTTCTTTATTGGCTTGTCGAGCAATAGGCTCGTTTAATGCCCGCATAAACCAACTGATATCGATTAAGCGCTGTTTATAGACTTGTGCTGTTTCTTCAACCATTTCCATTTCGAATGGAGTTAATGTAGTTAATGATTGCTCTTGTTGAAATTGACGGGTCAACAGGGTGCCTTTAAACAACTTATGCCAACGGGACAGTACTTCTAGCGTCGTCCAGTTGTTAGCTTTTTCACTATCAACATGAAGGACTAAATGTAAGTGATTATTCATGACAGCGTGAGCACAAATATCAATAGCAAACACCTGAGATAATGTAAAAATGCGTTGTTCAATCCAATGACGTCTGTGCTCATAACTGATACCGGTTTCTTTATCAATACCACATAAAAAGGCTTTGCGAACGGTTTGACTGCAAATATGATAATACGGCGTATCAGATAAACTAATTTGTTGTGAACGAGGCTTAGGCATAACAATCACCACACTTAATAGGGGGGAAATTAAGTGTAGTTTATTGTTTAAAAAACAAACAAGTTATTATGGGTGGCTTAATTAATGTTTTTTATGAGGAGTACCGATAACACTACTTAAATCACATCTAAAAATAGACTAGTTACTATCATCATGAACGTTTAAGAAACATATTACCTTATCTCCTAAATTTTGCTTCTAAAGGCATAGACTTATTTGGTGTTAGTTACCTGAAGAACTAAAAGATATATTCTGATATCATCAAAAAAACTGTTTTTTGCTTAATGGGTTTAGTCATATAATCATTCATTCCTGATTTAATCGCTTTTTCAGTATCTTGGATACTAGCATGAGCTGACATACCAATAATTACAGTATCATTATCAAACATTCTAATTTGTTCTGTGGCTTGTAGTCCGTCTAACTCAGGCATTTGTATATCCATTAACACTAAAGAATAAGTATTGTTTTTCATTTTTTCTACTGCTTGTAATCCATTCTCTGCTATATCAATTGAAATACTTAATGGCTCTAGTGTTTTTTTAGCTACAATTTGGTTGATTCTATTGTCTTCAACTAGCAAGATTTTTTTTCCATACAAAGCTGCTTTTAATTTTACTAAATCAAAATCAGCTGATTCTTCTATTTTTTTCTCTAACTTTTCAGTAGAGTATGTCAAAGGTATGGTGAATGTGAATTCAGTGCCTTTATCTCGTTCACTTTTTAGTGTGATTTCCCCCCCCATCATTTCGACTAATTGCTTACTTATCGCTAATCCTAATCCTGTGCCACCAAACTTTCTAGTGATTGAATTATCGGCTTGAGAAAAAGCTATAAATAAGTTTTTTTGTTGTTCTGGCGTTATACCTATTCCTGTATCTTTAACACTTAACTCTATGATAACGTTATTTTCGTTTTGTCTTTTTAGACGAGTGTTAATATCAATACTGCCATGTTCCGTAAATTTTATAGCATTACTAACCAAATTAATGATGATTTGTTCTATTTTTAGTGGATCACCAATTAAGTGGCTAGGAATCGAATCATCTAATAGGAAATTTAATGATATATTTTTTTTATCAATATCCGACTTACAAATTTGTGTTATTTTTTTAAGAATAGCACTAAAGCTAAATGAGATTTTTTCCAACTCAAGTTGCTTGGATCCTATTTTAGAAAAGTCTAATACGTCATTAATTATTTGCAGTAAGTGTTCACCTGAACGTTGTATTTGTTCAAGTGAATCATCTTTTTCAAATAAAACTTTGGTGTTTCTTCCTATTTCAGCAAAACCTAACACTGCATTCATAGGGGTTCTTATTTCATGGCTCATGTTAGATAGAAAAATAGACTTTGCATTATTTGCTGCATTTGCTTTATCAATAGCATCATTTAGCGCATTATTCTGAGACTTTATCTTTGATAGATTCTTTGAAATTTCTTGGCTCATGGTGTTTATCCCTTGAGCTAAAGTACCTAATTCATCCGAACGACAATCTTTAATTAAGTCTTTATAATTACCTAATGCAATGTTATTAACTGATTTGTTCATCACGATAAGTCGTTTAAAAACCAGCTTGTTCAAAAAATAAAGTGTAAGTGCAATAACGCTAAAAAGAAGTAGGGTGCCAACTAAAAAGAGAGGCAGAATAACAATACTTCCTTCCATTGCTTCTTTTGAAAATAAACTCATTGCATACCATTCTATTTCCTCGATATACACAATAGCGGCTATATAATTAACTTCATTAATTCTGATATCAATCGTTTTTACCAAATGACTATTAGTATTATTTTTTAGTTTTATTAAGCTGCTTTTATCTAGATCATCCCCGATGACTTGATGCCATTCTTTGTTGGACAAAAACTTTGAAAGAGAGGGATGATAACGACTGGTATTTTCATTCAAACTAGTACGAAATACACCATGATTATCAATAAGTACATCTAAAATATCTTGGTTAGAGGTACTGAGTAATTGATTAGTAATAGTTGAGACTAATGCGTAGCTTCCAACCGTTCCAATGACTTGATCATTTTCTCTTACTATATAATCAAAAAAAACATAGGTGTTTCCATCAATAGTATTAATATCAGCATCGACATAAAACTCATTATTTTCTTTTAGCTTTTTTGGTAGCCAAGAATTTTCTTCTAATTTCAGCGGAACCGTTTTTATGGTATTGCTCTCTTTATTCCAATCAATACTAGTAAGGGGGGCAATTGAAAGGATAAACCAGCCATAGCAATCTATAACTTGACAGTCTTTTTCAACAGACTGAATCGCTTTTGTTTTAAATTTTTCATTATCGTTATTTTTCATCCAGTCTTGATATGTATTATTGAGCAAGGAACGTTTAACTAGATTTAAGTTTTGTGTAAAATGACTGAGGGCTTTTTCTTTGTTGATAATGGCATGTTGAAGCACCATTTTTTTACCTAAATCTTGTTCAACTCCAGTAATAAAATCTTTTAAAAAATATGAAAAAAACACTAATACAAGAGTAAAAACCAAAATAATTAAAAAGATTATTCTAAGACGAATCGATTTGTTTTTTATGGATTTATTAGTCATCAATTGGGGCGATTTATTAATATTCTTACCGTAGTTATAAACCAAATATCATTATTAAGCAAAGCAAAGTCTATACTGATAAGGCAATACATTATATGTAACCTTATAGCTAACGGCACCTGCTGTTAGCGTTTGATATCGGGTATGTTATCTCCCCACTTAATTTAGGAGATAAACATGAGAATTACGCTTAGCCAAGAACAATGGCAAACCATCATTGACTATTGCCATTGATCAACTTCGAGCTTTTATGCGTGGTGATCTGCTAATCATTGTAGGCGGACACCTGAAATAATTTATAATTTTTCGCGTCAAAATTAGTAAGAAAAAACAGTCATGAACCTTTTATAGTTTGGATGAAGTAGAATATTACTTTTAAGGTGATTTAGGTGAAATCGTCATATAAATTTAGATTGGTTTGGCGAATATTACTCAGACATCTCAATAAGCTGAACATAAAGAAATTGTAGATTTTATTTTAATAAAAATATTAATTGTAACTATATAGGGTATCACTATTTTATCGGCTTACTATTTATCAATACACACTAAAGATATAGTTAATTTATTAGAACACTTGAATTACCATCGGGGGAAAGAGTTTCTTTCAAGGAGTCTCTATAAGTTTTTTCATAAATATCAATATTCATTTGTTGCAATATTAAAGTCAGTTTAGGAACCAATTTGTGATGTTTTTTATGGAGATAATGAAACAACGGTTCACGGCCTAGTGATTCACTGTAATGGCTGGTAGAAAATTTAGAATCGACGCTCTTAAAATAGGCACCTATCGTTAGAGGTAAAAGTAACACGTCAATTCTATTTTTATTTAACATATTAATACCTTCTTTGTGGCCATTAACTTTATAGCAGTCCACTTTCATTGTTGTTGATATTTTTTCCACAAGAATAAGTCCTCGAACACATCCCATCCGATAAAAACCATTTATGTTATTTTTATTCTCCAATAGCTTTTTATTATAAGTAAACATTCTGATATCAATATGATTAATTGGTACTGGAATTTTTATTAAGTTGCCATATTGATTTTCAATTTTTGAAATTCTTGAGACATCACCATCTATTATGCCATTGTTTGCCAAGACCAAAGATCTAGCAATGGGTACATGTATTACCTTTAATTCAATACCTATTTTTTGATATGCTTTTTGAAGTATTAATTCAGAAAAATTTTGTAATACAGCATCTTCCCCTCGACTCAACGTTATTGATTTTGAAAACGTTGATAGTGAGAAAAACGATAATAATATAACAAAAGCACAAAATTTCATAAAACACCCAACCTTTAGAGCGAAATATAATTATAGCAGATGTAAATTGAGGGAAAAGAAACGTTATTGTTTTGTTCAAATACCCTAGTGGACTTCCTTGGCTTTGCTTATAAACACCTCTAGTTGAGGTTACGATGTAACTCATTTGTTTTCTAGCAAGGTTAGGGAAGTTCAGAATGTCTGTTTTGATGACACTGTGGGCTAATTATTGAATTGAAATAAACCTAAAAAATGTCGGCTTTCGGCTCATTGTGACTGCTAGCAATAGTGATTATGTTCTCAATTTACGAGCGCTTACTGTTCCAAAACTTTAGGTATGTTTCTAACACCTTAGGCCTTCAAATCGGCATAAGTGACGGTTAAACAAAAGTCCAAACCAATTTAGTTTTAGCCTAATATTTGTAGGTTCTAATGTCCCCTTGGTGCGCTAAAGCGGAAATTAGCAAGTAGTTATAGCTAACGTCTAGTTCAAGGCTCAAAAAAGACACTCAGCGTTATTAGCAATAATGACTTAATTGAACGATAAGCAATGATTTAATATACTTCATTTCTCAGATTGTGAAATCATTTAACTTTATAAGTGACTATAGGTATGAAGACAATTGGCAAGCTCGCCAAAGAGTTAGATATAAATATTGAGACCATAAGGTTTTATGAAAAAAAAGGACTTATTTCTCAACCTATTAAGCCAGAAAATGGTTATCGTTTATATAGTAGTGCTATTGCAGACAAGTTTAGGTTTATCGCTAAAGCAAAAGCTCTTGGCTTTACATTAAAAGAAATATCCTCACTAATGTCTATGGAAAATAACTGCGCCCAAGTAGAAAGCCTAGGTTTGCAAAAATTGGATATAATTCGAAATAAAATATTTGATTTACAGCGTCTAGAGAGCGTTATTAGTAAAATGACAAATTCATGTAAAACCAATCAAGACCAATATTCTTGCCCTATTATTGACTCATTAAAGTAATTGTTGACTCCGTATCTGTATACGGGGTTTATCGTGATGATAAATTACTTAGGAATGATTCTATATGATAAACAAATTACTCGATAAAGTTGGCTCTGGTGGGGTTTGGATAGCAGCCCTTAGTTGTACTGCCTGTTTTCCTGCATTAGGCTCGTTGGTATCCGTATTTGGTTTGGGATTTCTTTCGTCTTTTGAAGGCGTTGCAGTAAATACTTTACTACCTATTTTCGCTACCCTTGCGTTACTCGTAAATATATATAATTGGTATCGCAATAAAAGCCATTTAAGAGGTGCTTTAAGTATTCTTGGTCCTACAGCTGTTTTACTAACACTATATCCTCTTTGGCAATATGGTTGGAGTACCTATTTATTCTACTTTGGCATAAGTTTAATGGTCGTAATGTCAGTATTAGATATTGTAAAACCTATAAAGGAGATAATATGCAAAGTATAAAATTAAACTCAACAATAACTTGTCCTGAGTGCGGACATAATAAAACAGAAAAAATGCCAACCAATGCCTGTCAGTGGTTCTATGAATGTGAATCATGCAAAGCATTATTAAAGCCTTTAAAAGGTGATTGTTGCGTTTTCTGTTCTTATGGAACTGCTAAATGCCCACCAATCCAAGAAGGACAAGATTGCTGTAATAGCTAACCGTCTATGTCCACTGTTGTGCCATTTTGTCAGTAATGAGAGAATTATTGGTTCGGTCAAATCTATGTGTTTTGAAATACCCGTAGTTGACGTAACTATTTGAATTGGCTTGATTTAAGCTTGGTAATATACAGTTCGTATTGAAACCATAATAATTATATTGGACAAAAATGATAAAATTTAAAAAGTTATTAATTTCTTTACTAGGGTTTAGTTTTTCGATAGCAACTCATGCTAATTCTTTATGTCATAGCTCATGCACCTTTGTTCTAAAAAGTGAACAGTCTGGTGAATACAGTATTATAAATCCCGAAAGAGCTGTTAAGCGAATGACACCTTGGTCAACATTCAAAATTCCACATTCCCTTATAGCTTTAGATACAGGCGTCATTAAAAATACTGAAGTAGAGCTTACTTTTGATATAGCGGATTATCCAATTCAAAAGTGGTGGCCTAAAACTTGGTATGAAGCACCTATTTCTTTAAGGGAGGCTTATAAGTATTCGGCAGTTCCTATCTATCAAAATACAGCAAGTAAAATTAATAAAAAGAGAATGAGTCAATACTTAGCTGATTTTCAATATGGTAATCAAGATATATCATCAGGTATTGATAATTTTTGGTTGAATAAAAGTATAAAAATAAGTGCTAAAGAGCAAGTCGACTTCCTTCAACGCTTATATAATCATAAGTTAGCAGTATCGAAAAGTTCATTGATGCAGTTGAAAGACATCATGTTAGCTGAATCTACCGAAGATTATAAACTATATGCCAAAACGGGAGCTGGTGGAGTCGCTAAAGATAAGGCCCTAGGCTGGTATGTAGGGTTTATTGAAACCAAGAAAGAAACTTATTATTTTGCTTTAAATATTGATGGCAAGTCTTTCAAAGAGGTCATCAACACTAGGATTGATGCTGTAAAAGAGCAACTATCGTTAGCGGGAATAATATAACTTAATAATAAATAGCCACTTCAGGATAAAATGCCCTGTTGGTACTGAGCTAGTATTCGTTTTATGATGAATGTCGGCAATGGCCAAGCAAACCTTTGGCTATGATAAATTAAACAAAAATTAAGACCGCTTTGTAGCTTCCTGACATAATCGATTAGAACAACCCCTCTTAATAGGAAACACCATCCTAAAGTAGAACATACTTAAGGTCTTTATAGTCTCTGATAACTGTTGATGGGTTTAATAGATGTGTAGATTAACGGTTAAGAGGTGTAAAAAATGTCAATTAAAGCCTAATTACATTGTTATATAACAGGACTATTATTTACAATTTATTTTGTTACATGGATTGCTACAATCTATCGATAAATTCGCAATATGTAATTTTTTGAATCAGCGAGTATATATGAGCTTGCAACGCCTTCATTTGTACCGAGGCGTTACTTCTTGGGTCGCACGGAATCATCATGTAATTTATCCCCTAAAGACCTCATATCATCAGACTCACTTAGTTTAGGATCTGTCCGTAGTAAATTGGTCACTTGTTGAAGGGAATTTCTTTAGATACCATCTACAAATCAATAAGAGATAGTTATTTAGATTAACTGTAAATATTTGTTTATTAAAGCAAAAACGGGATTACATCGCTGTAATCCCGTTCTTTAATTTGGTGCCGCTACTGGACTCGAACCATGTTGCTTAGCTCTTGATTTTTAATGATTTAATTTATTGGTTGATGTGGCGGTACTACTTCTGGTACTTCTAAATCTTCAAGTCATCATTTTCTTTGATGAATTTTAGGTGTTCTGTAATGTTTACAAAAGTATTCGCCTAACTTAAAAGATTTCAAACATTTCTTCACTTATGCTCCCTGTATTAAACGCTTCTGTGATGTTGTGTATTGCCGCTAATAGCAAGTATAAGGCTTAATTATAATGGGTTTAATCGTGATGCAATTGAATAAGCATTATCACATTGAGGCCAAAACCTAGTCAGAAGTATTTTTATCTATACCGAATATTTAGATCAAAGGCTTGAACTTTTTACTTGGAGGACATTATTTATTAAAGTGCATTCAACGATTTTAAAAAAGTCACATTCATAAAATAAAAGTACTTAGTCGGTTGAAACTTTATTGATCAAGTCGTTTTTCAATGAATACTACTGCTAAAATTAAAAATTATTTTCAAAATGAAAACATACCGTTTAAAGGTGCAGTATAAATTTTGAAACACTTTGATTTTTCATGCAATATAAATAAAACTACAAACGAACAACTAAGCTCTAGCCCTCGCCAGAAAACGTTAGAATCTATTTCACTCTTATTTTTTATGTTTGTTATTCGCTCGATTATTCGCTCGATTATTCGCTTCATCACGAACCAATAGTTGTACCTTTAAAAGATACAAATACAATTTAATAGGAAATTAATTTTTTTTTCAATATTGCTAATCCACTTCAAGGCAAGTAGCTTATAAATGGAATTCGGGACAGCTATGGCCTTTATCGAATTTCTTGAGAAGGAAGCTTTAACAGAAGGAATATTATAAGAAATGCGACCACAGCACTCGAATGCTGAGGTCACAAAGAGCAATTAAGCTCACTAATAACAGGAGTCTCACCACAATGAGCAAACCCAAAGTAAATGTAGCCGATTATGGCTGTCAAATCAATGAAAATGCACCCTCTTTGTTAAATGTAACACAGGCTAATATTAATTTTGAATTCATTAAAAAGCCCGAAGTTTTAATAAGAACCAACGCATCAAAATCTAAACATCACGAAGATATTATTAAGGGATTAATGGTTCCCAGTTTTTCAATTGGTGATCGGGCTGTAGCATATTTAAAGCATGAGGTTTTGGCTGTTATGCTCGCTCAAGCCCAAGGAAAAAGTAAAGATGAAATACGCTCACTGGTAAAGACGCTTGTGGCTCAACGCCATTGTTTAACGTTGGGAGAGCAGTTATGAGTAATATAGCTACTATTTCTGCTCCTGCTGTAAGTTCTGGTAAATGGCTATTTACTGATGTTATTGCTAAAAATCGCTTATCAATTATTGTCGGCGTTAATCATACATATAACGGCGAAGTTGCAAATATGATTTCTCGTCGCTTAGTAACAGGGGAGCCAATGTTTGATAAAAAAGTTTGTACGAGAGGATCAGTTCTTTATGCCGGTAAACTTGGCAAAAATAGAGCATTAACGAATAGTTATGAAATTCATGGTAAACCTCATTCGAAAGAATTACTTGTGATGAGTACTACTATTGATTTACTAAATCAACAGAAAATTATAGATGTAGTAGGCAAACTAAACGAGCGCGGCGGGCTTATCGAAAAAGGTCTGTCACTTATCGTTTTTGAATTATCTACTTATAAATCTCTAGATCCCGTCGACGCAGTTAATGTATCTAAAACAGTAAGTAATTTAAATTATATACTTGAAAATACAGGCGTTTCAATTCTTCTTGTACAGAGTGAAGGTAGTGCTAGAAGGCCGGGTATTCGTGTATTAATCGGAATGGCTAACGTAGCTATCAAAATTCGGAGTGTTAATTATTGGAAAGATCGAAGCATTGCTGATTTACTATTTACCAAAGTCAATGACAGGCTTTTGAAAAGCCCAAGGCATCTAGGGCGCCTGAATTTTAGCAATGTAGGTGAGCAATAATGAATTCAACGACTTCTCCGCTTATTGAAAAAGACACTTCACCATCGGCAATGAATAAACAAGACAAGGATAGGGTTCTGTACCTAGTTAAGCTTCATATGGTTGCTATAGATGATAGTGATAACGCGTTATTTTGTTTTAAAGCCATTAAAAATAAATGTGTTAATCAATTCGACACACACAATCCAAGTTGGGTTGATAAGCTTTTATTGAATATTGAGAATGGGTTTGAAGTATTTCTTACGGTTAATTTGACTGACGGTACAGGCACTAAAACTGTAAATGTAACGGGGGTACGGGCGTTGTATTTAGATTTTGATGATACATCACAAGATAACCTTGCCATCATTGAAACTATGCCTTTAGCTCCGAATTTAGTTGTGAATAGTAGTAAAGGAAAGTTTCATTGTTACTGGCGGGTGGATGATTGCCCTTTAGATCAATTTACTAAGCTCCAAAAAGCATTGGCAGCAAAATACAATGGAGACCCTAGTGTCTCTGACTTACCACGCATAATGCGGTTAGCGGGTTCTTACAACCTTAAAAGCGAACCTCATCAAGTTACCGTTATTTCGCATCAAGACGATGTTTATACTACGGATGAAATTATAACAGAATTTAGTTTTGGCAGTTTTGGCAGTGAAGAACTTGGCGTTATAGATAAAAAAAATAACGAAGTAATAAGTGTAGGCCGCAAAGAGGGGATAGTTGGACACACGAAAAATATCGCCATTGGCATTAATCTACATGATTCACTTTTATCTTTAGCAGGGTATTTGGCAAACGATAATATGTGCGCTGATTCAATCGTTACATATTTACAATCACTTATGAATATATCAAGCGCTACTAAAGATAATAGATACTTTGAGCGTTACAATGATATTTATCGTATTGTTAATTATGTTATCAATTGCAAACAAGTAAATGCCGCTAATACTTACTGGCCAGCACCAAAACCTCTTGTAAATGAATTAAAACCGGTAAAACAACTTAATATTGATTTACTACCTAAGGTAATGCAAAGCTTAGTTGTTGACTCTGCAGAACGAATGCAATGTCCGCCAGATTTTTTAGCTGCCGGATTACTTATAGTCGCCTCTAGTATTATTGCGCGTAACGTTGTTGTTCAGCCAAAGCATTCTGATACAGGGTGGGTAGAAGTACCTAATTTATGGGGAGTAATTATTGGTAAACCATCATTATTGAAAACGCCAACTTTGTCGATAGCTATGGCAGCACTTGATAAGCTTGAAATTATCTCGCGTGAATTACACAAGGAAGAATTGAAAGAGTTTCAAGTTGATTGTGAGTTAATGGAAATACATGCTGTTATTAACAAGAAAGAAGCTAAAAGTGCTATCACTAAAGACAAAAACCACAGTAAAGCTAAAGCAATTCTTATGGCCGATCAAATCGATGATGATGAACCTCCTTCACAAACTAGATATATTATTAATGACGGTACTTTTGAAAAAATAGCAGACCTGCAATGTAGTAATACTAAGGGGTTACTGGTATTCCGTGATGAATTGAGTGGTTGGTTAAAAGGTTTAAATAAGCCAGACAAAACGAATGATCGTTCTTTTTATCTTGAGAGCTGGAATGGCAATAAATCGTATACTGTTGATCGTATTGGTCGTGGTACTACTTTCATACCTACAAATAGGTTATCTATCTTAGGTGGAATTCAGCCAGATGTATTTAGCAATTTGATACTCGAAACAGTATCAGGCAGTCAAGGTGGTGATGGGTTACTACAGCGTTTTCAAGTTGCTGTTTACCCCGATTTAATTGATAAACCAGCATTTATTGATAAAGCACCAAATAAGCAAGCTTTTGTGCTGTTTCGCGATAAAATAATATCATTAGCTAAGTGGAGTAATGATCATGAAGAGCAACATGTCTTACAGTTTGATAAAGAAGCCTACCATCTTTATAAAGAGTGGTATTTGCATAATGAAACCTTGATCAGAGCTGATAACCAACAAGTTAGTCTAGAAGCGCATTATGCTAAATATAGAGGCTTAGTACCAAGTATAGCGGCAATATTTCATGTTCTTGAAGTTGATTCAGTTGATGAATCTCCTTTAATAAATAAAGAAGACACATTAGCGGCGATTGAGTATGTTGAGTACCTACGTACACATGCAGAGCGAATATATTCATTACCTGAACAGTACGTTTTAATTGGCGCAAAAGTTATTCTTAAAAACTTTGATAAGCTAAATGATACTTTTCTTGTACGTGATGTTTACCGCAAAAAGTGGAAAGGCTTAACAACTAAAGATCTTGTTGAACCTTCATTAGCTATTCTTGAGGAATCTGGGTACTGCATGCCACTCGAAACTGATCCTAAAAGCATCGGTCGCTCGACAACTTATTATGTCAAACACCCAGATTATCAACTGCCAAAACTGACAGAAGTATCAACTATCCAACAAAATGAAAAATTAAGTGAGGTAAACCATGCATGAACTAACCACTAAGCAAGACCGTTTTGTAAATGAATTTTTGGTAGATTTCGATGCTAGCAAAGCAGCAATACGTTCCGGTTATTCTGAACACTCTGCAAAATCAATCGGTAGTGAAAACCTGTCTAAACCCTACATTAAAGAGGCTATAAAAATACAATTAGATAAACTATCGACTGAAACCTTTATCAATCGCGAGATGATATTAACCGGTTTATTGAAAGAAGCGATGGATAGAGGAGAACGAAGTACTTCAGCATCACGTGTAGCTGCTTGGTCGCATCTAGCTAAGGTTTGTGGCCTTTATCTTGATGTTCAGGTGACAACAACTGTCGATGACATTATTCGCGACATAACGGCTAGTAACGCGGCTAACCGTAACGGGCTGTTACCGAAGGATAATTGCAGGATGCCTCCTTTGAAAGTTGATGCGCAAGGCGAATATTATTAACAGTTAAAACATAAGTGAAAATTGACCCCCACCCGATCCCATAGGAGATTTCGGGGCGGGGGCAATTATATAGATACATCGACTACGGAAAAAATATCAAATTTTTAAGAAGAGAGTGTTTTTGGGGCTAACGGCGTTATGGTCACTTTGTGCGCATAGAAGACATTGATGAGTGATTTTTAACCATATATTTTCTAATGAATAAATCATGTCTTATTACTGAGACTTCTCAGTAAATACCAACAAACCTGTCATTTCTTTCAGGTACAACAGATATTGGTTAATTTAATCTTTATAATTTAGTGAAATTGTGGAATATTAAGTGGTAATTAATAAAAATTATGGAACTGACATTATTGATAAGTCTCCGTAATAGGCGTTAGCTGCCACTAATATAAGGAAGTATGGTGCAAAATCAATATTGGAAAGAACTTTATCAATTAAAAACTCACATTGGGTTTATTGAAAGGCAGCTTGAAAAATCAGAAGGAATCGATAGGTTCTTTAAAATATTTCTAGCAATTACATCAAGTTCTAGCATAGGAGCTTGGGCTATATGGAATGAATACTCATGGCTGTGGGCTAGTATAATTGCCTTTTCACAAGTAATTACAGCCATTACTCCTTTTTTACCTTATAAAAGCAGGATTAAAGCATATTCATCGCTCTTAAATGAACTAGAAGAATTAATGATTAGAGCCGAATTTAAATGGCATTCAATCTCAGATGGTCAATTAACTCCAACAGAAATTAACATAGCTCGTTTTGAAATTAGAGCCGCAAAACAGAAGTCACTTAAAAAGTATGTGTCTACTACGGTCCCAACCGATGGTAAATTACATGAACAAGCTGAAGAGTCAGCCTCTGTTTACTTAACTAATTTTTATTTAACCTAGGAATTTATATGTCTAATAATCAAAGAAATTCATCTACTGATCACCAAAGAAGAGTGCCTCTTACGGAGGAAAGAGGGTTACAACCAGCAAGAAACCCTCCACCAATGCCACAGGTAAAGCCTACAAAGTCGGAAACTAGTGAAAAAAATTAACTTAAATGTAAGAAAGGATTGATTATGTCTAATAATAAACAGCAAAATAAACAACAGCCAATTAGAGTTAACGATGAAAAAGGCCTTCAACCAGCAAGAAACCCACCTAAAATGCCAATAGTAAAAACACCAAAGGCAGAGGGCAGCTAAGTTGCTTAAACGGATAAAAAACAGTTGGTTTTTAGGAGCTTTTTGTGGCAATAACTGAACATGTCGAAATTTTCAAAAAAGGCTCTCAAGTATGGAATGCTTGGAGAGATAAAAACCCGAATCTAAGCCCTGATCTATCTGATATAGATTTCGAAAAAGATGTTCATACCTATACTGAAATGTATGATGTGCCAGAATTTACTGGTTACAACTTATCGCACATGAATCTAAATCGCATAACAGCAAGAAACTCTTATTTCATCAGTTGTTTTTTTGCTGGTAGTTCACTTCATTTTTCAGATATTTGCTTCTCTTTCTTTCAAAATTGTAGCTTCAAAGAAGCTGGCTTAGCTGTTTCAAAAATAGGTTCTACTGAATTTCTGGAATGTGATTTTACAAGTGCGGATCTTTCGTATTGCAGTGCAGAAGAAACAAACTTTTCAGGCTCAAAATTTATTTCTACAAAATTAAGCAATATGAGCTTAGTAAAAACGAACTTCACGGATACAGTTATCGACGGAGCAAGAGTTTATGGTGTCTCTGCTTGGGACTTAATTCTAGACGGAAGCAACCAAAGTAATATACTAATAGAGGAAGAAGGCACATCGATAACAGTACCAACTATCGAAATGGCTCAATTCATATCCCTTCTAGTTAATAACTCGAAAATTAGGGATATAATCGATACAATTACGTCTAAAGTTGTTCTAATTTTAGGTAGATTTACAGAAGAGAGAAAATCGGTTCTTGATACCATAAAGCTTGAACTACAAGAGCGCGGTTATCTTCCTGTACTATTTGATTTTGAAGGTCCAAGCAACAGGGATGTAACCGAAACTATAATTACACTGGCCTCTTTAGCTAAATTCGTTGTTGCCGATTTATCAAGCCCTAAAAGTATTCCTCAAGAGCTTACTCAAATAATTCCCAATTTTCCTTCTTTACCTGTTCAGCCTATTATAGAAAAATCACAGAGAGAATATGGTATGTTTGAGCACTTTAAAAAATACCCCTGGGTTCTTGAGCAGATTGAATATTGCGAAAGTAATATTCAGATATTGGTAGAAAAAATCACTGAGAACTGCGAAAACCATATAGAAAATAAAACCTAACAAGTCTAAAGCAGGACAAATAACAGTTGGCTTTTGCTCCTGCGTCGCTTATTTTAGCCAACAATTATTTGCCTCTTAACGAGGCGTTATGTTTTAAGGAGAAGTTAGGTGATTCGAAGCCTAAGAAAAGGACAAACATCAATCGAAGTCTGGTACAAGTTTGGCGAAGACTCTATAGGTGCAAAACAAACTGAAATTGAACTTATGGATGATCATGCTGTATTCCGTATAAAACTAGCCCCAGTTGATGGTAACCAATCAAGTGACGCTAATAAAATTTTTCTTGATCACTCTCAAACAATCACTAAAGTGATAATCAGAGACGATCATATCCGTAAGAATTCGGCACACTTTTTAAATGCTTACACCGATAAAATTTCATATGTAAACCTTGAGCTTGTGCATAACAAAAATCATTTGTTTTCTGCAAGCCTAAAGCCGCTTGATGACGATGGTTTAGAGTTTCAAATTAAAACATAACAAGAAAATCAACAAGGACAAAAAACAGTTGCTTTTTGCTCATTCGTCGCTTATTTTAACCAACTGTTTTTTGCCTGTTTTTTGCCTGTTTTTTGGGCGTTAACTGTCTCATGTATTTAATCAAGGAAGGTGCCAAATTGAATAGAAAAATGGTCGCTTTAGTAATAGGTAATGGTGCATATAATGATAACAATGCACTTTTAGTAAACCCTAAGAATGACGCAGAAGACGTAACTTCTGCTTTAGAAAAACTAGACTTCTCAGTTATTTGTAAAACCGACTGTACTAGTGAGGAAATAGATCGGGCAGCTAAGACGTTTAAGGAAAGCCTTAATAGTAATGATGTGGGACTATTCTATTTTGCGGGTCATGGAATGCAAATCGAAGGTGAAAACTTTATCACGGCTATTGATACCGATTTTTCTGAAGAATTCAGTGCAAAATGGAGTTCATTTCCTTTAAATAAACTAATCGATTTAATGGAAGGTTGCAGTAATAAAACAAATATTATCATATTAGATGCGTGTAGAAATAACCCTTATGTAAGAGCTTGGAATAGAGATGTTGCCGTTAGAGGCTTAGCTCCAATCTTCGCTCCTAAAGGTACTATTATCGCCTATTCTACTTCTCCTGGCGAAACTGCAAGCGATGGTTCAGGACAAAACGGAGCTTATACAGAGGCTTTATTAAAACATCTTAATAAAACGGACACTCCTATTGAGAATGTGTTCAAGCGAGTAAGGAACTCTTTATCCTTAATTACGAAGGGGAAACAAACTTCTTGGGAACATACATCCCTTATGGGCGATTTTTTCTTCAATTTAAGTCTTGGTAATCGAATTGATAAATATTCTAAATCTGCTATATCGGATGAACTATTTGCATTAGATGAAAAATTGCCCCTACATGAGATAATATCTAAGCTAAAAGTGCATGATTGGTATATACAAAACCCATCAATCAGGGCCGTCACAAGTAACGACCTGAAAGAAAGCGATAAGGATACACTGTTTGTGCTAGGGAGAAATATTTATCAGGCAGCTTGTGGCAGTTCAGATGGTTCATCTGATTTTATAAATAACTTTAGAACTAAAACTCAAGGTGTTGATAAAGATAAAGTTGAAAATATTCTTGAAGGTATGCTGTTTGAAATATTTTTTAGCTCTAAAGGAGATATTCGAAATTCGTTTAAGTTGTCTAGGTTTAATGCAGTATTTGAACTGCAAAAACATGATGATTTAGCTCCTTCATTTGAATTTATATCTGAATGCCTACTTCCTTTTCAAAATAGATTTTATGTCATTCCAGGTAAGCCAATTAATGATGTAACAGTAGCCGTTACAACTGAAAAAAATAGTGTCGGTGAATATAAAGTGACTGGAGTTTATTATGAGGGAGATGATGTAATACAAGTTGACCCAAGTGCTCATGTATTTTCTGATGAAGTCTTCTATGAACCGATGCGTTATAATGCATTTTTGAGTATGTTGTCGGAAGATATGATAATACCTCGCAACTTTTTAAGTATAGATATTGATGCAAGCTTAAGTGGTAGTTCAAAAGTTTTATTTCCGTACGGCCATACCTTGAATCGGACCTAGACAGTTATCAAGTTGCTTAAACGGACACAAACAGCTGGCTGTTCTCGTTCCTCGCTATTATAGCCAGTCATTTTTAGCCGCTTAGCAAAGCGTTATATTTTTAGGTCGCCACCATGTTCGAAAATTTATCTGAAAGTGAAATTATTAAAGTCGAGGAGAAACTCGGCAGAGTTCTAATTAACTCTATAGCTAGAGAAGGTATTGCTGAAGGTCTTTTGGACTTGGATGGTTTAGGGGCCAATGATGCGAAACGAAAAGCACTTGATTACGCTCGCGATTATGTAAATAATGATGGCGGAATTACTCATTCGGTTCTTGAGCATAAAGATACATTACTTGAAGAAGCGAGAGGCTATTTCAAAGCGGAAAGAATTGAGTTATCAATAGTCTTATATGGTACTTGGTGGGAACATTGGTTAAATGGAATTGTTAAACAGAGAGTTACTAAGCAAGGGTTAAATGAAAATGATTTTAAAGAAATTGTTCGTAGCCTTAATAATAAAGCGAAAACTTCTTGGTTGTTTAAACTTCTAAATTTAAGTCCATTAGCTCCAGAGCACCTCAAAGTTATGGCTTTACTTACTGAGAAGAGAAATCAATTTATCCATTATAAATATCCTGCGAATAAATGGGAAGACCGTGAAATATTGCCAAATCAATTCTTTGAGACTCTTGAAAAATCAATATCGTATTTTGAACATTATGAAGAAACTAATATTTACTCCTCATTTTCTATTGAGTAGATAAAAATATCACAAGCCATTCAAGCAGGACTTTGACAGTTGGCTAGGTTCCGCTTCGCTTCACATTTTAGCCAACAATTAAAAGCCTCTTAATGGGGCGTTATCGATACAAAAACTAATCCGAAATCAATTCTAGCCAGTAAGTGCTAATGTCGGCTGTGTGGCATCAGTTAGTCTTGTCACTTTACAAAAGTAGTTCGGTTTTTGACTCATAAATTCATCAAATACTAAAGACTTCTTGGTGCGTTTTGGGGAAGTCAGCCACTAGTTAATCCTAATGACCGCTTCAAGCCTCAAAGCCGACTGTGGAGTTCTAGTTTTAGATAACTAAAATCAATAAAATGAGTTCTAACTTATTTATCAACATAAAGGCTAGTTTTGCGAGCTATTATTGTCCAGAACCTAAGGGATTTACATGTAAAATCTTATAAATTAAGCGTTCTTACTTCACCTATTGTTCAAAACTCACATGACTTTAAGAAACCTGAAATAACCTAACGAAACCAACTGGTTGATGGGGTTTATGTGTCAGGATATTTTGCAATCCGATTATATGCAAATATCATATTCTTTGCATCCTATTGAAATTGTGAAACATTATAAGTTTGGTATGTTTTTTGTGTTAAAGTGTACAGATAAATAAATTACGATTTTACGGATTACCTATCAATAAAGATGGAAAGGGATTAAAAAGGACAATTTGATGAAAAACATGATAGTAACATTGAGTTTTGGGGCGTGCTTAATGATAAGCACAATGTACCAGAACGCACACGCTGGATACATAGATGAAACCCCTGAAATCTCCGAGTGGACAACTATTAATGATGTAGATTGGCTAAGATGGGACACCACAAGTGGGTTAACCATTGATGAAGCATTAGAAGCGAACCTAGAATGGAGAATGGCAACGAAAGTCGAGTTAGATAAGTTGTTTTTTGAGGTGTTTGGCGACTTAAATTATAGTAATGATAGAGTAAGCGCTAATTATTCCCCTAGTAGAAGTGAAACTGAGCTTGTAGCTGATTTTGTGTCTGAATTCGAGAAGAGTGGAGCAGCCAGTTACGGTGCATACGCTATGACACCAAGTGGTAGATATGGTGCATCATTTGGGAGTCCAACAACATACCCTAGACTGACTTACTATGCTGGGTGTGATGTAAGTTCTTGTGGACCTTTGGCTCCATACAGTTCGATCGGCTACGCAATGGTAAGATCGACTGAAGTGCCTGAACCTTCAACTCTCTTTATTTTTGCACTAGGTATAGTTGGTTTAGCATCGCGTCGATTTAAAATAACAAAATGTACAAGGAATGTTTTATGAAGTTTAACTTATTAAATACAGCCTTGCTTGGACTAATATTGTCAGCATGTTTGTCGGTTAATATTGCTAATGCAGGATTAATAACTGAGACATGGCAAGGAACAGTTAGTGATATTAATAATTCATCAAGGCATAGTTTGAATGATATGCATAGCTTGAACGACATCCTTAGCTGGACTGTTACTTATGATGATAAATCAGTTAAGAGAACTATCTATAACGACGGCCCTGACGCGATAGCAGGAACTCTAGATGATACAATATATGAAGTTAGAGAAAGAGTCTGTCCTGGCGTTTGGTGTGAGAATTTTCAAGTTCTGGCAGACGCATCTTTCGACCTTAGTAACTTATTCCGACCAATATATGACGAATTGGAACCCGCAGGGATTGACCCCTTTGACATTAATGGAATTAATTACTCGTATCGAAAAATTGGTGAGACAGGGATAGATAACTTAGGTTTTTATCAAGACGGCAACGAAGCAAATTTTTGGACGGATGGAGAAGGTTCAGGCTCTGGTCGGTTCGCAGTATATAATGCACTGTTAGAAGCACATCAGTTCTCTTTAGATGATGTAACGATGATAAGCGTATCACGTGAGTATCAAGTACCAGAGCCATCAACTTTTTTTATTTTTGCTTTAGGTATTATGGGTTTAGCTTTCCGTAGAGCTAAAAAATAATCTAAACCCTCCTGTTGATATAAGAGCCAGCTAATTAAACTGGCTTTTTAATGTCTGCAAAAGGCTCATTGTGACTGCTAGATATAGTAATTTCACTCGCAATTTATGACAGCTTACTAACCCAGAGCTGACGTTATGGTTTTAAAACCTTAGGTCGGGTTTGTGGCAAAACAAGACCATTACCCCTCCGATCCATACAACAGTAGATCATGGGGGTCGAATATATAGATACGTACATGTCTGTATACGACAGAGTCGTTTATCAGGGTATGCTTAACACAACGTTAGGCAATGATTTCGGTTATTACCTCTATAGCACCATGATAATCTTTATAATCAAGCGGGATAACATCTACTTGATCCTGATGTTGTAACACCATTGACGGAAAACCGTTTATAGGTAAGCTACGAGCAAACTGCAACTCTTGCATAAAAATTTTTTCTAACTTTTCTGACCTGAAATCTGCTGAAAATTTATCAGAATCAAGCCCCAACTCAGCCGCTAACAGAAGATGTGTTTTAGTATCTGAAGGGTTTTTGGCCTTTAAATAATAAGCCTCTTGTATAGCCGCTATCATTTTCTCTTCTGCATTCTGCCATCGCGCAGCAATGACAGATCGACAAGCGGGATAAGTTGATCGACGTGGTATGTTTTTCTGCCAAAAATCGTGATTAAATTGAGTACCAAGCATTCCTTCAATTTTTTTCCAGTAACCGCCTATCGCTTTCTGTTGGGCTAAAGGCATAACTTTGTCACTGTCTGGCGCAAGACCGCCTACCACATTCTTTACCGAAACTGATTCTGGTAAAGCTGCTTGTAAGTGTTCCCATTGAGGGCGATGTCCCCAGCACCAACTACACATTGGGTCATGTACATAAAATAAAGTAGAGTCAGACACTAGTTACTCCTAGGCAATCTTGGGTTAATACAAACGTTCTAAATTAAGAACGCTAACTAACATTTCGTGAAGTGATTTAATGCACCAGTATAAGTACTTTTTTGTTGTCGTCTATTTAAATGCTAATGACTATATTGTGGCATAAGTGATATAGGTATTAATAATTACTTAATGAAACAAATTACTTAGGCCGTTTTAAAATGTGCTGGCGAACCTGAGAAACGTCCTCGGGAAACTAACGCACCCAATACCAACACAAGAAATGCGCAATATTTATAATAACCCTGCTATACTGTATAAATTTACAGTGGTTATTGTTATGAAAGTTATTCCTTTGAACATTGAAGCTGGTATCTCTGGCTTTGAATCACCTGCTGCCGAGTATAAAGAGCTTGGCTTATCATTAGATCAACTATTGATCATACATCCTGATGCTACATTTATCGGGCTAGCAAAGGGTAATTCGATGGAAGGTGTTGGCATTTTCGATGGAGATTTGTTGCTTGTAGACAGAGCTGAAAAATTACAACAAGGCGATGTTATTGTTGCAAACTATAATGGCTGCTTTACTTGCAAGTTGATTGATAAGGATAAAGCACAACTTCTCTCAGCTTCGCCCTTGCATAAGCCCGTAACTATATCAGCCGATGATGAATTTCAAGTTGAGGGCATCGTTACGCGATCAATACGCATACACCGCAAAACAAGAGAGTTATCGAATGTATGCTTTAGTTGATGAAGCTCATTACTACATGTCAGCAGAGAAGGTGTTTGCCCCCTTAATCCGAAGAAAGCCAGTTGTAGTGCTAATTAATAATTACGACTTCACTTGTGCTGACCAGTATATTTTATCCAATAGATGAGTCGTTTCTTCAGGTTACAAAATTGCGGCAACTTGATCGATGACCGGCATGAGTATCCAAATGACCTTAGTAAAAAAGTTCGGTGGGAAGAACGTTTGCCGGAGTGTGTTGCTTTAGGTAAACTCTTACACTTGATGACACGTCTCAAAAACTCTCCGGCCATTAGGTTGTTGCCGTTGAAGGAACAAGCAACAAACGGCATACGAAACGAGACTTTTATCGCCAAGTTACACGAGTTAGTGGCGAGATATTCCTAAGATATAATGCTGAAAAGGATTGTTTTTGTGGAAATATTTGCCTTGTATTTTGTATGTCTGCATTGTTAAACAGCTTTTAAATGTTTGATGTTATCTTCAGTACTGATTTTGCCATTTACAGCAGTTTCAATGTGTTGTGACCAGTAGCACATTAACACACGTCTACGTTCAAGATATTCAGCGCGATTGTAAGCTCGTCTAACTATGTTCTTATCTAAATGTGCCAATGCTGATTCAATGACGTCAGGGTCATGCCCCAGCTCATTTAACGTGGTACTCGCGAGTGCTCGTAACCCATGAGCTACCAGTTTGTTTTTATATCCGATGCGGCCTAGGGCTTTGTTTGCTGATTCAGTATTACAATGCTTATTATGATCGGTATATGAAGGGAATAAATACTTTCGATGACCACTGAGTGGTTTTAATCGCTCTAATATCTCTATGGTTTGTGGTGTAAGAGGCACTTTATGCTCTATTCGCATTTTCATACGCTCACCAGGGATAATCCATAACTTATTGTCTAAGTCTATTTCAGACCATTCAGCTTTTGCACTTTCACTAGGGCGGGTCATGGTATGCAATTGCCACTCAATTAAACATCGAGTTGTTAGCATAATACTAGCGTAACTGATGTCCTTCATTAGTTTACCTAATTCATGCGGGCGAATGGTTGGCATATTGGTGGCTTTAGCTGTTTGAAATGCACTACGGATACCTGATAAGGGGTTGTGGTGTAATATGCCGATATTAACAGCGTGATTCATTACGTTGTTTAAGTGGCCAATTATTTTTCCTGTTGTTTCAAAATTACCCTTAGCTGCCAATGGTTTTAAAGCCTCTATAGCTTCAGGTGCTAATATTTTATCAATGGGTCGGTGGCCTAATTTAGGGAATACATGGTTTTCAAACTTACGCCATAAACTTTTAGCTGTGTTTTCTGCAATGGTAGTTTGTTTTATAGCAAACCAATCGGTAGCTACACTTTCTAAGGTGTGGTTGGCGGCAAGTAATTGCTCACGATGCTTGTCGTCTTTATGTTCTTTGGGGTCGACACCTTTAGCTACTAACTCTCTAGCAGCTTCACGTTTTTTTCTAGCGTCAGCTAATGAAACTTCAGGATATGTACCAAAACCGATAGTGGTGCGTGATTTGGAATGAGGTTTATAGTAATCAAACACCCAAGTCTTAAAGCCGTTGGGTTTCACTCTTAATAATAAACCACCGCCATCACTAAGCTTATATAGTTTGTCTTTTGGTTTAGCTTGTTTTACTTCTGTGTTGGTTAGTGGTTTTGTTAATTTTGCCATTTTGGAGTACTGCAACTTGATAGATTGGTCTGGTACTCCTAAAAGTACTCCTAAAAAGTGCTGATGTCACGGAACGGCATAAAACTATTTAGGACATAAAAAAACCGGAATACCCTGTTAAATTGGGATATTCCGGTCTTTATAGGTTCTTGTTGAACCTCAATTTGGTGCTCGCTACTGGACTCGAACCAGTGACACCTTGCATGTCATGCAAGTACTCTAACCAACTGAGCTAAGCGAGCAATTGTTAGTTGCTTTAACCAACGGGCGTCATATTATCGATATGAAATGTTAGTTGCAAGTAGTTTTATGTATTTCAATTTAAATAATTAACTGTTTGCTTATTAATGCGCCATTTCGACTCTTTTTTGAATGATACTGAGTCGCCAAGCTAATAATACGGCTGCGGTTGTTAAGCCAAAAATTATACCTATCCAAAAACCATAAGGACCAATCGGGTCAATTATCCAGTTGGTTAACCCTAAAATTAGCCCTAAACTTAAGCCAATGACCCAATATGAAAAGAAAGTAATGTATAAAATAGACTGCGTATCTTTATAGCCTCGCAATGCTCCCGCAGAAATAACTTGTATTGCATCGGAAAACTGAAATAAAGAAGCTAAAAACATTAGGCTAGCGGCTAACTCAATCACTTTTCTATCTAGCGTATATATTTCTGCGATGGGGTAGCGTAAAGCAATCGTTAATAGTGCAGTACCAACTGCAATAACAAGTGACAATATCAGTGAATAATTGCATATTTCTTTCGCGTTAGCTAAATCATTATTACCAACGGCATAACCCACTTGTATAGTCACGGCCATAGCTAAACTTAATGGCACCATAAATACTAAGCCTGAAAAGTTAATGGCTATTTGATGGCTTGCAACAACCTCTGCACCAAAGGGCACCAGAATAATTGCGACTACGGCAAATAAACTCACCTCAAACAGTAATGACATTGCAATAGGAAAACCGATCGTCAGTATTTCTTTTATTTCTAGCCAGTTCGGCCAGTAAAAACGTTCAAATAATGAGGCATGTTTTAATTTTTTTGATACGTAACAATAAATAAACATCGAGACAAACATAACCCAATAAACGATAGCTGTGGCGATACCACAACCGGCACCCCCTAATGCAGGCATGCCAAACTCACCGTAGATAAAAATATAATTAGCCGGAATATTAATTAACAAACCTATGATACTGATGATCATTGTTGGTTTGGTATGCGACAAACCTTCAGAGTAGTTTCTTAAGACAAGATATAAACAAAAACCTGGACCACCCCAAACGATATAGCCTAAGTAATCAAAAAGTAATTGTTTTAAATGACTTTCTAGCGGGATCTGTTCAATGACTAAGGGAGTGATCGCATAATATAAAACGATCAACAACAGACCTAAGGTTAATGCTATCCATGCGGTTTGATAGGTCGCTTTGGCAACGTAATGGAATTTTTTTGCTCCAGCAAGTTGCGATACTATGGCAGCAAGTGCCATGACTAAACCATATATAGTTAGTATTAAGGGCAACCAAACACTGCTAGCAACCGCTACTGCAGCCATGTCGGTAGCGCTCACTCGACCAGCCATCACCGTGTCTGCAAATCCCATTAGGGTTTGCACAAGTTGAGCGATCAAAATAGGATAAGCCAATTTCATTAGGCTTTTGGTGTTTTTTCTAAAGTCAGTAATATTCATTAGGGAAGAGTGCTTATAAAACCATCATTTTAAGAAGAAAAATGATCAAGATGAGAATGATATAGGTTTAAAGCAGTTGTGCAATGTTTCTCTAGTGAATTTAGCCTTTATAAAAAACAATGGTGAAGCGAAAACAAGAGTAATAATTACTAAAAAACTTGTTCGTCATCACTGTCTATCGCTAATTGAATTTTTTGGCGGTATTCATCAATATGCATATTTAAGTGAATATCTCGACAACAAGAAGGGCACTCTTCGTAATAATCTTGATCACCAGCCGATGTATCTAAAGCTAAATGTAAGTGATGACCACAATGAGGGCAGCTAATACGTTTGTCTTTTATCGCTTGTAAGCTTGATTCCTGGGACATTTTGCCTCCTAGATTCTTTTGGTTACTGATGATTAAGTATGTTCATATTTGTAAAAATCGCTAACAAAATCAAAAATAAAGTTGTCTAAATTATTTAACTTACTGTGTGCAATCAATTTTATTTTAACATTAATGTAATGATAAAATTCGAGATAACAAAGCTCTCGATTGATCAATATAGATACCACCAAATAGATTTGCATGATTTAGGATATGATAAAAATTATAAATGAGCTTTCGTTGCTCATAGCCTTTTTCAAGGGGGAAAATATCTTGGTAACCCTGATAAAAATCATAAGGTAGTTGGCCAAAGAGTTCGGTCATCGCAATATCGACTTCTCGGTCA
The DNA here is from genome assembly GCF_014077545.1 of Colwellia sp. BRX10-1. Classification (NCBI taxonomy): domain Bacteria; kingdom Pseudomonadati; phylum Pseudomonadota; class Gammaproteobacteria; order Alteromonadales; family Colwelliaceae; genus Colwellia; species Colwellia sp. BRX10-1. The sequence continues at coordinate 26,034 of NZ_JACGWC010000009.1, forward strand.
CCATAATAGCAAGCAGGATCATAAATGACTGACAAAGAATCTGTGAAGCCTAAGTTACCCATCCATAAGTCACCATGAACTAGGCAAGGTTTAACATCGTGATGATTTAATGCGTCGTGGCAAATATCAGTAATATGGTCAATGTTACCCAGTGTTATTGATTTTTCGCTCAGTAATTGTAATTGCCAAGCAACTCGTTGTTCTGAGAAGAAGGTTTTCCAATTACTACGCCAGTTGTTCGGCTGTAAAGTGTCGCCAATATAATTGTCGTGTTGCCAACCAAATTGTCCATGTGACGAACCTTTATGCATCAAGGCGAGCTGTGCACCTAAATTATACCAATGTTTTTCGGTAGCGTGTGAAAATGGAATGTAATCAAGCACAATAAAGCTTTTATCAAGGGTGCTTCCTAATGCTATAACTTCGGGGCAAGTGATTTGTTTAAGAGAACGTATTTGATTTAGGGCGTAAGCTTCTGATTCAAAATGGTTGAAGTGATTTTTATCTTTAATTTTAATAAAGTAATGATGATGCTTATTGCTTAGTTGGTAAGCTAAATTGCTTTCACTTGTTGAAATAAGGCGCTTTTTTTCAATAGTGAATTGCTCACCGGTTTCAGTTTTGATTGCTTGCTCAATAGATTGCCACATAATGCACCAATTATTCATTGACCCTGTTGGTGTGAGTATAGTTAATAATTGAGCAATGTGTTTATTTTGCTGAACTGATTTTAATTTTCAATAATTAAGTGAGCTATTTTATTGGGTACACCATCCCATTCTTGTGCATCGGCAGGTGCGGGTTTTACTTCGGTTATTCTCGGCCATACTTTAGCTAACTCAGCATTGAGTTCGATAAATTCTTTTTGATCTTCAGGAACGTCATCTTCTTGATATATGGCGCCTGCAGGGCATTCAACCGGACATAAGTCACAATCAATACAGTCTTCAGGACTGATGACTAAAAAATTAGGACCTTCATAAAATGCATCCACTGGGCATACTGCTACACAGTCGGTGTATTTACATTTTATACAATTGTCGGTAACTACAAATGCCATAACGTACTCTTTTGATGAGATGAAATATTTTCGAGCTGATCATACCTAGCTTAGCAATAATTTCAATTGTTGATTTAACTGAGAGGTATGTTCAGGTAAAATGCCGAAAAATTCCCTTTTCTCTTTTTGGAACCGCTCACTATGTTGCGTTTAACAAATATCCAACTGCCGCTTGATCATGAAGAAGCTGATATAAAACTGGCTATTCTAGATACATTATCAATTTCTGAAGATCAGCTAATTGATTTTACGGTTCATAAGCGCGGATATGACGCACGTAAAAAAGCAAAAATAGTGTTGATTTATACGCTTGATGTAGACACTCGCCTTAATGAAGAATTACTTGAAAAATTTGCTAAAGACAGCCAAGTAAAAGTAAGCCCTGACATGAGCTACAATTTTGTTGCCCAAGCGCCAGAAGTCTTATCACAACGACCTGTTGTTATTGGCTTTGGTCCATGTGGCTTATTTATCGGATTAGTACTTGCTCAAATGGGATTTAAGCCGATTATTTTAGAGCGCGGTAAAGAAGTACGTCAACGCACCAAAGATACCTTTGGCTTTTGGCGCAAAAAAATACTCAATACTGAATCTAATGTACAATTTGGTGAGGGTGGTGCAGGTACTTTTTCTGATGGTAAACTCTACAGCCAAGTTAAAGACAAGAAACATTATAGCCGTAAAGTGCTGCATGAATTTGTTGATGCAGGCGCGCCTGAAGAAATTTTATTTGTGAGTAAACCGCATATTGGTACCTTTAAGCTCGTTACTATGATTGAGCAAATGCGCGCTAAAATTATTGCGCTTGGTGGTGAAATTCGTTTTGAACAACGCGTTGACGAATTTCATTTTGACGAAGAGCAAGGTACTGATGGACACAAACGTATTAATGGCTTAACACTGGCCAGTGGCGAACGTATTGATACCAATTATGTTGCTTTAGCCGTAGGTCATAGCGCTCGTGACACCTTTGAGATGCTTGTTAAAAATAAAGTCTCGGTAAAAGCTAAACCTTTTTCAGTTGGCTTTCGCATAGAACATGAGCAATCAGTTATTGATGATGCACGTTTTGGTGACAATGCCGGTAATGAAATATTAGGCGCTGCAGATTATAAATTAGTACACCATTGTAATAATGGTCGAAGTGTTTACAGCTTCTGTATGTGTCCTGGCGGAACTGTAGTTGCAGCGGCATCAGAAGAAGGGCGCTTAGTCACTAATGGTATGAGCCAATACTCGCGTCATGAGCGTAATGCGAATAGCGCAATTGTTGTTGGTATTGAGCCTAGCGACTTTGCTAATAAAGATGATCCTTCAGACGTATTATCGGGTATTGAATTTCAACGCCGTTTAGAAGAAACAGCCTTTAAACTCGGTGGAGAAAATTATGATGCGCCAGTGCAGTTGGTTGGTGATTTTCTTGCTGGACGTAAAAGCGGTGAGCATGGCGAAGTTAGCCCTTCATACAAGCCCGGCGTTAAATATTGCGACTTAAGTGAAACCTTACCTGATTACGCTATTGCCGCTATTCGTGAAGCATTACCTGCCTTTGAACGTAAGATAAAAGGTTTTTCAATGAATGATGCGACATTAACGGCTGTTGAGACAAGAACATCATCAACCATTCAAATTACCCGTGATAGAGAGTCACTGCAAAGCATTAATGTCGAAGGTCTTTATCCGGCTGGTGAAGGTGCTGGTTATGCAGGTGGTATATTATCAGCGGGTATTGATGGTATTAAAGTCGCAGAAGCGATGGCGCTGGCAATGATGGCAAAAAGATAAGTCTGTCTTTATATTGCAAATAAAGGGGAATTCCCCTATATTTGCGACCTCAAATATTTCCCAAAAGAAATAGTTTATATTATTAAAAATATATTCAAGCGTCACTTTGTGTGTGACGCCACTGAAATAAAGGAAAATTAATGCCTGTTATCACTCTCCCTGACGGTTCAAAACGTTCATTCGACAATGCAGTATCGGTAATGGATGTTGCCTTAGACATAGGACCTGGTCTTGCTAAAGCAACCATCGCGGGTCGTATCGACGGAAATCTTGTTGATGCTTGTGAATTAATTACCCAAGATGCTTCTTTACAACTTATCACTAATAAAGATAACGAAGCTCTTGAGATTATTCGTCATTCTTGTGCGCATTTACTAGGGCATGCTATTAAGCAGTTATACCCAAATGTTAAAATGGCGATTGGACCAACGATTGATAACGGCTTTTATTATGATATTGACCTTGAAGAGTCAATTACTGAAGACGATTTAGTCAAACTTGAAAAACGTATGACTGAACTAGCACGCACCGGTTATGAAGTTGTTAAGAAAACAGGTTCATGGCAAGACGCTTACGATGCGTTTACTGAGCGTGGTGAAACCTACAAATTACAGATTCTTGATGAAAACATCGAGAAAACTGATACGCCTGCTTTATATCATCACCAAGAATACATTGATATGTGTCGTGGTCCTCATGTACCTAGTATGCGTCATTGTCATCATTTTAAATTGATGAAAGTTGCTGGTGCTTATTGGCGCGGTAATTCTGACAACAAAATGTTGCAACGTATTTACGGCACAGCTTGGGCTGATAAAAAGCAACTTAAAGCGTATATCGTTCGTTTAGCAGAAGCTGAAAAGCGCGATCACCGTAAAATTGGTAAAACATTAGATTTATTTCATTGGCAAGAAGAAGCACCAGGCATGGTGTTTTGGCATAACGATGGTTGGACAATTTACACTGAGTTAGAGAAATTTATTCGTGAAAAATTACACGAATATGATTATGACGAAGTTAAAGCGCCGATGATGATGGACAGAAGCCTTTGGGAAAAATCAGGTCATTGGGAAAAATATGCCGACGGCATGTTCACCACTGAGTCTGAAAAGCGTGAATACGCGATAAAACCAATGAACTGTCCAGGTCATGTACAGATATTCAACCAAGGTTTAAAATCGTACCGCGATTTACCTTTACGTATTGCTGAGTTTGGTTGTTGTCATCGTAACGAGCCATCAGGTTCATTACATGGCTTAATGCGCGTTCGTGGCTTTACTCAAGATGATGCTCATATTTTCTGTATGGAATCACAAGTACAAGCCGAAGTAAAAAAATGTATCGAGATGGTATACGATGTCTATGGTTCATTTGGTTTTGAAGATGTTGTTGTTAAATTATCAACGCGTCCTGAAAATCGCATTGGTAGTGATGAAATTTGGGACAAAGCTGAAGCGGGTCTTGCACAAGCATTAACCGACAGCGACATCAAATTTGAATATTTACCAGGCGAAGGAGCATTTTATGGTCCTAAGATTGAATTTACCTTAATGGATTGTTTAGGTCGTGCTTGGCAATGTGGTACAGTGCAGCTCGATTTTGCTTTACCAGAGCGTTTAGGCGCAACTTATGTTGGTGAAGACAACGAAAGATACATCCCAGTGATGATTCATCGTGCTATTTTAGGTTCACTTGAGCGTTTTATTGGAATTTTGATTGAAGAGTTTACCGGGAAGTTTCCGACCTGGTTATCTCCAATTCATGCAACTGTGATGAATATTACCGACAAACAGGGTCAATATTGTGAAAAAGTTGTTAAAAAACTAAAAGAAAGTGGATTTAGAGTAAAACTAGACTTGAGAAATGAGAAGATAGGCTTTAAAATCCGCGAGCACACTTTGAAGCGTGTTCCATATTTGTTAGTTGTTGGTGACAAAGAAATGGAAGCAGGCGAAATCGCTATTCGAACGCGAAGTGGTGAAGATTTAGGCAAAATGTCTGTTGATGACTTTATTTCTAAACTAAGTGAAGAAGTTAACTCTCGCAGTTAGCGTTTAAATTACTTATAATAACGTTTATAACATACATCAAAATATTTTATTAATCTGAGTAGTTGTTAAGTTAAAAATAACACCAGCTACTCGGAACAAAGTTCTTTGGAGGAACATGGCTATTAAAGGTGGACAACGAGGCGGGCAAAAAGAGCCAGCACATCGTTTAAATGAGTTAATTACAGGTATTGCTGATAATGAAGTTCGTTTGATTAGATTTGACGGAGAGCCTGGTGGCATCGTCACATTAGATGAAGCAATGGATCAAGCTGACGAAGCTGGTGTTGATCTTGTTGAAATAAGCCCTACGGCTAAACCTCCTGTACTCCGTGTTATGGATTACGGTAAGTTTATCTATGAAAAAGCTAAAGAACAAAAAGAACAACGCAAAAACCAGAAACAGATACAGGTTAAGGAAATTAAATTCCGTCCTGGAACAGATGAAGGCGACTATCAGGTAAAACTACGCAACCTGAAGCGCTTTTTAGAGGGTGGCGATAAAGTTAAAGTAACTTTACGTTTCCGTGGTCGTGAAATGGCTCACCAAGAACTCGGTTTACAACTACTAACTCGCGTTAAAAACGATTTAGAAGAGTTAACTGTACTTGAATTCTTCCCGCGTCGTGCGGAAGGAAGACAAATGGTGATGGTACTAGCACCTAAAAAATAATCAATAACCGGTATTTCAAGTAACTTAGTTTGATGTAAATTAAAATAAGTTCACCATTATTGATTTTAACGGGTAACTTTAGGCCTGAAAGTAAAAACTAACGTTTATTTTTGTTTATCCTTAAATAAACGCGTTAAGTTTTTCGCCTAAGTTGCTAAATTTCAATGGCAATGTTTATGTGTAATAGCACAAACATGAATGCGGAGTAATATTCATGCCTAAAATGAAAACTAACAAAGGTGCTGCGAAGCGCTTTAAAAAAACAGCCTCTGGCTACAAGTTCAAACAAGCTGGCCTTCGTCATATCTTGACTAAGCGTCGTACTAAAGTTAAACGTCATCTTCGTGCTAAGTGCATGATTTCGGCGGCTGACATTAAGTCAGTTAAAAAACTTTTACGTCACGGTTAATAGGAGAGATATAGAATGGCTAGAGTAAAACGTGGTGTACAAGCTCGTGCACGTCACAAGAAGGTTCTAAAGCAAGCTAAAGGTTATTACGGAGCACGTAGCCGTGTTTACCGTGTTGCTTATCAAGCAGTAACTAAAGCAGGTCAGTACGCTTACCGCGATCGTCGTCAACGTAAACGTCAATTCCGTCAGCTTTGGATCACTCGTATAAATGCAGCAGCTCGCATAAACGGTTTATCTTACAGTGTTTTCATTAATGGTCTTAAAAAGGCTGCTATTGAAATCGATCGTAAGATCCTAGCTGATATTGCAGTATACGACAAAGCAACATTCACATTCTTAGTTGAAAAAGCGAAAGCTGCTTTAGCTGCATAGAACTTGAAAAAGCTTTGAGATAAGGACGCCATTAGGCGTCCTTTTCTTTTTTTAATTATACTAACTTGTTCTTTAGCTCACTTTCTGCGTTTTAAAGTACTTACTAATAGTTATTAGCACCGTTCTTTACTTTGGAAATTAAACTAAACACCTTGGTTATAATGTATTAAAATGTTTTTATTAATTATACCGAATACTATTTTATCTTTTGGGATAACGCGCAAAGATATTATTCGCTACAATTAATATTAACTTGATAATTAAGGTTTAAACCGATGAGTCTTGCAGATCAAATTTTAGCGGTAAATAATGATTTACCTATTCGTACCGATGCACCAGTTCACAGCGGTAAAGTGCGCAGTGTTTATTGGTTAACCGACGCGGATAGTAAGCGACTAATTCAAGAGAAAGGCTATGATGTTGCCGACGACACACCTTTAGCCATTATGGTTATTAGTGATCGTATTTCTGCTTTTGAATGTATTTGGCAAGGCGAAGGTGGTATGCAAGGTGTACCTGGAAAAGGTGCATCACTGAATGCTATATCAAATCATTGGTTTAAATTATTTAAAGATCAAGGTCTAGCCGATAGTCATATTCTTGATATTCCACATCCGTTTGTTTGGATCGTACAAAAAGCTAAACCTGTAATGATTGAAGCTATCTGTCGTCAGTATATTACCGGTTCTATGTGGCGTTCATACGTAAAAGGTGAACGTGATTTTTGTGGTATCGAATTAGCTGAAGGATTATTGAAAGATTCAAAGCTACCTGAACTTCTACAAACACCGTCAACAAAAGGTATTTTAGAAGGCATTCCGGGCGTTCCTGCGATTGATGATGTTAATATTACTCGCAAAAATATTGAAGATAATTTTGAAGCCTTTAATTTTAAAACGCCTGATGATATTACTTTATACGAAAAATTATTAACGGAAGGTTTTGACGTTATTTCTGATGCGTTGGCAAAGCTTGACCAAATTTTTGTAGATACTAAGTTTGAATTTGGCTATGTAAAAGATAAAGCTGGCAACGACAAGTTAATTTATATGGACGAAGTGGGTACGCCTGATTCTTCACGTATTTGGGATGGCGAGCAATATCGTGCCGGTAAAGTGGTTGAAAACTCGAAAGAAGGTTTCCGCCAATTACTTTTAGCACATTTCCCTGATGCTGATATTTTATTAAATAAAAATCGCATGGACGAGCGCTTAGCTTTAGCTCGCAACAATGAGTTACCGGCATCCGTATTAATGGATGTGTCACAAACATACACAGCGATCGCTGAGAAAATTACCGGTCAAAAAATTGTTTTGTCTGCTAACCCTAAAGCTGAAATAATTGATATTTTACGCGAGCAGTATCAGCTAATCGATTAAGTCGTTATTGTCTCTGCTTAAAAGCTCTACACCCGTAGGGCTTTTTTTTTGTGCGCTATTTACCATCTCTAACCTTTGCTAATACTAAACCTTCAATTTTGCCCTTTACACTTTTTCTTAAACATAAAATCTGACTAATGGTCATAATCTGCGCACCAATATGGTGTTTGGGTTGTGTTTGTGTGCAACATTTTGGTGCATTTGAGCGATGTAATATTAATTAATATTTTTTAACTTATTGTTTTTTAGTTGATTGTCTCTTTGGGCATAAATGGTGCTTAAATAAATTTATATAAACAATCTTAAATAATATGCACTAAAGGTGAACAAATGAAGTTGATAACCGCAATAATCAAACCTTTTAAACTCGATGATGTTCGTGAAGCACTCAGTGAGATAGGTCTAGAAGGATTAACGTTAAGCGAAGTTAATGGTTTTGGCCGTCAAAAAGGTCATACCGAACTTTATCGTGGTGCCGAATATGTTGTCGATTTTTTACCAAAAATGAAACTTGAGCTCGCTGTTAAGGATGAAATGGTTGAGCGTGTTATCGACACTATTCTCGAAACAGCACAAACAGGAAAAATAGGTGACGGTAAGATATTTGTCACTAACATCGAACATATTGTTAGGATCAGAACAGGTGAAACAGATAATGAAGCTATTTAAGCAGTTACACTCAAGCATAACGATGAATAAAGTATTAACACTTTTTGTTTTACTTTTGTCCGCGGTCGCATTGCCAAGTTTTGCCAGCAATGACGAATTGAACGGCGCAAATACGGCGTGGATCCTCACATCAACGGCTCTAGTCCTAATGATGACCTTACCCGGACTCGCTTTATTTTACGGTGGATTAGTTCGACGTAAAAATATTCTTTCTATTCTTATGCAGTGTTTTTCAATTGCTGCTCTTTCTTCGATACTTTGGTTTGTGGTCGGTTATAGCTTAGCCTTTGGTGAAGGTAATGCGTGGATAGGTGATTTTAGCAAAGTACTTATGATGGGAATAACCAAAGAAACCCTTGTTGGTGATATTCCGGAAAGCTTGTTTGCTTTATTTCAAATGACGTTTGCGGTTATTACTCCTGCACTTATTATTGGCGCTTATGCAGAAAGAATGAAGTTTTCTGCAGTCTTAATTTTTAGTGGCTTATGGTTGCTAGCGGTTTATGCTCCGGTAACTCATTGGGTTTGGGGCGGCGGTTGGTTAGGCCAAATGGGCATTTATGATTTTGCCGGTGGTATTGTGGTGCATATTACCTGTGGTGTTGCTGCCTTGGTTGCTGCTGTTGTTTTAGGTCCTCGATATGGTTTCCCTCGAACGCCTATGTTGCCACATAACTTAACCATGACTATTACGGGGGCAGGTTTGCTTTGGGTAGGTTGGTTTGGTTTCAATGGTGGTAGTGCCTTAGCCGCCAATGGTGACGCAGCAATGGCTATGTTAGTCACGCATTTATCCGCTTCAGCAGGTGCACTGACTTGGGCTGCTATTGAATGGAAAAAATTTGGTAAAGCGAGTGTCTTAGGCGCGGTAACGGGCATGGTTGCCGGTTTAGGGACAATAACACCTGCATCAGGTTTTGTTGGCCCAGGTGGCGCACTAGTTATAGGGATTTCTGCGGGTTTTATTTGTTTTTATTCAACGGTCTATATTAAACAAAAGTTAAAAATTGACGATTCTTTAGATGTTTTTCCCGTGCATGGTGTCGGGGGTATTTTAGGCACTTTATTAGCGGGTGTGTTTTCTTCTACAGAGCTAGGCGCTTTTAGTGGTTATGGTTATGCAGAGGGTATCACCACGATGTTAGGGCAGGTCAGTGTTCAATTAGTGGGAATTGGCGCTGTTATTGTCTATACGGCGGTTGTCTCTTACGTGTTGTTTAAGCTTGTTTCCTTGATGACTAAAGGCTTAAGGGTTGATAAAGAACAAGAAATAACGGGCCTTGATTTAATTGAACATGATGAATCAGGGTATAATTTGTAGTTAAATTTTGTGATTTAGACGTCAAAAAACAGCAAGGCCTTTATTGAAATAGAGGCCTTTTTCTTATCTGAGCTGTTTTTTCAGTAAAAGCACTCTTTTCACTACATAATCAATTGATTTTTGTGTAAAATCATACACCATTTATATTAATACCATCAGTCTAGCCAAAACCTTCAAATTTACTGAACGGTTTTAGAGCCGTTTTAGAGGAACTCATGAATTTAGACGATATAATATTGCAGGCAGAACAAGCTATTTCTGCAGCAAAAGATCCAGTAGAGCTTGATCAAGTTCGCGTTAATTTTTTAGGTAAGAAAGGTTTGTTCACTGAGCAAATGAAGGGCTTAAGTAAATTACCTAAAGAAGAAAAACCTAAAGCAGGGCAAGTGATCAATATTGCTAAGCAGCAAGTACAAAAATTATTAACCGAACGTGGTGAGTTATTGCGTGCAGAGGTTATTGCTAAACAGTTAGCTGCTGAGTCTATTGATGTAACATTGCCAGGGCGTAGTAATGACCTAGGTGGTTTACACCCAGTAACACGTACTATTGAGCGTATAGAAAGCTTTTTTGGTGATTTAGGTTTTTCTGTTAAAGAAGGTCCTGAGGTTGAAGACGATTTTCATAATTTCGATGCACTGAATATTCCAGAGCACCATCCTGCACGTCAAGACCATGACACTTTTTACTTCAATCCTAAGTTAGTTTTACGTACACAGACTTCTGGTGTACAAATTCGTACTATGGAAAAAGAGCAACCGCCTTTACGTATTATATCTCCGGGCAAAGTTTATCGTAATGATTACGATCAAACGCATACGCCAATGTTCCACCAAGTTGAAGGCTTAATGGTTGATAAAGATGTTAGCTTTACGCATCTTAAAGGTATTTTACACGATTTCTTACATCACTTTTTTGAAGAAGAAGTTGAAATTCGTTTCCGTCCTTCTTATTTCCCTTTTACTGAACCTTCAGCAGAAGTGGATATTATGGGCAAAAATGGCAAATGGTTAGAAGTTTTAGGTTGCGGTATGGTTCATCCTAACGTTTTAAAATCAGTAGGTATTGACCCTGAAGTATACACAGGTTTTGCTTTTGGCATGGGCGTTGAACGCTTAACCATGTTGCGCTACGGTGTAAACGATTTACGTTCATTCTTCGAAAATGATCTTCGCTTCTTAAAACAGTTCAAGTAGGAAAGCCAACAATGAAATTTAGTGAATCTTGGTTACGTGAGTGGGTTAATCCTGCTATTTCATCGAGTGAGTTAGCTCATCAAATAACTATGGCCGGCTTAGAAGTTGACGCTGTAGAACCTGTTGCGGGTGAATTTACCGGTGTATTAATTGGTGAAGTTGTTGAATGTGGGCCTCACCCTGACGCAGACAAATTACAAGTAACAAAAATAAATCTGGGTAGCGAGTTTAATGATGGCGAGTTAGTTGACATCGTTTGTGGCGCTAAAAACTGTCGTTTAGGCCTCAAGGTTGCTGTTGCAACGGTTGGCGCAGTTTTACCGGGCGACTTTAAAATTAAAAAAGCTAAATTGCGTGGCGTGCCTTCTCATGGCATGTTGTGTAGTGAGTCAGAAATTGGTTTGTCTGAAAGTGCTGACGGTATTATGGAGCTTGCACCTGATGCACCAATCGGTATGTGTGTTCGTGAATACTTAGACTTAAATGACGTTACCATCGATGTTGATTTAACGGCTAATCGCGGTGATTGTTTAGGCCTTAAAGGTTTAGCACGCGAAGTGGGGGTGTTAAATAGTGCTAACATTACTGAACCTGAAATTGTTGCTGTTGTTGCAACGATTGATGATGTGCGTGACATTACTTTATCTGCACCACAAGCTTGTCCGCGTTATTTAGGACGAGTGATTAAAAATATAGATGTAACCGCGAAAACACCGTTATGGATGGTAGAAAAATTACGCCGTTGTGGCACTCGCTCAATTGACCCTGTTGTCGATGTAACTAATTACGTGTTGCTTGAGCAAGGGCACCCGATGCACGCTTTTGATTTATCAAAAATCGATGGTGGTATTAATGTTCGTTTTGCTACGTCAGGTGAAAAACTTGTTTTGCTTGACGGTAATGAAGTGACGCTTTCGAGCGAAACATTAGTGATTGCTGATGAAAGTAAAGCCTTAGCGATGGCTGGCATTTTTGGCGGAAAAGAATCGGGTGTTAAATCCGATGAAGAAGAAAAATCAACTGATATTTTCTTAGAAAGTGCTTTCTTTGCTCCCTTGGCTATTTTAGGTAAAGCCCGCCAATATGGTTTACATACTGATTCATCACATCGTTACGAACGTGGTATTGACCCTGAATTGCAGCGTAGTGCTATGGAACGTGCAACGACCTTATTATTAGCTATTGTCGGTGGCCAAGCAGGACCTATCGTTGAAGCATTAAGTGATGAACATTTACCAAAAGAAAAAACAGTAACCTTACGCCGCGAAAAACTTGATGGACGCATTGGTCATCATATTGAAGATGCTAAAGTGACTGAGATTTTAACGCGTTTAGGTTTCGAAATTACCTTTGTAAATGATGTTTGGACCGTAGTGGTACCAGCATATCGTTTTGATATTAAAGTTGAAGTCGACTTAATTGAAGAAGTTGCGCGTATTTTTGGTTACAACAATATTCCAAATGTGTCGCCTAAAGCAACGTTGGCGATGCGCGAACAAAAAGAAAAGTTCATTCCGTTGAAACGTTTACGCAACGTTATGGTTAATCGTGGATATCAAGAAGCAATAACTTATAGTTTTGTTGACCCAAAAGTTCAAGCGCTTATTCACCCTGAACAAGCGGTGATGACTTTGCCGCATCCAATTTCTTCTGAAATGTCGGTGATGCGTTTAAGTATGTGGACAGGCTTATTGCAATCGGTTATTTACAACCAGAACCGCCAGCAATCTCGCATCCGTTTATTTGAAACAGGTTTACGTTTTGTTCCAGATGAAGCCGCAGAAAACGGTGTTCGACAAGAACAAATGTTTGCAGGTGTTGTGACCGGCCAGCGTAATGAAGAACATTGGGATATGGAAAAGTCTGCAAGTGATTTTTTTGATATTAAATCAGACGTAGAAGCCTTACTGGCTCTTACGGGCGATACTTCGTTATATCAGTTTTCAAAAGATGAAATAGTCGCACTTCATCCTGGCCAAACCGCCGCAATCCATAAGAATGGTGTGCTGGTGGGACATGTTGGTACCTTACATCCTGAATTAGAAAGAAAATTAGGACTAAACGGTCGTACATTTATTTTTGAGCTATTATTGTCTGAAATTTCAACACAACAAATCCCTGAAGCTGGTGATATATCTCGCTTTCCTGCCAATAGACGTGACATAGCAGTGATCGTTGAAGAGCAAATTAATGCAAATAATGTCTTACAACTTATTGAAAAGGTTGGCGGAAATTATTTAGTTGATCTAAACTTGTTTGACGTATACCGAGGAAATGGTATTGAAGAAGGGTTTAAGAGCTTAGCGATAGCGATGACTTTACAGGATTGTGATAAAACCCTCGAAGAAAAAGACATTAATGAAGTCGTTGAACGTGTCGTAGACACATTAGAAACTGAGCTAAATGCATCACTGAGGAATTAGGTAATGGCGCTTACTAAAGCAGAAGTAGCAGAACATTTATTCGAGAAAGTTGGGCTGAGCAAACGCGACGCAAAAGATATGGTTGAGGTGTTTTTTGAAGAAATACGCGAAACGTTAGAAAGTGGCGAACAAGTTAAGCTTTCAGGTTTTGGTAACTTCGATCTTCGTGTTAAAAGCGAACGCCCAGGTCGTAACCCTAAAACGGGTGAAGATATTCCAATTTCTGCTCGTAAAGTTGTTACTTTCCGTCCTGGACAAAAATTAAAGAGTCGCGTTGAAAACGGTAACGGCTAATTAATAACGTATAACGTTAGAGCATGCTTTTCTATGTATTCAATAATAGATGAGATGATGTTTATAGAAGGTTGCTACGGCAACCTTTTTTTATGCTTGCGAGAGAGCAGGGATAGATAAGATAGAGCCAAGTATGGGTGGCAAGGATAGCCTTGATTTATATCGTTTAGTTAGGGTATCAATCTGTCTCTATGCGTGATCTAGAGTAGCGCTTAACTATCTTGCTTTAGTGTGAACTTTTTTGATGATTTAGTGACATCTTTTTACCTAGTAACTTAAGCAAAGAAACAATTATTTCCTTCGCTATTAAACCAACAATAGCGATGACCGCTCCAGTACTTAGTGCATTTATCTCAAGTGGGATAGTCAGTGAAAAATCAGTTAAGGTATCTTTAATAATGACTTTATCGCCATAAACAATAAAGTTATAAATCCGTTCAATATAAACGTCGCTAGTTATCACGCTAAGTTGTGACTGCAAATACTCAACCCGTATGACCAATTGGTTAATAATTTCGGCAGTATTGACTATTGACGGCTCAGAATTAGCTTGATACTTCGTTATCATCGCTGATAAATTACCTTGGTAGTGCAGATCTGCAATGTTTTGAAATTCTACTAGGTGCAGTTTTGCTTCAGATAAGTGTCCGGACAGGCGATGTTTATATTGAATGATAAATGCCGGTAATTGCACACCTACTATAAATGTTACAGTGAAGAAACAGCGGTCAATAATATTATTAATCACTCTAAACATAGCTAATTTATCGCTTAAATATATATTCACAAAAAATAACATTAGCATATATTTGTTTATATTTTAAAATTTTTATGGTTTAAAAATTGCATATTTATAAAATAGATTATGCATTTGATCTGAATGCAATAAAGAGTCAAATTTTTGATGGTGGTATCAATAGTGAAAATTAATATAGATAACAACGAACAAGAAAATTTAATATTGCAACACTCTCATTTAGGAAGAAATATAATGGTTAAAAATTTAAGTAAGCTGCGGAAAACTTTTGCCGTTGGCGGTATCTTTATTGCTTCAAGTCTTTTTTCATACAGTGTTAATGCTTTAGAAGTAGCAGGTAACATTCACAAAGGGCAAGACGCTAACAGCCAAGGTTATAGTTTTTCTTTAGCAGACAGCTTTACTAAAGGTGGAAATTTCTATTGGACTGCTTCTTATAATAACTTAGAAAAAGTAAAATATGATTTACCTTTCACCATAACCGACGAACGTTTTTTTAAAATTAATACCATTGATGGGCTTGTTAGTTATCGTCATAAGATACAAAGTTATAATGCTTTTTTCAAAAAATTAACGATTGAATATCAACTGGGCGCTTCACTAGCGCTCACTGAAAATAAACTTACCTATACCGACCCAAACAGTTCAGATACAGTGGAAATATACCCTTCGCAAGAAAATGATATAAACATGGTACTAGGCGTTGTTGCCCATTATAAGTTTAATAAAAATACTGCATTAAACCTAGGTGTTAAACATCAACCTAATTTTTCTGAATTTGGTGCTATAACATCTGTTTATGTTGGTCTAAGTTATCGTTTTGGACGAGGCTTAGATTATTAAGTTTGATAGAAAAAGTTGTCTAGCCTAGCATTTAAGGTCTTTGTTGATGATATTTGCTAAAGTTTAAAGAAGAAATTAATAATGATCGCCATTAAATAGGTGGTCTTGTTAATTTCAAGACGTAATAACTTACACCTGTAAGTTTAAAATATATTGCTATTGGTGGGGATGTTTATGCCATTAAGAATTCATTCAGTCGTTTTTCCTCTCGTATTAACACTTATGAGCAGTTTTCCTGTTTATGCGGTTGTACCACAATGCCCTCCGCCAACTCCTTTACTCGATGCTGATGGTGATGGTTACGACGATACTATGGTTATTGGCGGCGCTTATGATTTATTTCCAACTGACCCAACCGAGTGGTATGACACAGACTTAGACGGTATTGGTAATAATGCTGATCCTGATGATGACGGTGATGGTGTACCCGACGGTTTTGATTTTAACCGTGATGGTGACCCTGTACTGAACGCATACGATCCTTTTATCGAAAATTCTTTTGAATGGCTTGATACCGACGGTGATTGCTCTGGCAATACGGTTGATCTTGATGATGATGGTGATGGCGTTGTTGATGTTGTTGATATATATCCCCTTAATCCACTTGAATGGGACGATACCGACAGTGATACGATAGGCAACAATACCGATACTGATGATGATGGTGACGGTATCATTGACCGCTATGATGCTTTTCCGCTTGATGCCTCTGAACAACTTGATACCGATTCTGACGGTATAGGTAATAACACTGATACCGATGACGATGGCGATACTATTCTAGACGTTGATGATGCTTTTCCACTTGATAGCTCAGAGCAAAGAGATCTTGATAGTGACGGTATAGGTGATAATGCTGATAACGATAGTGATGGAGACAGTTACGCAAATGGTATTGATGTATGGCCCAATGATGCCTCAAGATGGTTTGATACCGATGGTGATGGTATCGATAATAATATTGATACCGATGATGACACACATGATGGTACGGGTGTTGGTGATGGTTTCCTTGATATAAATGATGATTTTCCGCTAAATGCGAGTG
This sequence comes from Colwellia sp. BRX10-1, assembly GCF_014077545.1. Classification (NCBI taxonomy): domain Bacteria; kingdom Pseudomonadati; phylum Pseudomonadota; class Gammaproteobacteria; order Alteromonadales; family Colwelliaceae; genus Colwellia; species Colwellia sp. BRX10-1. The sequence goes on from NZ_JACGWC010000009.1 coordinate 42,314, forward strand.
AATGGTTAGACACCGACAGTGACGGTGTTGGCGATAATGGTGATACAGATATTGATGGCGATGGCCATTTAAATGTAAACGATGCTTTTCCGCTTGATAACACTGAATTTATTGATACTGATGGTGACGGTACAGGCAATAATGCAGATACAGACGACGATGGTGATGGTGTCTTAGACAGCAGTGACCCTTTTCCGCTTAATGTTAATGAGTCAGTAGATACTGATTTTGATGGTATAGGTAATAACTCTGATGCCGACGATGATAATGATGGCGTTTTAGATGACATTAACGGCAATGGTATTATCGATGGTTTAGATGATGTCTTTCCATTAGACCCTAGTGAATATATTGATACTGACGGTGATGGAACAGGTAATGTTGCTGATACCGATGATGATGGCGACAATGTAGCTGATGGCGTCGATAGATTTCCATTAGATGCAAGTGAGTGGCTTGATACTGATGGAGACGGCGTTGGTAATAATACTGATACAGATGATGATAACGATGGAATATTAGATGTAAATGAAACACCGGCAAACTCACTGTTACCCTTAGCAACCACAGATACCGATGGTGATGGCGTTGCTGATAATACCGATCTTGATGATGACACGCACGATTTTACCGGTGTCGGTGATGGTATTCCTGATACGATAGATCTTTTTCCTTTCGATGCAACTGAATGGAATGATTTAGATGGCGATTTTATCGGCGATAATAGCGATCCAGATATTGATGGCGATGGTATTGCCAATGCGGTTGATCCCGGACCAACCGATCCGTTAGCAAGAACAGATACGGATGGCGATGGCCTAGCTAATGAAACTAATGATAATGATGACGACAATGATGGTGTTGTAGATAACATTGATTTATTTCCGTTAAATACGGCTGAAAGCATAGATACTGACGGCGATGGTATTGGTAACAACGCTGATCCAGATGATGATGGTGACGGTTTTGCTGATAATGCTGATGCCTTTCCATTAGATGTGAGCGAATATTTAGATACCGACGGTGATGGCACAGGTAATAATGTTGATATCAACGATGATGGTGATAGTGAACCAGATGCTAACGACCCTTTTCCTTTAGATCCTAACGAGTGGCAAGATACCGACGGAGATCTTGTTGGTAACAATAGCGACAGTGACGATGACAACGATGGTTTAGTTGATAGCCTAGATGCTTTTCCATTAGATGTTAATGAAAGGCTTGATACCGATAATGACGGCATAGGGAATAATGCAGATACAGATGACGATAATGACAGTTATCTTGATAGTAATGATTTATATCCATTAGATGCAACTGAATGGCAAGACTCGGATGGAGATGGGCTAGGCGATAACGCTGATGCCGATGATGACAACGATAGTATTCTTGATACTGATGATGCTTTTCCGTTTGATCCAGGAGAAATATTTGACACTGATGGCGATGGTATTGGTGATGTACTTGATACTGACGACGATAATGATGGTGTGCTAGATAACGTTGATTTATTTCCCTTTGACCCGAATGAATCACGTGACAGTGATAATGACGGCATTGGAAATAATAGCGATAGTGACGATGATAATGACGGTGTGCTTGATATCGACGATGCTTTCCCACTCGATCCGATAGAAAGTGTTGATACCGATGGTGATGGTATTGGCAATGTTAACGATATCGATGATGATAACGACGGTGTCTTTGATTATCTCGACCAGTTACCGCTAAACCCGACAGAGTCACTAGATTTTGATGTTGATGGTTTAGGTAATAATGCCGATCCTGATGACGATAATGACGGCATGAGTGATGTCTTTGAGCTTCAATATGGTTTTAACCCATTTAACGATGCTGATGCACTAATTGATACAGATTCAGACGGCACGGCAAATGTTGATGAAGAGCGTAACAACACCAATCCATTAATTGACGATTATGCGCCAGTGATAACGGTCCCACAAGCAGTTCACCTTGATGCTGATCATACCTTTACTGCGCTAACACAAACACAATTGGTACAGTTAACCGACGTTTATGTTGAAGATGGTCGTGATGGCGCTAACTGTTGTGCATTAACACCGGTGGGTTTTGAGCGCGGACAAAAATATATTACCTCAGGGTTGTACAATATTATATGGCGAGCGGTTGATGAGGCTGGTAATGTTTCAACCACCCCACAAGTGCTTAATGTTTATCCGTTAGTGAACTTTAGTGCGACGCAAACAATAGGTGAGGGCGCTACGGCTCGGGTTGAAGTTGTCTTGTCAGGCAAAGCGCCGGCTTATCCCATTGAATTACCTTTTGCTATTTCTGGTAATGTAGATGCCCTTGATTATAAGATAACAGACAATAAAATTGTTATTACTGAGGGCACGTCAGGCTTTATTGATATCTTGATTAATAAAGACTTTCAAGCAGAAAGTGATGAACAGCTTGTGCTGAGTTTTGGCAATGAAATAAATGCCGGTGTCAATAATAGCCACACCATAGTTATTACTGAAAATAATATAGTACCGACAACACAATTGCGTATGACTCAGCAAAATATAGCGGTTTCTAGTATCAGTAAAGACCAAGGTGAAGTGACCATAGAGCTACAGATAAATGATGATAATCCAAATGATTCACACATTATTAATTGGTTACTGCCTGAGTATATCAATGCCGAAATAAGTGCCAGTCAATTAAAGGTTTATTTGCAACCTGACAACTTTGTTTTACCTGAAGAAATAAGAGGATTAATTACGGTAGAAGTCAGTGTTACTGATAATGGCAGTGGCGAATTGTCACAAACTCATCGCCTTAGTATTCCGGTTAATAGCATTTTAGCTCGACTCGACGGTAGTGATACGGACAGTGATGGTATCGCAGATAATATTGAAGGTTATGCTGATGACGATAACGATGGTGTTCCGGCATTCTTAGATAATAATGATATTGCTTATTTGCAGCCATTACATGTTAATGCCGGTAAAACTAAGTTAATGGAAACTGAGCCAGGCTTAAAGTTACGCTTAGGTAAATATGCGTTACAGCAGTTTTCAGATGGCGTGCAAATGACACAACAAGAGATGGATGCAACCGGTTTAGTCGCAACGGACACTTATGATCATCGTAGTGATTACTTTGACTTTGAAATTCATCAGGTGACTCCTTTTGGTGCCTCTGCAGCTGTGGTTATTCCGTTAAATGATGGTATTCCACAAAATGCGCTTTACCGGAAATTTAATCGTGACAGTGGTTGGCAAAACTTTGTTGAAAACAGCAAAAATACCTTAGCGTCTAGTCCAGCAGATAACGATGTATGTCCACCGCCACAGAGTGCTTTATACCAGACAGGTTTAACTGAAGGGCATCAATGTGTACGCTTATTGATTGAAGATGGCGGTGCAAACGATGCGGATGGTTTGGTTAACGGTATTATAGACGACCCAGGTGGTGTTGCCGTTGTGCCTAATGCTGAAGTTGCCAAGAAAACCGATCCTGAGCAATCAAGTAGTGGCAGTATTTACTGGTTATTATTACTGGTATTAGTGAGCTTACGATTGAAAAAGTTAAGTAAGTAAGTCATAACGCGACTTTGACAAACAAGTGAACATTTATGTTTGTTCGCCCGCTATTTTCCTATAAAATAGCGGGCAAATTTCCTCTTTCAATAATAAGTAGTTTTATGTTTGAACTTAAATACCATACGCCAAAAGAATGGGCGCAAGTTGCTCTTGCTGATTTCAATGCTTTTTTACTTGATCATGCAACCGCAGAAAAAAAAGCGTCAGGTATGGCGATGTCAATGATCTCTCATTATCCCGATAGAAAAAATATGGTTAAAGCTATGGCTGACTTAGCGATAGAAGAGCTCATTCATTTTAAACAAGTGTTAAAATTAATCAATGCGCGTGGCATTCAGCTCGGCGCAGACACCAAAGACCCTTATATTACCCAAATTCGTAAAGCCTTTCGTAATGGCGCAGAAGTGTTTTTTATGGACCGATTAATCGTTGCTGGTGTGATTGAGGCGCGAGGATACGAACGTTTTTCGCTTATTGCCCAAGCATTGCCTGAAGGCAAAGACAAAGTCTTATATGACGCGATTGCAAAGTCTGAAGAAAAGCATAAAAATTTATTTATCGAACTCGCTTATGAATATTTTGATAAAGACGAAGTTAATATACGTTTAGAAGAAGTACTGACATTAGAAGCTGAGATTTGTGCAAAACTTCCCTTTAGAGCGGCTCTGCATTAATTATTTAACGATAAATGGTTAACGGGTAAGCTGATGTCAAAAGTGTTTAACCAATATTTTAGTCGCTATGCTGAAAGTGAAGTTGCGGTACTAACTCAATATGAATCAGGGTTACCTGATGAGTTTACTGTTGACCATGTTGTGGTTATTCCTGCTTATCAAGAAACAAGCGCTTTTATTGAGCGTTTTTTAGCTTCATCACTTTCAAAATCTCCGGTACTTATGGTGCTGGTCATTAACGAACCTATTACCGAATCGATCGCCGAGTCTGTTACTCAATCGTTACGCGAAGATAATTCAGTGGCTAATTATAACGAGATAAATCAACAAAAAGCACTTTATCAATATGCACTTTCTTGTGGTGATAACTGCTGGCAAAACAATAACCTGACCTTGATTAAGGTAACACAAAGTCAAACATGGCTGTTAGTGGTTGACCGTTTTACTCATGCTATTGATAAAGACCAAGGCGTAGGGCTGGCACGTAAAATAGGTACTGACCTCAGCGCTTATTTAATTTCAGTAAACCGCATCAGACAAGCTTGGATCTGTTCTAGTGATGCCGATGCTTACTTACCCGATGATTATTTTAACGCTTTACATACACGTGATAAAAATACCGTAGTTTGCTGTTTTAACTTTAAGCATAGCAGTGAAGATAAAAGCATTCATCAGGCTAATTTTCTTTATGAAAGCGCTTTACGCTATTATGTTGCGGGCTTACATTATGCCGATTCACCTTATGCCTTTTTTACTATTGGGAGTATTTTAGCGTTTAAAGCGGAAGTATATGTTCAGGCTCGTGGTTTTCCAAAGCGCAGTGCTGGAGAAGATTTTTATTTAATAAATAAATTAGCTAAGTTAGGTGCTGTTGAATTTATTGAAGAGGTAACAGTAAAGCTTGATGCCAGAACGTCTCAACGTGTGCCGTTTGGTACTGGACCTGCAGTGCAAAAAATTCTTGATTTACAAGCAAGTCACCTAGATTATTGTTATTACCATCCTCAAGTATTTACATTGCTCAAAGCTGTATTGTCTGCTTTTGCAAATTTATGGCACTATCGTGGTGATTTAATCGCATGGTTAGAACCGTTATCTGAGCCAATAGTTACCGCATTAAATCAAATAGGTTTTGAAGCTTTTGTTGAAAAACAAATAAATAATAGTGAAAAGCAGTTTAATAAACAGCTAGTCGTTTGGTTTGATGCTTTTAAGACCCTGAAATTTATTCATAATATTCGTGAAAATCACTATCAAGATATCCCTTTAGCGCAGGCTTTATTAACCGCGCCATTTAGGCTTAAATAAAGAGCTGAAATTAATCAACCGTATATAGGTTACCCATTTCATTCGTTTATTTGAGTAGCGTATAAATGCTTCTAATAATATTGACAATAAAATAACGGCTTAGCGGCTTAATTACTTTACAATTCAAAGAAAAATAGGGTATGTTTAAGTTAATAATAATTAATAAAATTTTAGCTCTGATATATGTATAACACTTATATAGCAAGACAAGCGATACTTGATAGAAACCATGTCACGATTGGTTATGAGCTGCTCTTTAGAGATAGCGCAGATAACAAATTTCCTGACATTGATTCAGATGTTGCTAGCTCAAAATTAATTATTCAAAATCACCTACAAGGTGACATTCGCTCTATCAGTATGGGAAAACTTGCTTTTATTAATTTTACTGAAAAATGTCTGATTAATAAATATCCGCTGATGTTTGATAAAAAATCTATTGTTATCGAACTTGTTGGCCATAAAGTACCAACGGAACGCTTGTTTAAAATTGTTAAGTTTTATTTTGATAAAGGTTATAAAGTTGCGTTAACTGAATATGATCTTGATGCAAAGTGGGATGTTTTATTTCCATATATATCAATTATTAAAGTTGATACCGATAAAGTTAATCCGAAACGTCTGCATAAAGTTATCGAGCGTTTAAAAGATCACAACATTAAACTTGCCGCAGAAAAAGTTGAAACTAACTTTCAATTACAAGCTTTAGCAGAAGTAGGATTTGATTACTATCAAGGGTACTTTTATCACGAACCTGAGATAGTCGAGGGGCAAACACTTGCGCCAATCAAAACACAAATGCTGCATTTGATCAGTGAAACATTTCATTCACCATTAGATTTTGACAACATTGCCACGATTATCAGTCATGATGTTAACTTAACTGTTGGCTTGTTAAAAATGGTTAATAACGTAGCAACATCAACTCGTATTGAAATTACTTCATTAAAACAAGCCGCGGCCTATTTAGGTGAAGATAAACTTAAACAGTTTGTGACTATCCTTGCTTTATCTAAATTGACCACCGACAAGACCGATGAAATCTCTAAGCAGGCGCTCATTACTGCAAAATTAATGACGGCATTAGCCAAAGAAGGTGCCTTTAAAGAGATCAGTGATTTTGCTTTTATTACCGGCTTATTAAGTGCTATTGAAATTATTTTGCGTATGCCGATTAACGAAATCGTTAAAACAATGCCACTCGCCATTCCAATTGAAAACGCGCTAGTTGACCACTCAGGTTTACTCGGCGAATTACTTGATTTTACGGTTAAGTACATCAGGGGTAATGGTGAGAATATAAAGCAATTGATTGAAATGTATTCACTTGACGAAACCTATATTCAGCAAGAGTTTGTTGCCGCTTGTCAATGGTGTAAAGAACTCGGTATTTAAGTTATCTCAGCTCAGCGACTTGATAGATACCTTAAAAGCTTATGCCTGTTGCTTAAGCTTTTTTTTAGGCAGTTACTGCGCCGTTAAGGCGAGAATATTTTCTTGGGCTGAAACTAAGCTTTCACTGACTTTTTCTTTATGTTGAACGGCTACGTCCAGAGGGACTGTGAGTAATTGATTATTACGTTCGCCAATCATAACGTTACTCTTTCCTGCTATTAGCGCTTGTACTGCAGCAACCCCCATTTTTGTTGCTAAAATTCGGTCTTTAGCTACCGGTGAACCACCTCGTTGAATATAGCCAAGTATACATGCAGTACAGTCAATGTTTGCGGTCTGTTTTAATTGCTTAGCGAGCTGTACAGCGCCACCGGGCCATAAGTTCTCAGTAATAACTATAATATAACTGGCATGCCTATTGTGCTGTGCTTGTTTGATTTCTTTAGCTAAATGACTGAGTTTTTCTTGCTCGTCGGCTTGAGAAAAATTCTCAAAAGATAATATTTGCTCAGCTGCACTGGCGATACCGACATTAAAAGTGATGTGTCCACTTCGCCTGCCCATGACTTCAACAATAAAAATGCGCTCAAAAGCTTCTGCCGTGTCACGTATTTTATCTATCGCTTCAATACCGGTATTGACTGCAGTAGAAAAACCTATGGTGAAATCTGTACCATCAATATCATTATCTATGGTCCCTGGAATACCTATAATAGCTCCTGACCAATATTTACTTAACGCCAGTAAGCCGTTAAAAGAGCCATCGCCGCCAATAACTATTAAGGCGTCTATTTGTTCTTTTCTAAGGGTTGCTGCGGCTGATTTTAAACCTTGCTCAGTGAGCATGGCAGGGCAGCGAGCACTTTTTAAAATAGTTCCTCCTCGGTGGATAATGCCATTAACACTTGCAGGTGTTAGCAATGTCGAACTCGCTTCAATTAAACCGTTATAACCAGAAAAAAAACCAATCGTGGGCAATGCATAGTGATGCGCAGCAAGTACGACCGCACGTATCGCCGCATTCATGCCGGGAGCATCGCCACCACTGGTTAATACCGCAATATTTTTTATCGTCATAATAGTTTTTAACCTTATCTAGTAAAATCCATTCTAAGGAAGTTTTTTGCATCCGTCATTATTTACCTTGATTATCTTTTGCACATAAAAAAAGGTAGCTATTGAGCTACCTTTTTGGATCTAAACTTTTTTGCCTGCTAGCTTGAGGTAACTGCTTGAAGCTTTACCTTAATGGGTCATAGCAATTGATTAGCTGAGATGTTTTTTTGTTACTGTTAACACTTTCATCGTATTCGTTGCGCCAACCGTTTCCATCATATCACCGTGGGTGAATATCACTATGTCGTCAACTTTTAAGTCTGCTTTAGTTAAGACTTTATTGAGTACTGCATTAGATAATTCTTCATCAGGAAAATGTGTAGAGTCAAATTCAACAGGATAAACACCACGATAAATAGCAGTTTTATTTAATGTTTTCTGATGACGAGATAAAGAATAAATAGGCAAACCTGAAGTAATACGCGACATGATTTTGCTGGTATGTCCAGATTCAGTCAATGATATAATAGCTTTAACACCCACTAGGTGATTAGCTGCATACATTGCTGACATTGCGATTGTTTCTGAAATCTCAGAAAAAGTGAGTTCATTACGGTGGTTTGAAATGTTTACTGAACGATGCTCTTCAGCGCCAATACATACTGATGCCATCGCTTTGACTGTTTCTACCGGGTATTTACCTGCGGCAGTTTCAGCACTGAGCATGACTGCATCAGTACCATCAAGCACAGCATTTGCAACATCCATAACTTCAGCACGGGTCGGCATAGGGTTTTCAATCATGGTCTCCATCATCTGTGTTGCGGTAATAACAACACGGTTTAACTGACGACTACGAGCGATTATATGTTTTTGCTTACCGACTAATGCAGCATCGCCAATTTCAACACCTAAATCACCACGAGCAACCATGACAACGTCAGAGGCTAGAATAATTTCATCAAGCACTTTATCATCATTTACTGCTTCTGCACGTTCAATTTTAGATACTAAGCGTGCATCACAACCAGCTTCTTGCGCTAATAAACGTGCTTCACGCATATCTGCTGCATCACGAGGAAAAGATACCGCTAAGAAGTCGACATTAATTTTTGCGGCTAATTTAATATCTTCTTTATCTTTAGCTGTTAATGCTGGTGCTGTTAAGCCACCGCCTTGACGATTAATACCTTTATTGTTTGATAAAGGTCCACCCACCGTTACTTCGGTGAAAACTGATTGCCCTTGTGTACTTAAAACTTTTAATTGCACACGACCATCGTCAAGTAAAAGAATATCGCCAGGGACGACATCTTGTGGTAATTTTTTGTAATCGATACCCACTTTCTCTTGGCAGCCTTCACCTTTTGGCAATTCTGCGTCAAGTTCAAATTTATCACCAATGGCTAATTTAATTGGACCATTTTTAAAAGTTGATACGCGTATTTTAGGGCCTTGTAAATCACCTAAGATACCAACATATATACCCAATTCTTTAGCTATTTCGCGAACATTGTTGGCACGGTCAATATGATCTTGTGGAATACCATGAGAGAAGTTTAAACGAACCACATTTACACCAGCGGCTAATACTTCTTTTAATACGGCTCTGTCGTCAGTGGCTGGCCCTAAGGTCGCTACAATTTTAGTTCTTCTAGGCATCTTAATCCTTATTATAATATTGTTTGATTTTGACGATAAACAAATCAGTGTTAGTCGCCATCGATAATGCTGTTTAGTCTTTGCGCTCGAAACGAGAGCTACGTAAACTGTCTTTAACTTTCTTTAAGTTTTCTCTAAATTTTGTACCACGTCTCAGGGTAAAGCCTGTTGCTAATACATCAATCAATGCAAGTTGAGCGATACGTGATGACATAGGCATATATAAATCGGTGTCTTCAGCAACATCAACAGATAAAACGATATTACATTCTTTTGCCAGAGGACTACCCGCCGTTGTTATTCCGATAACAATGGCATCATTTTCTTTTGCTAAACTGGCGACTTCAACCAATGACTTGGTTCGCCCGGTATGAGAAATTACAACAACAACATCACCTTGGCGACTATTTATAGCACTCATACGTTGCATTAATATGTCATCGAAATAAACTACTGGCACATTAAAGCGAAAGAATTTATTTAAAGCATCATGAGCAACAACTGCGGAAGCGCCCAAGCCAAAAAATGATATTTTGTTCGCTTGTGTTAACACATCAACAGATCGGTTGATCACATTTGCATCTAAACTTTTACGGGCTAATTCAAGATTAGCCATGGTTGATTCAAAAATTTTATCTGTATATTCATCAGCCGTATCGTTTTCATCAACATGCCTATTAACATAAGGGGTACCGTTGGCTAAACTTTGGGCTAAATGAAGTTTAAAATCGGGATAACCTTTAGTATCTAAACGACGACAAAACCTATTAACAGTAGGCTCACTGATATTTGCTTGTTTAGCTAAGGCAGCGATACTGGCATGAATAACGGTACCCGGAGAAGACAATATTACCTCTGCCACCTTACGTTCAGATTTACTGAAAGTATCTAATTCGTCGGCGATCTTTTCTAATATATTCATGTCGGTCAATCCTACTTTTTACAATAATCGTAATTAATTTTCTGTCTAAATGACGAGAATAATGAAAATTTATTTCATAATTACAGCTAATATAAAACATATTGGCAATTTTTAGCAAACCTTTAATTAATGTTTCATACGAATAACCACTAACCAACAATGAACTTTGAGTAAAATTGCCGCGTAAAGCTTTTATTTATTCATAATACCTAAAATGTAATTTAATTACAAAAAGTTCTTTACTGATGCCAATATACCCGTTAAATTATGGATAAATGTAGTTTAGTTACAATATGTGCTAGGTTTATTGATGAGGTAATTTTAGTTATTATCAGTGTTCAATAAAGAAAGCCAAAAAAAGAGATATTGTTTATGAAAAGTTCTGATCTTCAGTCTGCCAGTGAAATTGTTATTTTTGGTGCACTTGGTGACTTGTCTCGTCGCAAATTATTACCCGCTTTATATCAATTAGACCAAGCTGGCTTATTAAATGTAGAAAGTCGAATTTTAGGTGTCGCCAGACAAGACCATTCGGTAGAAGAATTTACGGCTTTTGTTATTGAGAATCTTACTGAGTTTGTCAAAGAAGGCTTAAACGAAGAAGTACTTGCTCGTTTTATTAGCCGTATGGTTTATCAACAGTTAGATTTTAAAGACACTGTCTCTTATAGTAACTTAGCTGCAACGTTAAAAGGTGGCCATGATACACGTGTTTATTATTTTTCAACGCCTCCTGCTATTTATGGTGATATTACCGACGGTTTAAAGTCAGCTAAACTTATTACTGACGCTGACCGTGTTGTGATGGAAAAACCGATTGGCAACTGCCTTGCATCATCAAAAGTTATTAACGATCAAGTTTCTCGTTATTTCAATGAAAACCAAATTTATCGTATCGATCACTATCTAGGAAAAGAAACCGTACTGAATCTATTAGTACTGCGTTTTGCCAATTCACTTTTTACCAATAACTGGGACCGTAATAGTATTGACCATGTACAGATAACGGTTGCTGAAAGTGTAGGAATTGAAGGGAGATGGGGTTTTTATGACGACGCAGGGCAAATGCGCGACATGATACAAAACCATTTATTACAAATTTTATCACTCTTAGCGATGGAGCCTCCTGCTGATTTAAGTGCAGAAAGTATTCGTGTTGAAAAGTTAAAGGCAGTTAAAGCTCTCGCGCCCATTAATCGCTTGAATGTGAAAGAAAAAACAGTTCGCGGTCAGTACGCCGATGGTTACTTAAATGGTTTACCAGTGCCGGGTTACTTAAATGAAGAAGATGCCAATCAAAAAAGTGATACTGAAACTTTTGTTGCTATAAAAGCGGAAATTGATAATTGGCGTTGGGCTGGCGTGCCTTTTTATCTTCGTACGGGTAAAAGAATGCCTGCTAAGCACAGTGAGATAGTGGTGCAATTTAAACCTCAAGCGCATAATATCTTTAAAGATAGCCATGCTGATCTACCGGCAAATAAATTAACGATTCGTTTACAGCCTGACGAAGGCGTTGAATTACAGATGATGAATAAAATTCCAGGTATTGCTTCACAAATGCATATCCAAGAAAATAAGCTTGATTTGAGTTTTTCAGAAACTTATGAAAATCAGCGTGTTGTCGATGCATACGAACGATTGATGCTAGAAGTTATCAACGGTAATCAATCGTTATTTGTTAGTCGTGATGAAGTCGAAGCTGCTTGGACTTGGGCTGATAGTATTATCGAAGCCTGGAAAACAAGTAATGAAGCACCTAAAGCTTATCCTGCTGGAACTTGGGGACCCGTTGCCTCTCTTTCTATGATCGCTCGTGATGATCGCCAGTGGGTTGAATAAATAAATTTTAGAGATAACGTGAATTTCAGGAAATAACTATGTACCAATTAAACGATTTCGCTCAGCGAACAGATTTAGATAATGCCTTAGCCAATAATGTCGCTGAACTTTTATCAAACGCTTTGAGTCAGAAAGGTAAAGCAAGCTTGGCTGTTTCTGGCGGGTCTACACCCAAAGGTTTTTTTACGGCTTTATCGACTAAAGATATTGATTGGCAAAACGTAACCGTCACGTTAGCGGACGAACGTTGGGTTGAGTTTGAGTCTGAGGCAAGTAATACCCGTTTGGTACATGAAAACCTGTTAAAAAATAAAGCAGCCGCTGCACAATTTTTTCACCTTAAAAAAGAGGGTGAATGTGATCAATCAACCCTAGTGCAATTAAATACTGATGCTAAAAGCCAGTTATTGCCCTTAGATGTGCTTATTCTTGGCATGGGTGAAGACGGTCATACGGCTTCTTTATTCCCTTGTAGCGAGCAAATATCATCAGCACTTGCGCTTGATAATTCAGATGCCCTAATGAAGGTTGTCCCCAAAACAGCTCCTAACGACCGTATAACTTTTACTTATGCTCATTTAGCGCAGAGTAAAAATATTATTTTGCATGTTTGTGGTGCCGGGAAAAAGGTCGTTTTAGAAAAAGCACTTTCAAGTAACAATCAAACAGAAATGCCAATAAGGGCATTTTTACAAAACCCAGATATCAATACACAAGTGTATTGGGCGGAGTAACATATGACTATTAAAATGAATGAAAAAATCGTCGCTATTACCAATGAAATTATTGAGCGTAGTAAAGGCAGTAGGGCTAAATATTTAGCTAAGATAGAAGCTGAAAGCTCGCAAACAGTACATCGTGCCGGTTTGTCGTGTGGTAACTTAGCTCATGGTTTTGCTGCTTGTGGTAAAGAAGACAAGGCCTCATTACGTGGCATACATCACTCAGACATCGCTATTGTTTCAGCTTATAATGATATGTTATCTGCTCATCAGCCCTATGAAACTTATCCTGCGATTATTAAAGCAGCAGTGAGAGATGCGGGTGGTGTTGCACAATTTGCAGCCGGTGTACCTGCTATGTGTGACGGTGTTACTCAAGGCCAACCGGGTATGGATTTAAGCCTAATGAGCCGAGATGTTATTGCAATGTCTGCAGCGGTTGGCTTATCGCATAATATGTTTGATGGCGCATTAATGATGGGCATCTGTGATAAAATCGTACCGGGCTTGTTGATTGCCAGTATGACTTTTGGCCATTTACCCACGGTATTTATTCCTGCGGGCCCTATGCCTTCAGGTTTACCAAACAAAGAAAAAGCACGTGTTCGCCAGCAATATGCTAAAGGTGAAGCTAACGAAGAAGAGCTTCTTGAAGCTGAATCTGCCTCTTATCACTCTGCGGGTACTTGTACTTTCTTTGGCACAGCCAACTCAAATCAATTGGTTGTTGAGGTCATGGGACTTCATTTACCTGGCGCTTCATTTATCGCACCGAATACGCAGCTTCGTGAAGAATTAACAAAAGCAGCGGCACGTCAAGCAACTCGTTTAACGCAACAGTCGGGCAACTATATGCCGATTGGCAGAATGGTTGATGAGCGTTCAATTGTTAATGCAATTGTTGCCTTACTTGCTACGGGCGGTTCAACGAACTTAACCATGCATATTATTGCGTTTGCAAAAGCAGCGGGTATTATCATTAACTTCCAAGACTTTAATGATTTGTCTGAAGCGGTGCCACTATTAACACGTATCTACCCGAACGGCGAAGCAGATATAAATCAATTTCAAGAAGCCGGTGGTATGGCACTACTCTTTAGAGAATTGATTGAAGGCGGTTTAGTTTTTGAAGATGTTGAAACTATCTGTGGCCGCGGTTTAACGCGCTACACTAAAAAACCTGTACTCGAAAGCGGTGAACTTAAGTGGGTTGACTGTGTTGAAAAATCTCTCGACGATAGTATTATTGCAACCGTTGCAAGCCCGTTCAAAGCTACTGGCGGTTTACGCGTTCTTAAGGGTAACCTAGGTGTCTCTGTCATTAAAACATCTTCATTGCGTGAAGGTAGTTTTGTTATTAAAGCACCTGCCGTCGTTTTTGAAGATCAACATGAATTACAAGCGGCATTTGATGCGGGTGAATTAGAAAAAGATTTTGTTGCTGTTGTTAGATTTCAGGGACCTAAAGCGCGCGGTATGCCTGAATTACATAAACTAACACCACCACTTGGCGTTCTTCAAGACAAAGGTTTTAAGGTCGCTATGGTAACTGATGGCCGTATGTCTGGCGCCTCAGGTAAAGTACCTGCTGCTATTCATTTATGCCCAGAAGCCCTAGATGGCGGTTTGATCGCGAAAGTGAAAACCGGTGATATGATTTTAGTTGACGGCGAAACTGGAGAATTAACCTTATTGGTTGACGAAGCAGAGCTTGCCCAACGTGACAACGCTATTTTTCAAGTCAATGGTCATCATCAAGGCATGGGCCGAGAGCTTTTTGGTTTTATGCGTCGTAATTTAAGTACCGCTGAAACCGGTGCTTGTTCATTATTTGATGAAACTGATATTGATGGTAAAGCTTCGTGAGTGAGTCAATACTTAACTTAGTCGCTGACATTGGCGGTACTAATATCAGGTTTGGCCTCGTTAATGACGATGGTCAAACCTCAGATATTAAAACTTATCAGTGCGACCAATATGATAGCTTAGCCGATGTTATTAGCGTTTATTTAGCGTTACATAACGCTGCGGGTAAAACAATCAATGCGTGTTTAGCCATTGCTTGTCCGGTTGAAACAGATCAAATTACCATGACTAACTTGCCATGGACATTTTCTCAATCGTCCTTGAAAAAAGCATTGAATATTAGTCAGTTATTTTTAATAAATGACTATACCGCAATAGCTCATGCAGTACCTTTGCTAACACAAGCACAGAAAGTGCAAATTGGAGAAGGGGTCGCAATTGCTGACAAACCTATTTCTATTTGTGGCCCTGGTACCGGACTAGGTGTTGCTAATTTAGTACCGACCATAGACGGTTGGTGTTGTTTAGGGGGAGAAGGAGGCCATGTCGACTTTGCTCCTGTTGATGCTGATGAAATTAAAATATTAAGTTATTTACTTGAAACTAAACAACATAGAATATCCTATGAGCAATTACTTTGTGGCAGAGGCTTAGAGCAAATTTATCAAGCCTTTTTGTCAATTGATAACTTGCCCAAGAGTAATTTATCAGCTGAACAAATCTCCGCTAAAGCGATAGATGGCTCATGTCCAATATGTGAAAAAGCCTTACATCAATTTTGTAATACTTTAGGCAGCTTTGCCGGTAACTTAGCCTTAACGTTAGGTTGTTTTGGTGGTGTATATATTGCCGGTGGCATTGTGCCTCGTTTTATAGATTTCATCAAAAACAGCAATTTTAGGCAGCGTTTTGATACAAAAGGCCGACTATCTAGTTTTATTAATAATATTCCGACGTATGTGATCACCGAAAATCAACCCGGTTTGATAGGGGCGTCTGCCTATATTCGTCAACAATTATCTTCAATGAAAGGACACATCTAAATCATGACCATAACAAATAATTGGCAGTTATCGCCAAAAGAAATTTTCGCTATGGGGCCTATTGTGCCTGTTCTTGTTATTAAAGATGTTGAAGATGCCTTACCTATTGCTAAAGCCTTACTCGCTGCAGGCATAAAAGTCTTAGAAGTAACTTTGCGCACACCAGCGGCACTTGATGTGATTAAAATTATCGCGCAAGAGTTACCTGAAGCTTGTGTTGGCGCAGGTACAGTAACAAATCGTGAAATGCTACAACGCTGTCAAGAAGCAGGGGCTAAGTTTGCAATAAGTCCTGGCTTAACAAAAGATTTATTAAAAGCGGGTAATGAAGGTAATATTGCTCTAATACCAGGAATTTCATCAATTTCAGAAATGATGGACGGAATTGACTTTGGTTATGATCATTTGAAGTTTTTCCCCGCAGAAGCTTCTGGTGGTGTTAAAGCGATTCAATCTATGGGCGGACCATTCCCTGACATTCGCTTTTGTCCAACAGGTGGTATCAATTTAAGTAATGTTAAGGACTATTTAGCCTTATCAAACGTTGCTTGTTGTGGTGGCTCTTGGTTGGTTACCGACGAAATAATTAAAAATAAAGATTGGGCTAAAATTACTGAATTAGCTAAACAAGCACTTGCTCATGTAAAATAACGCGTAAAGTGAATACCAAAAAGGCTGAAGCGCTATTGATAGTGCTCCAGCCTTTTTTATATATACGACTTCTTGTCCGCCTGACATCAATCCTCATATATCCTTTTATAAGCAAGTAAAGGCAGTCGATAGCTAAATAACATCTTTATAGGGATGCTACAGGTGAGAGCCGTAAATCCACTAGTCAAGGTTGTTCAAGTAAGGGGCTTTGACTAACATTTATCTCAATAAAAAAGCCAAATAAAGATATTTGGCTTTTTTGATATAACTTTTATTCTAAAGATGATTAATTTTTATAAGCGCTGACGTAAGCCACTAAATCAAGTACCTTGTTTGAATAACCAATTTCATTGTCGTACCAAGAAACGATTTTTACAAACTTATCGGTTAGTGCTATACCCGCACCCGCATCAAAGACTGACGTACACGTTTCGCCAATGAAATCATTAGAAACTACTTGATCTTCGGTATAGCCTAATATGCCTTGCAAATCACCATGAGCTGCTGATTTCATCGCATCGCAAATTTCTTGATAGGTTGCGCTACTTTTTAAATTAACAGTCAGATCTACAACAGATACATTTGGTGTTGGTACACGAAAGGCCATACCAGTGAGTTTGCCATTTAATTCAGGGATAACTTTACCAACCGCTTTTGCAGCACCCGTAGATGAAGGGATTATATTTTGTCCTGCACCACGGCCACCACGCCAATCTTTAGCTGAAGGGCTATCAACAGTTTTTTGTGTTGCTGTAGTTGCATGAACCGTCGTCATTAAACCACTTTCAATTCCCCAATTATCATTAAGAACCTTAGCAATAGGTGCTAGGCAATTAGTAGTACATGAGGCGTTTGATACAATATCTTCGCCTTTATACTCATTGAGGTTTACACCACAGACAAACATTGGGGTGTCATCTTTTGAAGGGGCAGAAAGTACAACTTTTTTAGCTCCGGCGATCAAATGCTTTCGTGCTGTCTCATCAGTTAGAAATAAACCGGTTGATTCAACAACAACATCAACATCTATTTCATCCCATTTAAGTTCTTCGGGGTTACGGATAGCGCTAACGCGAATAACTTTATCATTAACAATCAACTGACCATCTTTAACTTCTACCGTACCGTTAAAACGACCATGTGTTGAGTCATACTTAAGCATGTAAGCCATGTAGTCAATGTCGATTAAATCATTAATACCGACAATTTCAATGTCGCTTCTCTGCGCAGCAGCTCTAAATACAAAACGACCGATACGGCCAAAACCATTGATGCCAACTTTAATAGTCATGTTAAAATTCCAAATGAAAATAATGTAGTAAAATTACATCATTTTGAGATTTATACAAGCGATACTTGTCGTATTTGGCCTTTTATTGATAAAAAAGACGTTTTATTACGAATTGGGTCGGCTTTAATTGCTAGTGGCTTAGTTTTGTTCATGGTAGAATAAATGCCATTGTATTTCTCAGTATTTATGGACTTTCTACTATGACACAAGACAATAGTTTGTGTGACATCGGCTTTATTGGCCTTGGTGTAATGGGTAAAAATTTGGTGCTAAACTTAGCCGACAACGGTTACAGTATTGCTGCTTTTGATTTAGATAATGAAAAAGTGCTTGGCGTTATTGCCCAAGACAAATTGGAAAATGGTGAAAATAAGCAACGTGTTCACGGTTGCTCATCATATACAGAATTATTATCGCGATTAAAAACTCCCCATCTTATTGTACTTTCTGTACCTGCTGGTGCTCCTGTTGATCAAGTCTCTGAGAGTTTGATTGGCGCTGGTATTCAACCCGACGATATTATTATTGATACAGGTAATAGTCTGTGGGTTGATACCGTTGCTCGTGAGAAAAAGTATAAGAGTAATTTTATTTTATTTTCTTCAGCTGTCTCTGGCGGTGAAGTCGGCGCTCGATTTGGACCTGCTTTAATGCCCAGTGGCTCTCCTTATGCATGGACTCGCATCAAACCTATCTGGGAAGCCATATCAGCTAAGGTTGACGCCGAAACAGGTAAACCTTTAGAGCGGACTAAGCCAGGAGAAACCATTAAGAAAGGTGAACCTTGTGCCGCCTATATTGGCCCAGCCGGTGCGGGTCATTATGTAAAAATGGTTCATAATGGTATTGAATATGCGGATATGCAGATTATCTGTGAGGCTTATCATACTTTACGTGCGGGTTTAAATTTATCAACAGATGAGATTGCTGATATTTTTGAACAATGGAACCAAGGTCCTCTAGACAGTTATTTAATGGAAATATCTGTCGAAGTACTTCGCCATAAGGTGACCGAAGATAACATCCCGCTAGTGGATTTGATTCTCGATAAAGCGGGGCAGAAAGGTACAGGTTTGTGGACTGCGATGAGCAGTTTAGAATTAGGCACACCAGCTCCCACTATTGCCCAAGCGGTATACGCACGTTCCATCTCTTCATTTAAAGATTTAAGAGTGCAGAGTTCAAGTCTGCTTAACGGCCCTGAAGCTAAGACCTTAAATGCACAAGAAAAAACAGCGTTTATTGCTCGTTTACATGATGCGATTTACTGTGCGAAAATTTGTGCTTACGCCCAAGGTTTTCAATTAATGAAGCAAGCGGAGCAAGAGCATGATTGGGAGCTAGATTTTGCCAGTATTGCAAAAATATGGCGAGCGGGTTGTATTATTCGTGCAGCATTTTTACAATCTATTACCGATGCTTTTAAACGTAATGCGAAGTTAGAAAATTTAATGCTAGATGCATTCTTTGTGGAGCAATTAAATGCTCATCAATTAAATTGGCGTAAAACTGTTGCAGAAACCGCTTTAATGGGAATTTCAACCAGTGCAATAAGTTCATCGTTGACCTATTATGATGCGATGCGTACTGCGGTTCTTCCTGCAAATTTATTACAGGCACAAAGAGATTTTTTTGGTGCACATACTTTTGAACGTGTTGATCAAGCGCCAGGAAAGAAATTTCATGTTGAATGGTCACACCCTGAGCGCGAAATGATCGAATTTGGTCATTCAAAATAAAAAGGTGAAAATATATGTCTAAAGACCCTTATCAAGATAAGTTAACACCCGAGGCTTTTCGAGTATGTCGCTTGGCTGCCACAGAGCAACCGTTCAGTGGCGAGTATAACGATCATTGGCTAGCCGGTGTTTATCATTGTGCCTGTTGTGAAAAGGAGCTCTTTTCTTCAACAGATAAATTTCAATCGGGTTGCGGTTGGCCAAGCTTTTCTGCCGCTATTAGCCCAAATGTCGCCTACATTGAAGATGACAGCCTTGGAATGATGCGTACAGAAATCACTTGCAGTACGTGTGACTCTCATCTGGGTCATGTATTTGATGACGGCCCACAACCCACCGGTAAACGCTATTGTGTTAATTCATTAAGTTTACAGTTTAGCGCACTTTAAAAAGACAAGGTTTAATCTCTTGATTAAACCTAAACCTTTGGTGACTCAAAGGTTCCTGCTTCAATTTTATCTAAGGTTATATTGGCAATTTTATCTAATAATGTTTTATTTAATTTATAACCTACAACATAATTATTTAAAGACTTTTCAGTCACTTCTTTATTTTCTGGCGAATGTAAACGTAAAATTCTTAACCAAAGATAAGCTTTTTTAACATCTTGCTTTTCTATAAATATCGTTGCTATTGACTGAAAGATTTCTGCATTTATTTTCTGATCTGGCTGGTATAATTGCAAAGCTCGATAAAGTAACGTTAAGGTCTTTTTAGGATCTGTTTTTGTATAATGCGTCGCTAAGTTATATTGCGACCTTGAATTTTCAAGGGCTTTTGTCCCTTCTTGTGCTAAAAATTTATTTAAAGATTCTTCGTTGATATATCTCGACCAGTGATAGTAGAGCAGGTGAGGGTGATCTGAGGTTATTGTTTCTTTTGATATTTCTTTGATACGATTCTGTGCTTGAATTGCGTTATCAACTCTCATCGTTTGTTTATGTTTTAATTTAATATGCTCAATTTTTGAGGCATGAACCATACATTGTGCATAATCTTCGTAAGCAATGAGTTGATGATATTTATGTAGATCTGAACTAGCCAATTTTTCCTCTAAATTAGAAAAACCCACCATAATACGTTCTCGTTTACACCATGAGTCTTCTTGAAATTCATTACAGATTTCAGAATTACTTTCACAAAGTTCAGCAAAGTTTGGCTTGCTATCACAAGCGGTTAATAAAAAAATTAGTGAGAAGTAGGCTATTATTGTCTTCATTTTTGTCCCATATTTGAGCGTGATATTATCTGTAACTAGTGGCGAAAGTTTTCAGGTTCGATTACAATAGTGCCGCAATTAATTATTATTGTTATTAGTGCTAATATTAATAATAACTCATCGTTCAATTGACTGAAATAAAAAGGTTTACGCAATGACTTCTCATCTTGAGGAACAATACCAAGCTAGCTGGCAAGAACGCCAAACATTTGCTGAAAATATGCAACCTATTATAGGGCAACTTTTCAGAAACAAAGGTCTCGAAGTATCTATTTATGGTCGTCCATTAGTTAATGCTTCTGCAATTGATATCATTAAAGCACATAAATCTGTTGCGCTACATGAAGACAGTAAATTACGTTTACGTGAAAGCTTTCCTTTTATTGATGCATTAAGACACATGGATTTAGCACCAGCACGTATTGATGTCGGTAAATTGGCCTACCGTTATTTATTTCTTGGTAAAGCTAATGGTCTGTCAATTGAGCAGTTTTTAGAAAAAGAATTAGTATCAATTAATAAAAATACTGACCCACAAAAGTCTAAAGATGTTGTTCTTTATGGTTTTGGTCGTATCGGTCGCTTATTAGCGCGTCTGTTAATTGAACGCGCAGGACCCTGCTCAACATTAAATCTACGTGCTATTGTTATTCGCCCAAGTGGTAAAGGTGATTTAGCAAAACGTGCCAGCCTATTACGTCGTGATTCAGTGCATGGTGCTTTTAACGGTAGTATTACTATCGATGAAGAAAATAGTGTCATTAAAGCTAATGGCGCATTTATTCAAGTTATTTACGCAAAAAATCCTAGCGAAATCGACTATACCCAATATGGTATTAATGACGCTTTAGTTGTTGATAACACCGGTGTATGGAGTGACGAAGAAGGTCTAGGGCAACATTTGCAATCAAAAGGTGTTGCTAAGGTATTGTTAACAGCACCCGCTAAAGGTGATATTAAAAATATCGTTTATGGCGTGAATCAAGATATGATTTTAGCGGATGACAAAATTGTTTCTGCAGCGAGTTGTACCACTAACGCTATTACACCAGTGTTAAAAGCCATTAACGATGAGTTCGGTATTAAGAATGGCCACGTTGAAACGGTTCATTCATATACGAACGATCAAAATTTAATTGATAACTACCATCCAGCTCCTCGCCGCGGTCGTAGTGCACCATTAAATATGGTTATTAGCACAACGGGTGCTGCTAAAGCGGTTGCTAAAGCATTACCTGAATTGAAAGGTTTGTTAACGGGTAACGCGATTCGCGTACCAACACCAAACGTTTCAATGGCTATCATGAATTTGAATTTGAAAAAATCAACTGATAAAGAAGCGTTAAACGATTACTTACGTAATATTTCGTTAAATTCTAAGTTACAAAATCAAGTAGATTATACGGCTTCAACTGAAATCGTCTCTACTGACTTGGTTGGCTCTCGATACGCTGGAGTTGTTGACTCTCAAGCAACGATTGTTGATGGCGATCGCGCTGTATTGTATGTATGGTATGACAATGAATTTGGTTACAGCTGCCAGGTAGTTAGAGTAATGCTAGAAATGTCAGGTATTCAGGTACCAACATTACCCGTTAATTAGTCTATAAGTTGATAACATTGTTGGTGTGAGTTGATGCCAACAATTTATAGCGAAAAAAAAGCCGCACTTTATTTATATAGTGCGGCTTTTTAGTTTATACGGAAAAATTATTTTCCAGCGTTCGCTATTATAGCTCTCGCCATTTCATCAGCTACTTTACCTGTTGGTAAGTTTTTCTCGTTCGCAGTTACAAAAACATTCATTAGTGTGTGATAAATATTTTCGACCAAACTTGTCGCCTTATCAGCACAATAAGGTTCAGGATAAATTTCAAGGGCAACATTTATAATTCCCCCAGCGTTAATGACGTAGTCAGGAGCATACAAAATACCCTTGTCTAAAAGGACTTGGTCATGGCGACTTTCTGCAAGTTGGTTATTAGCACAGCCGGCAATGATCACCGCTTTAAGTTCTGCAATGCTATCGTCATTAATCGACGCGCCTAACGCACAAGGTGAAAATACTTCAACATCTTGTTTGTAAATATCGTCTAAGCTAACAACTGTCGCATCTAACTCGGCAACGGCTTTATCTAAAATTTCTTGGTTAATATCAGTGACGATTAATTTCGCACCCGCAGCATGAAGTCGCTCACAAAGTGAATAACCAACACTACCAAGCCCTTGAACAGCCACTTTAATACCGGTTAAATCATCAGATCCTAATTTAAACTTAACCGCTGCTTTAATACCTAAAAATGTACCTAGCGCAGTGAAGGGGCCTGGATTACCACTTTTTCCTTCAAGACCCGAAACATAGTCGGTAACTTGATTAACAATAGCCATATCACCAGTAGTAATATTTACATCTTCAGCGGTGTAATAACGGCCACCTAGATTATTAACGGCTTTGCCATAAGCTTTGAATAAATCGTCTGACTTTAAGTGTCTAGGGTTACCAATAATAACCCCTTTACCACCGCCAAGTTTTAACCCAGCCATAGCATTTTTGTAGGTCATGCCTTTTGATAAACGTAAAACATCTTTTAATGCTGCTTCATCATTTACATAATCCCAAAAACGACAGCCACCTGCTGCCGGTCCAAGTGCAGTACTGTGTACTGCTATGATAGCTTTTAAGCCTGTTGCATCATCGCTGCAATAAACAACTTGTTCATGATTGTCGAAATCTACTAAATCAAAAATTGCCACTTCTAAATCTCCACGTAAAAAGTTTTGTTAATATTCTTTTTACTTCTGTAATAAGAGTTGTATTGTTTCGATGCGCACAATACCACTTAGCCTAATGTTGCGCTAGCCGTCAGATCAAAATATAACGGTCACTATGTTAGGGTAAATGTATAGAATAAAGCACAAAATTTAATAATAGTGGCAAAAGGATAAGAAGAGTGGCTTATTAGGAGAGTAGGAATTAATAAACTAGTGATTAAAAGCGAAGCGGGTAGATTTTTTTATATTCTCAACAGCACAGGTCATACGCTGTCTTGGCATACCTGCTTCCATAAATACTGCGCCAGCACTGATAAAGTTAAATTTTCTAAAATATTCAACATCATCAAGTGGACTATAAATAAATACTTCATCAAGTTTGAGATCTTTAGCAATAGCCAGTAAACCTTTGACAACATCTCTGTCGATGTTTCTTTTTCTAAAAGACATCAATACTGCGATGCGAGAAATTTCACCCGTAGATAATATACGGCCCGTTGCAACGGGCTCTTGAGTAATATCATCACAAACTAAGACATGAAATGCATAGTGATCTTTTCGGTCAAACTCTATTTTTCGTGGAATACGCCATTCACAAATAAAAACTTTTTCGCGGACATCTCTTAATAGTGATGCCGCTTGTTCCCAATTTACTCTACTGACACTGAACGACATTATAACTATTCCACGTGTTGTTATTCAATATACCAAAAGCCCATATTTAGAACACTAGTCAATAATTGTTCATTTTTCAAATTTGTTAGTAAACTTTTTACTGTTTGAGTGGTCAAAGTTTGCTGTTTTGTTAGGTATGTCGCTAATGTGATTGTTTCTTTATCAATTAAAAAGCTTTCACCATTAATATATAAAAAACTTGTTTCGTTGGGCGCTTGTTCCTGATGTTGAAAAGGAACAATTAAGCTTTTTATCCCGGAAACAGGCACTAAGGTGTTTTCTGCTTCAGCCAGAATATCGGAAAGTTGTTCGCTGTCGATAGGCGTGACCGGCATTAATATTTCTAAGGCATGGTGGTTCTGTGTAAGATATTTGCCGATAAAAGGAGTAAATAACTTATCGTCATCAAGTTGTGCTTTCATGAACGCCTTTAACTTTTCGATATCCATTTGTTCAAGTTGTTCGGGATGACTGGTTAGTGTACGTTCATTATCAGGAAAACGTGCTTCTCCAAGGTTTTCATCTATTAATTTATCAGCAAAACCAGACCATAATTCCTGATTGTTCGGTGCTTGAAAACCAATAGAAAAATTCATCGAGTTCTCTAATGACACGCCATTGTGTGGATGATTTGGTGGAATATAAAGTAAATCACCTGCTTCGGTTATTTCGTCGATAACAGCAACAAAACTAGAGACTTGTTTTAAATCAGGGTGAGGTAATAGCTGTTTTAGTGAACTATCAGGCGCACCAACTTGCCAGCGACGCTTTCCTTCACCTTGCACAATAAAGACATCGTACTGGTCTAAATGAGCACCAACACCGCCATTGGGTGTTGAAAAGCTAACCATTACATCATCAATACGCCATTGTGGAATAAAATTAACAGCTGCTAGCAATGATTGGGTATCGCGAGACCAATTATTTACCGCCTGCACCAGTAGCGTCCAGTTCTGTTCGCCAAACTTATCGAATGAATCAAAAGGACCTTGCTCTACTTGCCAGTCACCATTATTACAGGCAATAATACGCGATTCAATTTCGCTTTCCATCGCGAGGCCAGCAAGTTCATTGGCATCAATTGGGTCGGTGAAGTCTTTGAACGCACCTTTTATTAATAACGGTTTTTTTTGCCAATATTCTTTTAAAAACTGCTCAGGCGTTAATTCGCCCCAATGGATTTTTTGCATTACGTGTTACTCTCTATTTTACTACTGTTAATTGGCGTGCATAAATGCACTAATACCATAATAAATCAGGGCGTTGCTAAAAAGCCAAGACATATAGGTTTCCGTTTATCCTGAACATATACGTTCATTGGCATCCATGCCATCACGTTATACCGTTCATCCTGAACATATACGTTCATTGGCATCCATGCCACCACGTTATACCGTTCATCCTGAACATATACGTTCATTGGCATCCATGCCATCACGTTATACCGTTCATCCTGAACATAAAAAGGAACCGCGAGGTTCCTTTTTATTAGCATACGTTTAGATAAAACTAGTCTAATTCGTTAATAAACTCTACTGCGCGACCTATGTAACTCGCGGGTGTCATTTCACATAACTGTGCTTTAGCCGCATCAGGTAATTCAAGCGTCATAATGAAAGCGCGCATTGAGTCGCCATTAACGCGTTTACCGCGAGTTAGCTCTTTTAATTTTTCGTATGGCTTTTCGATACCATAACGACGCATTACTGTTTGTACGGGTTCAGCTAAAACTTCCCAGTTGCTGTCTAATTCAGCAGCTAGATTTGCTTCATTTACTTGTAACTTACTAATACCTTTTAATGTAGCGCCGTAAGCTATCATCGCATGAGCAAAACCAACACCTAAGTTACGTAAAACCGTTGAATCAGTTAAGTCTCGTTGCCAGCGAGAAATCGGTAATTTTTGCGCCAAGTGGGTAAATAATGCATTAGCAATGCCTAAGTTACCTTCAGAATTTTCAAAGTCAATTGGGTTAACTTTATGTGGCATTGTTGACGAACCAATTTCACCTGCAATGGTTTTTTGCTTAAAGTGACCCATCGCGATGTAACCCCAAATATCACGATCAAAATCGATTAAGATGGTGTTAAAGCGGGCAATGGCATCAAATAATTCGGCAATGTAATCATGTGGTTCAATTTGAGTCGTAAAGGGATTAAACGATAAACCTAATGAAGTAACAAATTCATTAGCAAATTCATGCCAATTAACTTCAGGGTAAGCTGATAGGTGTGCATTGTAATTGCCAACAGCACCATTAATCTTACCTAATAATTCAACATCAGCAATTTGGGCACGTTGACGTTTAAGACGAATATAAACGTTGGCCATTTCTTTACCCAAAGTACTTGGAGAAGCAGGTTGACCGTGAGTACGACACATCATTGGAATGGTTTTGTATTCAATTGCTAGTGCTTTAATTGCCGCTAATATTTTATCCATTTCTGGTAATAAAACGTCGGTACGACAGTCATTTAACATTAAACCATGCGAAAGGTTGTTAATATCTTCAGATGTACAAGCAAAATGAATAAACTCAGTGACTGCGTTCAATTCAGCATGATCAGCAATTTTTTCTTTTAAGAAATACTCAACCGCTTTTACATCATGATTAGTGGTCGCTTCAATGTCTTTAATACGCTGTGCGTCTACTTCACTGAAGTTATCAACAATCGCATTTAATGTTGCCGTAGCGTCTTTGCTAAAAGCCGGAACTTCTGCAATTTCTGTCGTTGATGCAAGTTTTTGTAACCAACGAACTTCAACGGTAACACGGTATTTTATTAAACCAAATTCACTGAATATAGGGCGTAATGACTTAACTTTGCTGCCATAACGACCATCTACTGGAGATATTGCACTTAACGCTGAAAGTTCCATAGGGTTTTCCTAATATTTAAAGTAAGGTTAAAAACTAATTTTGAATTTGTTTAACAAGCTTTGAGCAGCTGCTCGGCACATTCAACCAATTTTGAACGTGAAAATAAAATACTTCGGCGTTGTCCACCGACCTGTCGCCATAAAACACTTGAGCGAATACCGGCTAATAACAAGGCACGTATCTTATGTTGATTGACTGATTGCTTTAATATAGCGGGTTCGCCTGCTACCTGAATAGGTGTTCCGAGCGGGCTGATCAAATCGCTATAAATTGACGCTAAGCTCGAAACGAGTGTTTCACTGGTAATGCCATAATGTACTAATTGACGTTGGCTTTGGCTAATTCGTTCACCGAGCGCATTCATTTTATCGCTATATTTACTTAAACGACGCTCTAAAC
Source organism: Colwellia sp. BRX10-1 (assembly GCF_014077545.1). Taxonomy (NCBI): domain Bacteria; kingdom Pseudomonadati; phylum Pseudomonadota; class Gammaproteobacteria; order Alteromonadales; family Colwelliaceae; genus Colwellia; species Colwellia sp. BRX10-1. The sequence continues at coordinate 69,943 of NZ_JACGWC010000009.1, forward strand.
CCAGTAAGCTCACCACATAACGGGTGATCTCAGGATCTTTGTTAGTTGATTTATTGCCTAAATGGTTAACTAGTGTTGTTAATCCTATTTTTAAATGACTCATTTCACCATCGTAAACTTCCATGGTGTTTTTAGGCGATGTGATCATGACACTATTAAGTAATAAGGCGAGTTCGTCTTCGTCTATTTGCCCACTACGAGATATTTTTTGTACCCAATAAGCGACTTGACAAACCGCGGCAAGTGTTAGGGTTTGTTCATTTATACTGTTCATAACTATTAACTGCTCAACTAATTTTCGTTATAACTTAACGGATAAGTGTGTTGATGATACCGCCGCCAAGACAAATATTATCTTGATAAAAAACTACAGATTGTCCTGGTGTTACTGAACTTTGTGCTTCATCAAACATGACTAAATATTCACCATCGCTCATCGGAGATAGATGACAAGGGACATCATCTTGGCGATAGCGGGTTTTAACGGTACATTTTATTGGCGTATCAAGAGGTTTACGATTCACTAAATGCAATTGATTACCGATTAAACCTTTAGAAAATAGACGAGGGTGGTTATGACCTTGACCAACAATTAAAACATTGCGCAATAAATCTTTTTCAACAACGTACCAAGGCTCTTCTCCGGCATTAGCTAAACCGCCTATGCGAAGGCCTTTGCGCTGACCTAGCGTGTGGTACATTAAACCGTCGTGCTCACCAATGACATCGCCTTCAGCGGATTCAATTTTTCCTGGCTGCGCGGGTAAATATTGACCTAAAAAATCTTTGAATTTACGCTCACCAATAAAACAAATACCCGTGCTGTCTTTTTTATTATGAGTGATTAAGTCAGCCTGTTCGGCAATGGCGCGTACTGCAGGCTTTTCGATATTACCCACAGGGAATAATGTCCGTCCCACTTGCTCATCGCTTAGCGTATATAAAAAGTAACTTTGATCTTTATTACTGTCTAAGCCGCGTAACATAGCCCACTGACCATCAATAAACTCACGCTGAACATAGTGTCCGGTGGCAATATAGTCGGCATCTAAGTCTTCACAAGCAAACTCTAAGAAGGCCTTAAATTTGATTTCTTTGTTACACATAATATCAGGGTTCGGCGTGCGACCTGCTTTATATTCAGCTAAGAAATACTCAAAAACATTATCCCAGTATTCTGTTGCGAAATTAATGGTGTGTAACTTTATACCGAGTTTGTCACAAACAAGTTGTGCATCTTCGAGGTCTTGTGCCGCTGCACAGTATTCATCGGTATCGTCTTCTTCCCAATTTTTCATGAACAGGCCTTCAACTTGATAACCTTGTTCAATCAATAAGTGTGCAGAAACAGAGGAGTCAACACCGCCAGACATACCAACAATTACTTTGGTGTCGTGTGGTGCTTTACTTATAGGCGCGGTGTTTTGGTTTTCAGCGCTCGATGATACTTGTGATGACATTAAAACTACAAATCTAGAGAAAAAGGCGAAAAATTATAGCATGTCAGGATTTAGGGGCATAGATTAAAGATTGGATTTTAATGAAGATAATGATATTTTTTTTCCATTTTTCAAAACAGCTAAGTAATCCTCAATACATTCCAAGACCAGCGTGCTGCGTAATTGTGCAGATTTTGCTTTTATTTCATCAAATGACAGCCAATGGGTGGCAATAATCTCATCATCTTGAGGGATACTTTGTAGAAATTCATCAAGTTCGATAACAAAACAAAATCGAAGGTAATAAAGATTGATATCCGGGCGATAAAAGTAATAAATACCAGAAACGTAATTAGGCGAAAGTGCTAAGCCTGTTTCTTCCAGAACTTCTCGTTCAATGGCACTGATTAAGTTTTCATTCGCCTCTAAATGTCCAGCAGGCTGGTTAAAGACTTTTTTACCATTTTCAACTTCTTCAACCAATAAAAACTTATTTTGATGAACAATAATAGCTGCCACGGTAGCGTTGGGCTTAAATTGATTTTCGCCATGGTCATTACCGGCAGTGTTAACCGCTAGTGTCATATTCTTATTCACTTTTAAGTTGTTGGTAATGGCCATTTTCGATACCGTCAAGGGTGTATTGACCAATGCTGTAACGGATAAGTCGCAGCGTTGGAAAATTAATAGCTGCGGTCATTCTGCGGACCTGCCGGTTCTTTCCTTCGGTAATCGCGATACTGAGCCATGTCGTGGGAATATTCGCTCGCTCGCGTATTGGCGGGTTACGAGGCCAAAGGTCTGGTTCATTGATCACTTTTACTCTGGCTGGTAACGTTTGGCCATCTTTTAGTTCGACACCCTTTCGAAGTTTTTGTAAATCAGCTTCCTGTGGCACACCCTCGACTTGTGCCCAATAGGTTTTTTCTGTTTTTTCGGTTGGGTTAGCCAGTTTGTGCTGCAATTTGCCGTCATTTGTCAGCAACAATAAGCCTTCACTGTCGCGGTCTAAACGCCCAGCGGCATAAACGTCTTTAACTGGAATAAAATCTTTTAAGGTTTTCCGCTGCTGATCATCCGTAAATTGCGACAGTACATCAAAGGGTTTATTGAAAAGTACTAACACACGATCTGCTGGAGCAGGGCGAGGCTTAACATCTTTTAATGAGCGACTCTTTGATAATCGACGATTAGTTGAGTTTGACGCTTTTGGACGCTTAGTGAGGTTAGTCAAAGCTTATCCTTTTGAAATAATTTGATAGGGTGGTAAAGAATCAAGTAATTGCTTACCATAGCGCTTAGTCACTAAACGTTTATCCATTAAAGTAATGATACCGGTATCTTTCTCATTTCGCAGTAATCGTCCTGTCGCTTGAATCAGTTTTTTGGATGTTTCTGGTACTGAAATCGACATAAAAGGATTGCCGCCTTTAGCGGTAATGTATTCAGCTTGTGCTTCTTCAACGGGTGATGTTGGCACAGAGAAGGGTAATTTGGTAATAATCAAATTCGTTAAATATTTACCGGGTAAATCTAGACCCTCAGAAAAACTTTGTGTGCCAAAAATTATACTGGTTTTATCTTCATCACAGCGTTTTCTATGGGCCTCTATAATATGCTGACGTGACTGCTCACCCTGAACTAGAATCTCCATTTTGTGCTGCTCTCGTAAGGCTTTAGCTACTTGTTCCATTTGCCAATACGAAGAAAACAGCACTAAACAGGCTTTTTCTTGCTTAATTAACGCCGGTAACTCTTTAATTAATTCATCGGTGAACTGAGGGCTACTTGGCTCATTTTTCATTTTAGCGATAACTAGTTGCGCATTGTTTTGATAATCAAACGGTGAGTCGACTTTTTGATATTGAGTGCCATCATTCGTTTGTAAACCGACCTGGCGGCGGAAATGCTCAAACGAATTTAATGCTAAAATAGTGGCTGAACATAATACCGCCCCTTCACATTTTGACCAGAGAATATCTTCAAGGGTAAAGCCCACTTCAATAGGGGAAGCCGATACTAAAAAGTCACTACGTTTGCCCGTCAGTTTTTCGAACCACCTTGCCATTGGAGCGCCTTTCTCACTGTCTGTTTTGGCATACATTTTCCATAGTGAGTTGAAATTTTCTAACCGTTGGATCATAAAACCAGCTTCTGCAAGTAAGGGCTCGGCAACAAACATTTTACACTCCCCGTCTTTCACTGACTCCATCAATAAGTTATATAGCTTGTTGCAATGTCCTAAACATTTTTTACTGAGCTCTGCTAAATCTTTAGCTGAGTTTTTTAAGTTCGGTGGAACGATTCCGTTTTCAAAACGATATAATGCCGCCTCGTCATCACGAGAGAAACGGCTATTTTCTTTAGCTTTTTCATTGAAATATAACGCTTGATTGTTTTCGATAAAGCTCGCTACTTTTTGCATTTCCATTAATAAATCTTGGCAATCGTCCCCTAACTTTAACGAGGGTGTAATGGCCGAAGTCGACTTTATTAATTTTGCCATTTTATCGCCGGTTTCTTTTAACTTGGTTAGCCAATCAATAGCACCTTTAATGGCAACATTCGCACTTGAATGATCACGGGTTACTTTAGGCAGATGATGTGCTTCGTCAATAATGTAAAAAGTGTCTTCTGGTGAGGGTAAAATAACACCTCCACCAAGCTCTAAATCAGCCAGTAATAAACTATGGTTAATGACCAACACATCGGCAGACTCCATGGTTTCTCGAGCTTTATGAAAAGGGCAATGGGTGTGATCGGCTAAATGTTTTAAACAACTGTGTTTGTCACATTGAATTTGTTGCCATAAATGATGAGGGATAGGGTCAGCCCAAGAATCTAGATCGCCTTGCCATTTATTATCCGTTAACGCTTTATGTAAATGATGTAATAGCTTTATATCCATGGCATTAGGTTTTTGCGCAAAGGTGAAACCGGCCTGAGGTGAATCGTCTTGACTGACAGCAAGTGCTAATTTTTGCCGACAAACATAGCGCTGGCGACCTTTGACTAAGGTGAAATTAAAATCTAAGCCTGAATGTTTCTTTAAGAAGGGTAAATCTTTATCCACTAATTGTTCTTGTAGCGCAACTGTTGCAGTAGAAATACAGACCTTTTTTTGACGTGACATCGCTAACGGAATAGCGCCTAATGAATAAGCCAACGATTTACCCGTACCGGTGCCGGCTTCTATGATAATAATTTTTCGCGCTTTATCGTATTCTCCCGCAAGAGTTTTAGCTATTTCGGCAATCAAAAAAGTTTGCTGTTTTCTTGGATGAAAGTTTTCTAAATTTTCACCAATGGTTTTATACGATGTGCGAATTGCTACTTTAATTTTATCGCTTAGCATGCTGTTAGCCATTTAGGGTTCATTAGATTATATACTCATTCCAGTTAAATAGGCTGAATCCTGTATCTTCAAATAGGATGAGTATATACTGCTGTATATATTAACAGTTTATCGTTATCCGCAACGAATTAAAATAATTAATGTCATTAACTGTAGAAAAATTAACGCCCAGCTTGAATTATGGCTTTTTATTAACTCGTCAAGCTTATGATACCAAACAAGGTATCGAATTGTCTTTATGGATTAAAACCCTTAAAGGTGCTGTTAATGTTATTGTGCAAAATCAACAGGCATTATTTTTTGTTGAACAAACGCAGCAAGTACGCGCGCAAAGTCTCCTGTCGGAGCAGCGAATAGTAACGGCTAAAGTTACCCCGCTTACGCTTAAAACCTTTAATCAACAACTTGTCAGTGGTTTTTATTTTTCAACGATGCGTGAATTCTATCGCGCACGCGATGTTTTAAAACAAGCCCAGATAAAATGCTATGAAGACGATTTTCGCCCCGATGAACGTTTTTTAATGGAGCGCTTTATTACCGCTGGTATTGAATTTATCCCTCGGTTAACAGCTTTATCGATAACCGAATCTGCCAAACAGTTTTCACAGACTAACTTTGCTACCTTTTATAGTGACAAATGCCGTGCAACGGATAAGACTCAGTTACTTGATGATATTGCGTTAACTATGGTATCACTTGATATTGAGTGTTCAATGGCAGGGGAGCTTTATTCTATTGGTTTACATTCGCATAAAATGTCTGATGGTAAGCCGATAAAATGTGTTTTGATGATCGGTGATCAAAACAAGTTTTTAGCAAAAATAACGCAGTCCAAGTTATCCGACGCTGAGGCGACAGAAATCGCAGAGCACATCGTTTGGTTTCACAATGAACAAGCGCTGCTAGCTGAGCTGATCGCTTGGATAAAAATCCACGATCCCGACATTTTTATTGGTTGGAACGTGATTAACTTTGATTTTAATTTGCTACAAAAACGCTGTGATATTTATAATATCCCTTTTAATATCGGCCGCAATGATAAGTCGCCTCGTTGGCGAACACGTTCGGCAGGTGGTAGTCAAAATGAGCAAAAATTTATTGATGTCGCTGGCAGAGTGGTCCTTGATGGTATTGATTTACTAAAAAACGCGACTTATAACTTTCCAAGTTTTTCCCTTGATTTTGTTGCCAATGCCTTATTAGGTAAAGGGAAAAAAGTTGATGATGTTGACAATAGAATGCAAGAGATTAACGACAACTTTGCCAATGACAAGCTAGCTTTAGCCGCTTATAACCTTGAAGATTGCCATTTAGTTACCCTGATCTTTGAACAATCTCTATTACTAGAATTCACGCGTTTGCGCGCCAAACTAACTGGTTTATCTATAGACCGTATTGGCGGCTCTGTGGCAGCGTTTACTAATTTATATTTACCTAAATTACACCGTAGTGGTTATATTGCGCCCAATATGGGCGATGGCTTGCAAGGGCTAATTTCTCCTGGTGGTTATGTGATGGACTCTATTCCGGGTTTATATAAAAATGTCTTAGTACTTGATTTTAAAAGTCTTTACCCCTCAATTATTCGAAGTTTTAATATTGATCCTATGGGCCTAATTGAAGGCTTACAATCACCTGAAACTAGTATCAAAGGTTTTGATGGTGCTTATTTCTCTAGGGATAAACATTTTTTACCTGACATTATTAATGAGCTGTGGTTAGAGCGTGATATCGCTAAAAAAGATAAAAATGCGGCATTGTCACAAGCAATAAAAATTATTATGAATTCGTTTTATGGAGTATTAGGTTCAACGGGATGCCGATTTTTTGATCCTCGTTTATCCGGTTCAATCACTAAACGAAGCCATGAATTATTAATCACCACTAAAATGTGGCTAGAAGATGATGGTTATCAAGTTATTTATGGCGATACCGATTCTATTTTCGTCAGTGTTGACGATGATTTTAGTCACCAGCAATGTCAAAAGCTGGGTAAAACCTTACAAGATAAAATTAATCTTAGGTGGCAAGCAACGCTTAAAAAAGAATTTGCGATAGAAAGCCAACTTGAAATTGAGTTTGAAACACATTTTAGCCAATTTTTGATGCCAACCATCAGAGGGCAAGATGTCGGTACTAAGAAGCGTTATGCTGGCATTGTAGAAAAGAATGGCTCATCAGAATTGATTTTTAAAGGCTTAGAAAGTGTCCGCACCGATTGGACTGAACTGGCTAAAACTTTTCAACGAGAGTTGTATTTAAAAATATTTAATGGCGAACCTTTTGCTGACTATGTACGCAATATTGTTACTCAAACATCAGCAGGACAATTAGATCATTTACTGGTGTATCGTAAACGCATTCGTAGGCAGTTAGATCATTACGTTAAAAACGTGCCTCCACATGTGAAAGCGGCACGTTTAGCCGATGATATAAACAAGATAAATAAGCAACCGCTAAAATATCAGCAACGTGGTTGGATAGAGTACTTGATCACGACTTCTGGACCGCAAGCAAAAGGTTATGTTAACGCGCCACTCGATTACCAGTTTTATATCGATCGGCAATTAGCGACCGTTGCTGATGCTATTTTACCTTTTGTCGGGAGTAGTTTCGAAAAATTAACCAGTGATCAAATGAACTTGTTTCAATAGCCTCTGCTGTTTTAATTAATATAAATAAATCGTGCATCATGCTTGGAAAGATCATAAGGTGACTTTATTGAGTTAGCTATTTAGATGGCTAAATGAATTTTATGTTTTAGGATGAAAGATCATGATCAACGATACCAAAATAGTCAATGCGGGACGAAAATCAAAATGGACACGTGGCGTTGTTAATCCCCCAGTAGAACGTGCATCAACCGTTGTTTTTAATACGGTTAAAGAAATGAATCACGCAACAGCAAATCGTGGTAATCAAGTACTTTTCTATGGCAGAAGAGGCACCTCAACGGCTTTTGCTTTCGCCGATGCTATGACTGATCTCGAAGGCGGCGCTGGTTGTGCCATTTATCCATCGGGTACTGCGGCGATCACTAATGCTATTCTTTCGTTTGTTAAAACCGGTGACCATATCCTTATGGTCGATACGGCTTATGAACCCACGCGTGATTTTTGCGATAAAATATTGGTCAATATTGGCGTTGAAACGACTTATTACGATCCAACTATTGGCCGAGATATAGCCGGACTTATTAAAGAAAACACCCGACTTATTTTCTTAGAGTCTCCTGGCTCTATTACCATGGAAGTTCAAGATGTTCCCGGTATAGCTGAAGTTGCTCACCAGCATGGCTGTATGGTTATGCTCGATAATACTTGGGCTGCAGGGGTTAATTTTCAACCTTTTGATTATGGTGTCGATATTTCGATTCAAGCAGCGACTAAATATATCGTTGGTCATTCAGATGTGATGTTAGGTACGGCAATAGCCACTGAAGAGTATTGGCCACAACTGCGTGAAAACAGTTATCTGATGGGGCAATGTACTTCACCCGATGATCTATATTTGGCAATGCGTGGCATTCGTACCTTAGGTGTGCGTTTAAAACAACATCAAATTAGTGCGCTAAAAGTGGCTAATTGGTTAGCAACACGCGAAGAAGTTGATGTTATTCTTCATCCTGCATTCGAATCGTGTCCGGGCCATGAATATTTTAAGCGTGACTTTACTGGTGCTAACGGTTTGTTTTCATTTGTGTTAACCCGCGGTGATAAGCAATCACTTAATGCCTTACTTGATGGTATGGAACATTTTAAAATGGGCTATTCGTGGGGCGGTTTTGAAAGTTTAATTTTGGGTAATACCAATGTTGGCCGTTTGCGAACAGCGACAAAGTGGAATTATGAATATCCATTAATTCGCCTGCATATAGGTTTAGAGGATGTTGATGACTTAATTGCCGACCTTGCTCGAGGCTTTGATAGATTGAACACTGCCTTAGAAAATAAATCTTAGACAGTATTTTATTAAAAAATAAAGCTTAGGCTTTACGCGTTAAAAGTTTGGAATTTACATGCTGCTATGCACAACACAAAGGTTAACCATTAGGCACCTGAATGAGCAGGACCATGAATTTGTTCTGCAATTATTGAATGATGATGCTTTTATTAAAAACATTGGTGATAAAGGGGTTAGAGAGACTAAAGATGCAATTGCCTACTTAGTTAATGGTCCACTAGCAAGCTATAGCGAACAGGGTTTTGGGCTAAATTTAGTCGCTTTGAAAAGTGATAACACACCGATTGGACTCTGTGGTTTGTTAAAGCGGCCTGAATTGGAATTCCCTGACTTAGGTTATGCCTTGTTACCTGAATATTGTTCGCAAGGCTTTGCTCGAGAAGCCTCATTAGCCGTATTAAAAGTTGCTTATGACAATAATTATGCGGCAAATGTTGTCGCGATCACCGCACTAGAAAATACTCCCTCTAACGTATTATTAAAAAAGCTTGGTTTTGTATTTGAACAGACTATTGAGTTTTATGGGTCAACCAATAATCTTTATAAAGTCAGACTGGCTTCAATTTTTGAACAGTAACCAACTTTAAAGACAGTAACGTTTAACACTAGGATATGGACTTAAGTGCAAATATCCTAGTGTTGCCAATTTCCTCTCAAACCGTTTATATTAGGGTAAAGGACAAACCTCTAGCTCTTTTTGTTGATAATAATCAGCGGTTAGCCCGAGTAATTGTGGCACTGTTGCCGCAATTACAATAGAAGAGAAAGTGCCCACTAAAATCCCTGAAAATAGCGCAATAGAAAACCCCGCTAAAGACTCCCCGGCAAAACCCCATACAGCCATAATAGTCACTAAGGTTGTTCCTGAGGTGATCATCGTTCGCACTAAAGTTGATTTAATAGCTTGATTGATCACTTCATCTATTGTGGTGTCATGGGTAGATTTCATTATTTCTCTGATTTTGTCACCGACAATAATAGAGTCATTTAACGAGTACCCTACAATAGCTAATAAACTCGCTAATATTGTTAAATCAAAGGGGATACCAAACCATGCAAAAAGCCCCAGTACAATAAGCACATCATGAAAAAGCGCAATAACAGCCCCCGCGGCTAAACGCCATTCAAATCTAAAAGACAAATACATTAAGATAACAATGATTGCGGTTAATAGTGCTAAGCCACCTTGGTTAATTAAGTCTTCTCCGACTTGGCTGCCAATGTAAATAGCATCTTGAGGGCTAATGTTTAGTTGATTTTTGTCAGCAAAATCAGATAGCCATGCCTTATCTTGTAAACTGACGTTATTATCTGCTTGTTGAACACTCCAATGAGTCCCTTGCTCTGCAGAGGTCAGTTTAAAGCTTTCTGGAAGATAGTTACTGAGTAAGTTATTCATATCCTGTTGACTGAGTGATTCCTCGGTTGAAAATTCAGTTAAGTAACCACCGGTAAAATCTAAACCGAGTGCTAAACCTTTATTTGATAGTCCTACCAGCGCTATAACAACAAAAATCATAGCTATAAAACAACCCACTAGGCGAAAAACACTTAATTTAGACGTGCTATTTATTTTAAAATTTTTCATACATTAACACCTAATAATTGAGCTTTATTTTTTCGAATGACAAGGTTTGTTAAACTTTTAGAAACAAAAACGCCGGTGAACATACTGGTTAAAATACCTAAACACAAAATAAGGGCAAAACCTTTTACTGGGCCGTTGCCTATGGTGTATAAAATAATACCAGTGATCATGGTGGTTACATTGGCATCAAGAATTGTTGAAAATGCACTTTTATAGCCTTGCTCAACAGCTGATAGTACTTTATGTCCACGCTTTAACTCTTCTTTTATCCGCTCAAAGATAAGTACATTGGTATCTACAGCCATACCAACCGTCAATACTAAACCAGCAATACCCGGAAGTGTTAGTACTGCCCCAGGGAGTAACGACATCAACCCTAGTAAGCTTATTAAGTTTAATGTTAACGCTACATTAGCGATAAGCCCCAAAGTTCTATACCAAAAAACCATGAATAACAAAGTAAACCCCATGCCTATACTCAGTGCTTTTATACCATTTTTGATATTATTTTCGCCGAGTGTCGCTTCAATGGTGCGCTGTTTTACTATAGTTACTGGCGCTGTTAGCGAGCCTGCTCGTAATAATAATGACAGTTCTTGTGCCGCATGTTGGCTGGGCATGTTGGTAATACTAAACTGTGAACCTAAGTGTTGTTGAATGGTGGCAACATTAATTATTTTACTTTTTTTAACCATTTGATCATCAGCATCTCGATAAAACTCAGAAAACACCGTCACCATAGCATTACCAATATTTTGCTTAGAAAATTGCGACATCTTCTTACCACCTAAGCCATCTAAGGTGAGGTTGACTAAAGGCATGCTCATTTGATCTTGTCCTGCTCGAGCATTTTCGATATTACTACCTGAAAAAACTACCTGACTGTTTAAGGTAAACGTTCTGCCATGTTCGTCCGCCATGCGTAATATACCTGCTGCATTTGAGTTTTCGGCAAGCTGATAAAAATCAAGTGATGCCGTGGCACCTATAATACGTTTTGCTTCCTCGGGATCATGAACACCAGGCAATTCAATACGAATATGGTTTTTACCTTGTTGAAGTGTAACCGCTTCGGTTATACCCAGCTCAGCTATTCTTCCACGCATCGTTTTTAATGTTTGCTGCATAGTTTCTTGGCGAAATTGAGCTGTTTTTTGCGAGGAGTATGACAAGATCACTTGGTCATTTTGATTTTTTTGTTGAGATAAATCAGGGTAGGCTGCTTTTATTTTAGTGAAAAGTATAGCCATTTTACTTTTGTCAGCGTTAGAAAAATTCACCGAAAGGTTTTGATTGTCCGCATCTCTAGTAAGATCAATCTTATGTTGAACAACACTAACGCCTCGAATACGTTCTTCCATAGCTAGGGTTTTTATTGCTAATGCGATGTTTTTAAGACGGTCAAATAAAGCTTGTTTTGTATCGACATCAAGTACAAATAATACTCCACCACTTAAATCTAAGCCTAATTTTATTGGCTTAGCGTCGAATGATTGCAACCATGAGGGTACGCCACTTATCACCGAGGTCTCAACACGATAATGATTAAACTCATTAGATAAACGTGTGTTAACTGACGCTATGTCGGCTGTATTACTGAGTGTTATTGACGTTGTCTTATCAATAGTATGAATTTTATCAACGGTTAAGTTGTTCTTATTCAATAAACCTTTAAGCTCACTAGTCGTTAGTTTTTGCACGTTCGCATTAATAGGTGAGAGGACAATTGTGACTTTATCTTTATATATGTTGGGTAGGGCATTTACTAATAAAAAAACTAAGGTGAAAATAATTAATAGGTTTTGCCATGTAAAGTAACGATATGGCTTTTTTCTAGGTGAATTCATCATAAAATCTCGAAATTTTGCTACCTTTACTCTCTAAATTTTAGAAAAGCGCATGCAACAAGGGTCACTGTTAAAGCAGTGACGGGAAAAAGGAAAAATAAGTTAATAATGGTTAGATGATGAATCTATGAATGATAAGTCAGGCGAGCTGTGTATAGCGTATTGCCATCTTTCCAACCAGCAAGTCGATTAGAGTTTGAACGATGACTGAGTTGTTCATACCAATTAAGTTTAGCAGGAGGGTTTGCAAGATTTTTAAATAAACTTGCAGAGAGTTTTAGCGTAAAAAACTCAGTAACGAGAAGATAGTTTGGCGTGGTTTGTATTTCATTAATAAATAAAGAGGCGGAAATTAGATTTAAGCGCGGTAAGTTAACCACATCATCGGGGGCAATATTATCTATTAATACCGAAAAGTTTGATGTCGGGTGCGAGTGACTTTTTCCAATGGTCGATATACTAGAAAAAGTTAAATCGCTATTAGCTGAATTTTCAATAGGTAAAGCATTAGCCGTGGCAGCTAAGACAAATAAAAACAGGGTTATCGAAAAAGTACGCCACATAAGAAAAGTAAATTAATTATTAATATGGTGTATGTGTGGCAAAATATTTGTTTTTCAAGTGTAGAAGTAAAATAAATTGACTAAAGTCGCGTTGATTATTGTCGAAAAATCACCATTGTTGCCAACATTATCGATATATTGTTTTTAAGGCATTTTCTATTGGTATTGTCCGATTAACACTGCTAAGTTGTTGATGGGTTACCCATCTAGGAGTCTAGCCAGCGAGTTAGACATACACAATGAAAATAAATTCTAAGCGGTGCAATAACTGTACTTTTTAGCATTGAAGTAAAGAGAAATGACTATGTTCTACCAAACCGACGACGTTCGCATCAGTAAAATAAAAGAATTATTACCTCCAATCGCACTTATTGAGCGATTTCCAGCTTCTCAAGAAGCATCTAAGTCGGTATTTTCTGCACGTAAAGCCATTAGTAACATTTTTAATAATAAAGATGATCGCTTGCTCGTTGTCATTGGTCCTTGTTCAATACATGACACAGATGCAGCATTAGAATATGGCCAGCGACTAGTTAAACTGCGCAAAAAGTATGAAGACACGCTTGAAATTGTTATGCGAGTTTATTTCGAAAAGCCAAGAACAACGGTGGGTTGGAAGGGCTTAATTAATGACCCTTACATGGATAACACCTTTAAGCTTAATGACGGCCTTCGAATTGGCCGTAAATTATTACTCGACCTCAATGATATGGGGATGCCGACAGCGGGTGAGTTTTTAGACATGATAACACCACAGTATATGGCTGATTTTATGTGTTGGGGAGCAATCGGGGCTCGTACTACTGAAAGCCAAGTTCATCGAGAACTCGCCTCAGGCTTATCTTGTCCAGTCGGATTTAAAAATGGTACAGATGGCACCATTAAAGTGGCAATAGATGCAATTGGCGCAGCAAGTGCTTCTCATCATTTTTTGTCGGTCACTAAATATGGTCATTCTGCTATTGTTCAAACAACGGGTAATAAAGATTGTCATATTATTTTACGAGGCGGTAAATCGACAAATTTTGACGCAGACAGTGTAAAAGTTGTGACTGAGCAATTAGAGAAGTCTTCACTTAATACCAAGATCATGATTGATTTTAGTCATGCTAATAGCAGTAAAAAGTTTAAAAATCAAATGCTCGTTTGCGATGATGTTTGTCAGCAAATTAGTGGCGGGAATGACAATATTTTCGGTGTAATGGTTGAAAGTCACTTAGTAGAAGGTCGCCAAGACTTGATTGACGGAGAAGTGGCGACATATGGTCAAAGCATTACCGATGCTTGTATTGGCTGGTCTGATACAGAAGTCTTGTTGGCACAACTGAGTGAGTCAGTCGTTACTCGTAGAGCTTAAGTTTATTTTCCCCCTTCTTTAAGTGTATTAGTAAAGCCAATCAATTTTGATTGGCTTTTTTATTTGTAAACTCAATGTCGAGCGCTGATGTTATTGCCACTGTTTGAAACAAAATAACACTCGCATTTTGTTAGCTGTGCCTTTATGGTATTGAAAAATAATCACTAGCAGGCGTTAATTTGTTGAACATCCATAGACTATCTATTCTCACGCAATTTGAATTGAAGCGTATTTTTAATACTAAAAATGGCTTAATCGCCTTAACGGCATTTTGTGCTGTTTGGTTCATACTTTTGACTTATGTGATCAGCTCAGCCACTGAACTGGTTTTTTCCGATGGATTTAAGGTGGCAGCAAGTACTTTATTTGGTTCATTGGGAGTAAGTGCTTTGTTGAAATGGCCCGTTGCTGAATTTTCTATTTATTGGCTAGTCGCGGTTTATTCATTTCCAATATTCACTTTTTTAGTCAGTAGTGATCAAACTTGTTCCGACCGTGCTCGCGGAACGCTTCGTTTTATTACTTTAAGAGCCTCACGCAGTGAAATACTGCTAGGACGATTTTTAGGTCAATTCCTTACACTTGTTAGTCTTATATTACTAACGTTAGTGGCATGTGTTATTTTAGCCACAGTTCGTGATAATGCTTTGTTTTTACCGGCATTAAAACAAGCTGCAGTTTTGTTTATTGAATTAGCAATTATAATTTTACCTTTCATTGCTCTGATGTCATTTTTTAATAGTATTTTATCCTCAGCAAAAATGAGCATTGTTGCTGGTATTTTGTTTTATACCATAGGAGCACTATTGATAGGTTTTATTCAATTTCAATTAGACAGTGGACTTTTTCTTAACTTTATTTTTCCGGGTACACAAATTAGCAGTGTAGTTTCATTAGATGGACTCGACTTTTACCATTATTTAATTCCTATATTACAAACAATTGTCTTGTTATTTGTTGCGGATAAACTACTAAAGAGGGCATCAATATGAGTTTACTTAATAGCCAATCTGCGCCATTAATTCAAGTTGATAATCTTTCAAAATCATTTGGCGATCATCTAGCTTTAGACAATGTATCATTCAGTATAGAAAAAGGGCAACCCATTGCTTTAGTTGGACCCAATGGTGCTGGTAAAACAACTTTATTTAGCCTTTTATGTGGTTATCTGTTGCCCAGTAGCGGCACTATCACTATTGCAGGATTAAGGGCTGGAGACGCCAACTTATTCGGCAGATTAGCGGCTTTACCACAAGATGCTCAGTTTGACCCACGTTTTTCGATTGCACATCAATTAACCTTTTATGCCCAACTGCAAGGTCTAACTCGCAAGAATGCACAAAAAGAAGCACAAAGAACGTTAGAGCTTGTTGGCTTAGCTGACACGCTAAAAGCCAAGCCTGATGAGTTATCACATGGCATGCGTAAACGTGTTGCTATTGCCCAAACGTTAATTGGCTCGCCAGAAATAGTTATGTTGGATGAAGCGACAGCGGGACTTGACCCGATAAATGCACGAGAAGTTCGTCAGCTCGTTGCTTCATTATCATCAGAAATTACCTTTATTTTAAGTTCTCATGATTTGAGTGAGCTAGAGCGGTTATGTAGCCAAGTCTTATATATAGAGAAGGGACAATTAAAACAACATCAAAACTTGCAAAGCGAAGATCAGCAAGGTTTCTTAACGATTAGAATGAGGAAGGCGTACGATAACTTTTTACCTTTAATGGCTGGCGTTGCCGATGTACAGCATATTGAACAGACGCAAAACAATGAGTTTTTAATCACTACTGGTATCATTTCTCCTGAAAGCGAACCGTTAGATTTACAAATATTAAAGCTTTGTCATCAACACAAATGGCAATATTCACAATTAACTAACGGTAAAACTTTAGAGAATAGATTATTCTAGATTTTATCAGCTGGAATGAACTCACCATCAAGGTCGACACGTTTTTGTGTTCGACCATTGTTTTGTGAAGCCAACCAGTCAAGGTAATCATCAATGGGCATTGGTTTTGCGTAATAGTAGCCTTGGCCAATATCGCAGCCAAAACTACGCAATGTGTCTTCATCTTCTTGGCTATTAATACCTTCAGCAACAACTTCTAAACCTAAACCCTTTGCCATTTTAACGGTAGCTTCAGCAATGGTTTTACGTTTGTGATCATCATTAACATTCTCAACAAATAGTCGGTCAACTTTGAGCTCTTGAAAAGGAAGATGGCTAATTTGCGCCATGGAAGAATATCCTGTGCCAAAGTCATCAATACTGATAGTAAAACCTAAATCGCCTAATTTTTGGATTAACTCAAGAGATTGCTTGTTATGGCTAATTGACGCCGATTCAGTTAACTCTAAAATTATTTTCTCAGCGGCTATGCCACTTTCTTCAATAATACTTAGAGCATTAGTAAAAAAGTGCTCATGAGCAATATCTTTACCACTAATATTAATTGAGACCATATGATTATTATTGACTAAAATTTGTTGATGCTGTGCTAAAGCGCGCTTAATAACCCATAACGTTAGTTGATTAATAAGGCCTAAATCTTCGGCTAAAGGAATAAAAATGTCAGGTGAGATGAAACCTTCACGAGGATGTTCCCAACGAATTAGACACTCGCTACTGCATACACGTAAGGTTTTAAGATCGATTTGTGGCTGATGGTATATAGCTAATGTGTCATTCTCTATTGCTTCTTTTAAATCGGTGGCAAGTTTGAGCAAGTAACTGGTGTGATCTGATTTTTCGCTTTGATAATAAGCCCAACGTCCATAGACAAGTTGCGCATCGTTTACCGCTAATTGGGCATGATTAATCAATAAGTAGTTAGCACTGCCATGTTCTGGGTGGTTAGCGACACCAATTACTGCTGACAAGGGTAACTTAAGGTCATCTATTTGAAATGTCTCAGAGGTAAGCTGTTGTATTGATTTGATCAAAACAGGCAAGTCTTGCTGATTTTTCTCGTTATTAACGATTATAGCCAGGCAGTTATTTTCTAAAAAACAAATTTTTTCGTGGTTAGAAGATAATTTTACGATAGCATCATTATGAATGAACAATGAGCTTAAGCGACGACTTAGGCGTTTAAATAAAGCCGCATTAGCTTTATCATCAATATAAAGTGATATTTGTTCGATATGTTCTGGTTTAATTATTAATACACAAAAATCGTTTTTACCCGAAATTTTCATTTCGTTCATCGCGTTTTCAAGCATCGACTTACGGGGTAATCTGGTAAAATCATGGTAACTAATATCATGAATTCTATCTTGCTCATTCCTGCGCATCCGCTCAGCGAGTGCAAAAGCCATAAAAGTAATTTCAATCATCACCGCAAATAGAAATGCATTACGTGTAATGAATGTCGAATCAACATAATTTAATAACACGAGTGGTTGAATTGCCGCACCAGCTAAAAAAGGTACCCATGAAATGAAATAAAATCGTGCCCAGGCAAAATCTTTAGACAGTCTTCTAAAAATGATAAATAGTGCATATAAAATAAATATCGGTTGAATTGAAAAAAACAGTTTGGTTTGTGCAATTTGATCTAAGGTCAATGAATAAAAAGCGACAACTATTAACAGTAGGCAAGATGTCAGGCCCACTTTATAAAACTTTCCTTTTATTTGGTCATAACGTAAGAAATATAATGAGAAAAGTAACAAGAAAAATATCATAAAATAATCTAAAAATAGCGAGTACTCATGGATTATATATTGAATTTTTTTTGAGAAAATTAGATATCCATACCCCGTTACTCCAGCTATAACAATAAAAGCAGATAATAAATAGCCAATATATACCAAGTAAACTTTATCTTTTGTCGCAAAAAATAGCACAAAGTTATAGGCTGCCATTAAAAGCATAATGCCAATAAAAATCCCAAAAGTCATTTGCACATAATCAGCACGTTTATCAAAATTGTCTTTGCTATAAAGTATTAACGGGATATTTGGTGCGCCATTACTTTTTACATGCACAATAACTTGTGCCGTACTCTTTGCAAGGAGATCAAAAGCTACATGTGGAAATACATCCAATAAGGTTTCTTGCTCAGGCGTCTGTTTTTGTTGAGCTATTTGTGTCGTACTTCCTAAAATAGCGTTGACTTTATAAACATCAAAAAAAGCCAAACGACTGTTATCGGCATGCAATACAACACTTTGAGTGTTTGGTGTGTTGTTATTAATATTAATTTTAACCCAATAGGATTGAAGACCTAGTGCGTAAGGAATGTCATTAGCTAACGAGGGAGTGAATCGCGCTTCGGCCTCTTTGCTTTTTATGAGAGTCTTGATATTTAAACTATTGCCATGGTCAATAGCGTAGCTAAAATTACTTGTTACTAAAGGAGAATTTTCACTAAAAGAAAGTTCATCGATATGACTGATAAACTGCCATACACTGTTAAGGATAAAAACTAACACCAGCGAAATCATTAGGATAAAGACTAATTTGGTGCTGTTATAAACACTTGAGGGTAACTTGATCATAAGGATAATTTTAAGAATAGCGGGATAAGTTTAATAAGGTTAATTTAGCAGAATATCGCAAATAAAGGCAGGAAATTAATAAAATAAAAAAGCCTACTGTCTAAAAGTAGGCTTTAACATATATAACGTAAGGTATTATTATATGAGTCTTAGATAAGTCTTAGATAAAACAAGACTAAAATGAAGTAGTGTCAGTAAATAAGCCTACTTTTAAATCTTTAGCGGTATAGATAACCTTGCCATCAACTAATACTTCACCATCAGCAATACCCATAAACAATTTGCGCTTGATAACACGCTTTAAAGTGATTTTATAAGTTACTTTTTTGTTGGTCGGTAAAATTTGACCTGTAAATTTAACTTCACCTACACCCAACGCTCTACCGCGACCTGGACCACCTGACCAACCAAGGAAGAAACCAACGAGTTGCCACATAGCATCTAAGCCTAAACAACCAGGCATAACAGGGTCGCCTTTAAAGTGACAATCAAAAAACCAAAGGTCTGGGCTAATATCAAGTTCAGCAATAATCTCACCTTTACCATATTCACCACCATCTTCAGTGATAGAAATAATTCGGTCCATCATCAACATGTTGTCTGAAGGTAATTGACTATTTCCTTCGCCAAACATTTCGCCAGTTCCTGCTTTTACTAAGTCTTCTTTAGAGTATGAATTTTGATCTAACATGAGGTCACTTTATTTTCAGTAATTAAATTATTCGCTACTTTAGCGAACACCTGTACACTAAACAACTCCGAGCAGTGCTTTATTTGAGTTTTATTAATATAAAGTTAGATTATTATCACTTTTTTATATATTATTTGGTTACGCATAACCTTGTTTTTATTTTAGATAATTTGGTAACTCACTGATGAGAGAGAATAAAAAAGCATTTAGTAACGCAGAGAAACAAAAGCGCTATCGCGAACGACAAAAAGAGAATGGCAAAAAAGAAATGCGTGGCTATTTGTCTCCAGAAGCACAAAATTGTTACGAACTCATAGCCGAGCAGACGAAATGGACGGACAGCGTCATTTTAAGTAATGCGGTTAGATTGACTTATGCTGCTTATAAAAATGGTCAAATTGGTTTGTTAAATAATTGGTTAAAGAAGCATGATCTTTAGTTAAAATTTAGCCTAACAGTAGGTTAATAAAGCAGTGCTATAACTATGCTGCACTTTTTCAATGTAAGATGGTTGAATTCAATTGTACTGCTTGCTAATACCCTATATGCTCTAATCATATAAGGAATATTTCTTACAGTATTCTCCAAGATAATAAAAATTGTAAATTAAGGTGAACCTCCGTTGATAAATGTTTTATTGGTCGATGATCATGAGTTAGTTCGTACAGGAATACGTAGAATTCTAGACGACGTAAAAGGACTTAAAGTCATAGGCGAGGCCGAAACCGGAGAAGAAGCCGTACAATTTTGTCGTAAAAGTCAACCCGATGTTGTGTTAATGGACATGAACATGCCGGGGATAGGTGGTTTAGAAGCGACTAAAAAAATAATTCGTTATTCACCTGACATAAAAGTTATCGTGTTAACTGTGTATTCAGAAGACCCTATTCCTACCAAGGTCATGCAAATTGGCGCTGCAGGTTATTTAACTAAAGGTGCTGGTGCTGATGAAATGGTTAACGCTATTCGAGCAGTAAACAGTGGTCAGCGTTACATAACGCCAGATATTGCTCAACAAATGGCATTAAGTCAGTTTAAATCGAATGAAGAAAATCCATTCAATACCTTGTCTGAACGTGAACTTCAAATTATGTTGATGATCACCCGTGGTGAAAAAGTCCCCCATATTTCAGAACAACTCATTTTAAGTACTAAAACGATTAATAGTTACCGATACAGAATGTTTGAAAAGTTAAACGTTGGTAATGATGTAGAACTTACTCATCTCGCTATACGTCATGGTATGATCAAAACAGAAACATTATAAAACTTGTCAATTTCTCAATCTCTTTTTGATCACCAAGCTTTTCTTTCTTCCGTTTCTGAGCAAGCGGGTGTTTATCGGATGTACGATAAACACCAAACGGTTATCTATGTAGGAAAAGCTAAACAGCTTAGAAAACGCCTTGCCAGTTATTTTCGTAAAGATGTCGGCAGCACCAAAACCAAAGTATTAGTCAGCCATATTATGGCGATTGACGTTACCGTTACTCATACTGAGGGCGAAGCGTTAATTCTTGAAAACAACTACATTAAAAAATATCTCCCTAAATATAATATTTTATTACGAGATGATAAGTCTTACCCCTATTTACTAATAACAGACCATAAACATCCTAAGCTAGGCGTTCACCGAGGCGGTAAAAAAGTTAAAGGTGAATACTTTGGTCCATATCCAACTGTTGGTGCTGTTTGGGAAAGCCTTCGTTTAATGCAAAAGTTATTTCCGGTTCGTCAATGCGAAGATAGTTATTATCGTGCGCGCAGTCGTCCTTGTTTGCAGTATCAATTAAATCGTTGTTCTGCACCCTGTGTCGACAAAATATCAGCGGTTGATTACCAGCAACAAGTTGACTTAGCTAAACTATTTTTACGAGGAAAAAGCTCAACGGTTATTGATAGTTTAGTGGTTGAAATGGAACAAGCTAGCCACACATTAGACTTTGAGGCTGCGGCTAAGTACCGAGATCAAATCGCTACGTTACGACAAGTTCAAAAGCAACAGTTTGTCAGTGGTATTGTCGCTGAACTTGATGTTATCGGTATCTATATTGAGAAATCACAGGTTTGTGTACACGTTTTATTTATACGTGATCAAAAGATACTGGGTAGCAAAAGCTATTTCCCTAGTATTCCTGCCGAAACTGAACAAGCAGACGTTTACCAAGCCTTTATAAGCCAGCATTACTTAGGGCAAGACTTGAAAAGTGCTGCGATACCTAAAGAAATAGTGATCAGTGAAAGTTTTGAACACATTGAAGAGCTTACTAAGCTTTTGAGTGAGCAAGCCGAGCGCAATGTTAAAATATCAACGAGTGTTCGCAGCGAACGTGCCCAATATTTAAAGTTGGCCTGTACCAATGCGCAAAATGCATTAGTCACTAAGAATAGTCATAAAGCGTCAATGCAAGCGCGTTTTTCGGCATTAAATGAAGTTTTTGAACTTGATAATGGCATTAACCGAATTGAGTGTTTTGATATTAGTCATACCATGGGGCAACAAACCGTGGCATCTAATGTGGTGTTCAATCAAGAAGGGCCTTTAAAAAGTGATTATCGTCGTTATAATGTTTATGGCATTACACCGGGTGATGATTATGCGGCGATGGCGTTTGCGCTTAACAAACGTTATGGCAAGGTGAACACCATGGAAAATATGCCTGACATTGTTTTTATTGATGGCGGTAAAGGACAATTATCAAAAGCAGAAGCATTTTTTGCTCAATGGCAAATAGATACCGCTTTAGAAAAAATCCCACTATTAGTTGGTGTCGCTAAAGGAGAAGGGCGTAAGCCTGGACTTGAAACGCTAATCTTAGCAGGTAGTCATCAGCTAATTTCATTACCATCAACCTCACCAGCTTTACACTTAGTACAGCATATTCGTGATGAATCACATCGTTTTGCCATTACAGGACATCGAGCCAAGCGTCAAAAAGCCAGCAAAAAATCGACACTTGAATCTATTGAAGGAATTGGCGCGAAAAAACGTCAAGCCTTATTAAAATATTTAGGTGGGCTCCAAGAAGTTATGCAAGCCGATAGGTCAATACTTGAAAAGGTGCCTGGTATTAGTGCTGTTTTAGCCGATACAATATATAACGCCTTACATGATAAATAAGTTAAACGTCTTCCTGTAATAAACCCACCTTTGTTGTCTACACTTATTATTGCTATTTTTTGATAAAAATTTACGTCTCTGCCTGTAATGTGTAGAATGCGGTAACGCTTGTTGCTTTAGTAGTAAAATAAATTTATGTGGACCATTCCAAATCAAATCACCATGTTTCGGATAGTATTAATACCTGTTTTTTTAGTGGTATTTTATTTACCAGTCTCATGGAATCATTTCGGCGCATTTGCCGTATTCTGGCTTGCTGCTATTAGTGATGCTCTTGATGGCTATCTAGCACGTAAATTAAACCAATCTTCAGCATTTGGCGCCTTTATCGACCCAGTAGCTGATAAATTAATGGTTGTTGCTGCTTTAGTGCTACTTATTCAAGATTATCAACTGTGGTGGATTTCAATTTCAGCAATATTAATGATTGCTCGTGAAATTTTTATTAGTGCCTTGCGTGAATTTATGTCTTCACGCGGTAAACGCGATGAAATTGCTGTTTCTCAAATGGGAAAATATAAAACAGCTGCGCAAATGCTAGGTATTATGGGATTAATTTGGCAACCTGATTATGATATTCCGTTAATTCTGTTTAATTTTCCACATGAAATATTAATGTTTATCGCTTACAGCTTTTATGCGATAGCCACAGTGCTTACTTTTTGGTCAATGCTGGCCTATTTTAAAGTAGCTTGGCCAGAGTTAGCGAAACAAAATAGCTAGAAAATGATATATTTAGTTAAAAAAACGTCAAATTAGCCGCTTTTTGAGCAGTCAAAACAAAATTGAAATTAAACTGTTGACTCCAAATAATTTCAATGTAGAATGCGTCCCAAGTTGACAGGGAGTCAGCAGATGAAGCGGCTGTAGCTCAGCTGGTAGAGCATCACGTTGCCAACGTGAATGTCACGAGTTCGAGTCTCGTTAGCCGCTCCAAGTTTGATTTCTAATGATTTTTTTTAAATCGTTATCTATTCAAAGGATTCGGCGGGTTGGCAGAATGGCTATGCAGCGGATTGCAAATCCGTGGACCTCGGTTCGACTCCGGGACCCGCCTCCATTACTTATTTATAAGTGTTGGATGTATGAAGGACTTAGTTTAAATACTAAGAAGTAGGGAACCAATCACTACTATAAAAAATAATTATCCGATGCCCGGGTGGTGGAATTGGTAGACACAAGGGATTTAAAATCCCTCGCTCATAGAGTGTGACGGTTCAAGTCCGTCTCCGGGTACCACTTTGTTTTTAACAGAGTAAAGTGGGTAGTTAAGATGGTGTATGTTGGCGCATGCAGATAAAATTTAAACCTTGTTTGTAATAGCAAGTTATGAAGCGGCTGTAGCTCAGCTGGTAGAGCATCACGTTGCCAACGTGAATGTCACGAGTTCGAGTCTCGTTAGCCGCTCCAAATTTTATTAAAGAAAAGAAAACCTTAAGTAATGATATTATATTACTTAATCTACGAAGCGGCTGTAGCTCAGCTGGTAGAGCATCACGTTGCCAACGTGAATGTCACGAGTTCGAGTCTCGTTAGCCGCTCCAATACTTATTTAGTGTTTTAATAAGCTAGATAGTAAAAAACCTCTTAGTAATTAAGAGTTAGTAGGGAGCCAATCTCTACTTTAAAAAGAATTATCCGATGCCCGGGTGGTGGAATTGGTAGACACAAGGGATTTAAAATCCCTCGCTCATAGAGTGTGACGGTTCAAGTCCGTCTCCGGGTACCACCTTTTTTTCTGTACTTCCTAGTTAGTTAAAATCCTCCCCATTATTACAAGTCATCATCTATATCGTTTAGATTTTTTCTCTTGAATAAAAATCTCGTCACTTTACTTGAACATAGAGTGTGACGTTTCAAGTCCGTCTCCGGGTACCACCTTTTTTTCTGAACTTCCTAGTTAGTTAAAATCCTCTCATTATTGCAAGTCATCATCTACATCGTTTAGATTTTTTCTCTTGAATAAAAATCTCGTCACTTTACTTGAACATAGAGTGTGACGGTTCAAGTCCGTCTCCGGGTACCACCTTTTTTTCTGTACTTCCTAGTTAATTAAAATCCTCCCCATTATTGCAAGTCATCATCTACATCGTTTAGATTTTTTCTCTTGAATTATATTGCGCTAATAACTCTGTTGTTATAAAGGATAGATACTGTAACTATTATCTGTTTAATCTAAATTCATAATATTCTTGAATAAAATATCGTCACTTTACTTGAAAGTAGTGAACCTGTAATTATTGTCAGTTTGATAGAAGGCTAATTTTTTTGGCGTATTTGACGTAAACTACTGAATAACATAGTATCATCGAATCCATAATCATTAACCTAACAGAGCCAGTGTTTTATAGGAGTACCGTTAACTATATTACAACTGTTCACAGAGAAATTATGTCTAACCGACCCCCAAAGCAATTAAATATTATTATCGCCATGTATCTTGGTTATGCCGCCATGATGATTTGTCGTCAAATGGTCACTATTCTTAGTCCTGCCTTGCTTGCCGATGAAACCTTAGCCTTAACAAAAACTAATCTGGGTGATTTTGCTGCTTATGGTACTTTAGGTGCATTGGTTGGCAAGCTCATTTGGGGGCCCCTTGCTGATATTATAGGTGGGCGCTTTACTTTTTTGATTGGCATATTTCTAACGGCGCTCTTTGTTATTGCTTTTGGACTCTCTCCTAATGTAATGGCTTTTACTGTTTTTTCATTCCTATTGTACTGTACAAAATCTTCAGGTTGGCCAGCGATGACCAAACTGGTTGGAGAATGGTATCACCCTCATCATTACGGGCGAGTTTGGAGTATTATTTCTACCAGTTCTAGATTCAGTGTTGTGTTAGCGACTTTATTCTTTGGTTGGTTATTAAGCTTTATGGATTGGCGTTCAGTCGCTTTCATCGCTGCGGCTTTTGGACTGGTTGTTTTTATTGGTTGTTATTTTTTTCTACAAGAAAAACCAGAAAATCCCAACTTTTTTAGAGAAATTGAAAGTGATCATACTGATACCAGTGCCGAAGGTATAGCGCTAGCCAAAGCAGCAAAGCAGGCAGTTGATAACAAATATAACCACCCACTTCAAGATACGAGTATGGGTGCAGGTATGTTGGCATTTATTAAAAGTCCAAGAGTTTGGCTCGTGGTGCTAATGCTAATGATGCTTACTTGTATGATGGCCTTTTTAGACTTTGTTGCCGTTTATCTTATGGAAACCTATCAATTATCTCCTTCACAAGCAGCAATGGCTTCTACTATTTTCCCCGTAGGTTCTTTGGCTGGATTGTTAGCTTCGATAGCATTTTACGACCGATTTTCAAAGAAAGGTATTCGCACCGTATTAACGATAGCGATGACTCTGAGTTTATTGAGTATACTGACCCTGAAGTATTTATCTTGGTTTGATTTGAGTGTTGAAGTGAATTACATTGTCGCTTTGAGCGCAATTTTCTTATTCGCCTTTTCAATTTCTCCCGCTTATTACCTACCTATGTCAATATTCTCTATCGAATATGGTGGACCCCACAGTGCAAAATTGGTGAGTTTTATTGATGCTTTTGGTTTTGCGGCCAGTGCAACATTTGCTTTTATTGGCGGCAGGTTAGCTGATAGTGCGGGTGGTTGGTCTAGCTTTATGAATATGCTTATATTGATTTCAGCTGTGGGTATTATATCTGTTTGGGCATTTATGCATGCGGAATATAAAGCGGCAAAGTCAGGGGAAAGTGTCGTCAAGTAAGGTATTTAATGCGATAAACTCTTTAACCCTTTAAGAGTTTATCGCCACAAGCTTAAATAAACCCCGTGAGTCGTTCTCAACGTTACTTCTTCAAAATACCATCTTTTCACCGAAGTTTGCTGTTTATTTTAGCTATATTCAGTAATCTTTCCGATATTGTAGTATGCTACAACTCAAAAATTTCTGTGATATTAATCATTAAGTTATATTACAGGCTATTTTAACGACACAGCTGTTTGCGAAAACTTTTGACGGTTTGTCACAAAGAATCAAAAGGCTGTCACTTGATAAGCGTTTTGCTTCGATATTGATCTATTAATTTACTTAGTATCTGCTAAGTCACAGAAAATAATCAACGAGGGTACTTATGTATCATAAAAACCGACCAGTTAAAACCGTATTGACCATGGCAATCGCTCTTGCATTGAGTAGTAGTGCCGTTCAAGCTCAGGAAAAGAGTAAAGCAGAAGACAAAAAAGTTGAGACTGAGCGCCAGATCGAAACTATAACGGTTACTTCAACTCGCCGTTCAGAAAACCAACAAGCAGTGCCGCTTGCTGTTCAAGCCATTAGTGGAGCACAACTTCAGCAACTGGGTATTGACAGCTTTGAAGATTATATTGCATTACTACCGGGTGTTAGCTCTGAAGGTCAAGGTCCTGGTAAGCAAGAAACCTATATCCGTGGTGTATCCGCCGGTCGTGCTGATGTTAGACTTGCAGGCATAGGGGGCGAGCCAAGCGTTGCTTTTTACCTTGATGAAACTCCAATCACTACTCCAGGTCGTAATATAGATTTATATGCGGTTGATCTGCAACGTATCGAAGTGTTAAAAGGTCCTCAAGGCACATTGTTTGGCGCTAGTTCACAGGCAGGTACCGTTCGCCTTATTACCAACAAACCGGAATTGAACGAATTTAGAGCCGGTGGCGAGGTAGGTATGTCATCGACCAAGAGCGGTGGCATCAGTAATAAAACTGAAGGTTATGTCAATCTTCCTATTATAGAAGATGAGTTTGCCATACGAATTGCAGCTTATAATTCTACTGATGGTGGGTTTATTGATAATGCGCTGTCTACAACGCAATTACCATTAACTAATCCAGCACTGGGTGGCAGCGTTCCTTCATCTCGACAAGTAGTCAGTAACTCTACACTTGCAAAAGATGATTACAATGAAGCGACACACCGTGGCGTCAGAATTAGTGGCTTATGGCAAATCAACGACGAATGGGATTTGTTAGTACAGCACACAAACCAACAGTTAGATACTGAAGGTTCTTTTGAATATGATCCCTCTATCAGCACTGAAAACGACTTAAATACAGCCACTTTTTCGCCGACGGCTGGTGATGATAAAGTTGACCTAACACAGTGGACATTGAATGGTATGCTTGGCGGCCTTGAAGTTATTTATAACGGCTCGTTCACCAACCGCACGTTCCAAGGTAATACTGACTATACTGCTTATATAGAAATAGGACCATATGTTCCTTACTACATTTGTAGTTACCCAGGTTATGATGAATGCTTTAGTCCTGTGATGACTACTTCTGAGCAGTTTGAAACAGAACGCGTTGTGCACGAAATTCGTGTTGCAACCAATGCGGAAGACCGTTTTAGAGCGATTGGTGGTGTTTTCTATGATGATCAGCAACTTAATACGTTAACTGACTTTACTTATGCGGGTTCTATCGCCGCTGGATTTTCACCAAACTTTCCAATACCGGGTGCTTTCACTAACACCGATGGCAGTGCTCGGCCGCCGGGCGTAACTTATTTCAATGATTATCAATCAGACCGTGAAGAAATGTCTGTATTTGGTGAGCTTGCTTACGACGTTACTGAAGAGGTAACCGTAACAGTTGGTGCACGTCACTATAATATTGAAATGGGCTTGATGGGACAATCTCCTTTCGGTCAAAGAGCATCTGGACCAGAGGCAGATGCCGGAACAAATGTTGATTCAAGACTGGCTGGTTTATCGCCTGCAACGATATCGGGAACGATTTACAAAGCCAATATACGCTGGGAAATGAATGCTGACGCGATGTTTTATGCTACGTATTCTGAAGGCTTTAGAGGCGGTGGATTCAATCGTGCAGTTGGCACTGGTGGCATTCCTGCTACTTTTGATACCGATGATGTTGTTAGTGTTGAATTAGGCTGGAAAACAACTTGGCTTAATAATACTTTGCGTTTTAATGGCGCGATATACAATGTTGATTTCAGTGACATGCAGCAAGGCGTTCTTGATCTTAGTATCGCTAATAGCTCATTCTTTGATAATGTTGGCTCTGCTGATATCAATGGTGTTGAATTTGAACTTAACTGGGCTGCGACCGATAATGTCGACCTTTTTGGCTCATTTAGTTACATCGATTCAGAGTTGACTGATATTCCAAACACCTTAGTTAATATCACACCAGTAGGGTCTAATCTCCCTTACGCACCAGAAAATGAAGGTGTGGTTGGCGCGCGTTACTATCAAAATATCGGCGACTTTGCTGCTGTTTTTCAAGGCGTATTTAAATGGACAGACTCACGTTTTAATAGCTTAGTTGCTGCTGATCGTGTCGAGTTACCGTCTTATAATCAAGTTAACCTATCTGCCTCTATTGGAAAAGATGACTGGAAAGCAACACTCTTTATTGACAATGCTACCGATTCTCTTGGACAAGTTGCTGCGGGTTCAGCTGATAATGTCTTTAGGGTTTCACCAACGAGACCTCGCACAGTTGGCTTTAGAATAAGCTATGATTATTAGCATTTTACATTATTTTAAAGTATTTTAAGATAAGATAGGGTCGGCGTTTAATAACGTCGACCCATTTTTTTTGTATATTTATAGACAATATCAACCATCTCTTGATATTTACCGAGACATTATTTTGCCAAATCAATTGAAAAACCTCCAACCAGACCAAGTTATTAAACAGTGTCAACTTTTGATTCAAAAAGGCCACTTAAGCCAAGCAGCTAAGAACCTAGAAGATATGCTTGCGGAAAATCCAGGACATATTGAAGGTGTTTATTGTCTTGCAGTCTGTCAGCGTAAACAACAAAAATATAATCTGGCTATGGCAAGTCTTGATCAAATTCTTATAAAACAACCGGACCATGGCCGGGCGCATCAAGAGCAAGGTTATACTCACAAAGCAATGGCGAACACTAGCCAAGCGATAGCATCCTTTGAAAAAGCAGTCGCCTTAAATCCAGCTTTGTTTGGAAGTTGGCGCGCTTTAGCAGACCAACCTGGTTATCCGATGCGTCAGGAAGCAAAAAAACGTGCTGATTGGCTCTCCAGTTTGCCGCCAGCATTAGTTTCTGTTTCTAGCTTAATATATCAAAAGCAATTACATCGCGCTGAATGGCTCTGTCGTCATTTTCTCAAAGACAATCCCCATCAACCAGAAGCTATGCGCTTATTGGCTGAGTTAGGAACAAAGTTTCAAATTCTTGATGACGCGGAGTTCTTATTAGCCAGCTGCCTTGAATTTGAACCAAATTACAAAAGAGCACGCCTTGACTATGTTCATGTTCTGCATAAACGACAAAAATTTAATAAGGCACTTGAGCAAGCAAAAATTCTATTAGATTCAGACCCGGAAAATGCAACGTTTAAAATTGGTCTTGGCAATGCGCAACAAGCCACTGGAGATTTTGAAGCAGCTATAAGCACCTTTGAAAGTGTATTGGATAGCAACGCAGCTAATTACTCTATCTATTTAACTCTCGGCCATGCATTAAAAACGATGGGGCGTGTTGAAGACGCGATCCAAGCTTACCGTAAAAGCTACGATCTCAAACCTGACTTTGGTGATGCTTTCTGGAGTTTGGCCAATTTAAAAACTTACCGATTTACCTCTGATGAACGTCAGCAAATGAGGGTTAAAGAAGCAAGCGCGACAACATCGATAAATGATAAAATTCATTTTTGCTTTGCGCTTGGCAAAGATTTAGAAGACAGTGAGCTCTTTGACGAAGCCTTCTCTTTTTACCATCGCGGCAACAAACTCAAGAGCGAGCAAGACAAATTTGACAGCAAATCTCTCGAGTTATCGTTTGAATTTCAGAAAAATAATTTTGACGCTGCGTTTTTCAATCGCCATAAACAAACCGGTTGCTCTGCTGCAGATCCTATATTTATTGTTGGACTACCTAGAGCTGGGTCGACACTTTTAGAACAAATCCTCTCTTCACACTCACAGGTTGATGGGACAATGGAATTGGCCAACATTATCGGTCTAGCGCATCGCTTAAATGGTCGACAAGCCACGCGTGACACCCCCAAATACCCGAGTATTCTAAGCAATCTTACTGCTGATGACCTCACTAAAATGGGCGAGCTGTATATTGAAGAGACTCGGCATCATCGCCAAGGAGCAATGTTCTTTATCGATAAAATGCCAAACAATTTCCGGCATATTGCGCTTATCAATCTGATCTTGCCTAACGCGAAAATTATCGATGCGAGACGCGATGCTTTGTCCTGTTGTTTTAGTGGTTTTAAACAATTGTTTGGTGAGGGGCAGCAATTTTCCTATGATCTTGAAGACATTGGACATTATTATCGTAGTTATGTTGAGTTGATGGACCATTGGGACAAAGAATTACCCGGTAAGATTTTACGTGTGCAGTATGAAGATGTGGTTGCCGATCTTGAAAGCCAAGTTAGGCGCATATTAGACTATTGTGGACTTCCTTTTGAGCAGGCTTGTATTGATTTTCATACAAATAAACGCGCTGTTCGCACGCCTAGCTCTGAGCAAGTTCGACAACCTATTTATCAAAGTGGTCTTGAACAATGGCGCAATTATGAGTCTCATTTAACACCATTAAAAAAAGCACTAAAAAGCTAGGTCGGCTTTCTAAAGTGCTAGAACTGTTTTTATAGCAGTTGGCTGTTAATGAGCGCTATGCGTATTGATATTGTCGTGTTAATTATTTTACTATAGAAAATAAAGAGAAATAAATTTTGGATAAAAAGATACTAAAAATAGGACATCGTGGCGCAATGGGTCATGAACCTGAAAACACGCTAAGGTCTTTTAAAAAAGCATTAGCGTTAAATGTTGATGCGATCGAATTAGATGTATATGTATGTAAAACAGGTGAACTTGTTGTTATACATGACGATAAAGTAGACAGAACAACTAATGGTATAGGCTATACTGAAGATAAAACCTTTGTTGAGCTAAGACAACTAGACGCGGGAAAAGGTGAACTTATACCAACACTTGAAGAAGTCTTGGATCTTGTTGATAAAAGCGTGATAGTAAATATAGAATTAAAGGGAAGAAGTACCGCAATTGCAACGTATCAGGTAATAGATAAATACATAAAAGAAAAGGGCTGGTCTGAGCTTGATTTTATGGTTTCTTCATTTGATCATCATGAATTAAATAAATTTAAACATTTGTATCCTCAAATACCCATCGGTGTTTTGCTTGAAGGCGTTCCTCTTTCTTATGCTGATTGTGCCGTTGAACTTAATGCTCAATCCATCAACTTAAGTCTAGATTTTATCAATCAGGACTTTGTTGATGACGCACATCAAAAAGGGTTACAAGTTTATGTTTATACGGTTAATGACTATGATGACATTGCCAAAGTAAAAGAATTAAATATCGATGGTATTTTTTGTAATTTTCCAGAAAGATTATAATTAAGACACGATTGCCTGCGATACTAAACGAGAAATAGCGTGGGATTTTGTATGGGGTGTTTTGATTTGAAAATCCCTGTTATTTAAAGATGAACTAGATTTTAATGTTAACGCACATGAGTATTATTTATTTTGCGATAAAATATATATTTAGTTTATAAGCCAACTTATCAGGGATCTAATGTATGCGTCGTGGGGAAAAGCAGTCAGAAAATAGTGAAAACTATGTTCCAAATGATATCCCTTTACCACAGCGGGTAGCTAAAAAAATACTTATTATTTTTTTACTTTGCTATGGCACTTATGGCGTCTACAGCGGTACTCTTTATCTCCCCCTAGGAAGAGGTGAAGTTACCTTTCAAGGTAATGCAGTATATTTTTCTTTTGCTGCTCTTTTGTTAGGTGCTTTATATCTTTTGATTGAAATTATCGATCATTACGATAAAAGGAATAATGAATTCTCATATAAACGTATAAAAGGTGTAATTAAAGGACTTGCTGCTTTAATATTGTTATTTACTATCGCTATAAGTGCCGCACTTACACAAGAACTATAAGTCACTCAAATCGGCGCTTAACGTGGCATTTGTGATTAAAGGATTATCGTGATATCAAAATTACCTCGGTGGGTAGAGTATGGCTCGTTTGTTTTAGCACTGGTTGCGGGCTTTATTAACGCTGTTGGACTTTTAGGATTTAATCACCAATCTATTTCACACTTATCTGGAACAGCAACACTGCTTGGCGTAGGTGTTTTAAACTCAAGTTTTTCTAATACACTTCATTTGGTTTTAATTCTGCTTAGCTTCTTAGTAGGCTCTGCCATATCAGGCTATTTCCTAAATAGTGGTTCGTTAAAGTTGGGTCGTAATTACAGTCGACTGCTTATCTTGGAGGCAATCATTATTTTCGCATCAATGTATTTCTTATCCAAGGGATCACTATTTGGCCATTATTTAGCTTCAGCTGCATGTGGGCTTCAAAATGCACTAGTGACAACCTATAGTGGCGCTGTTGTTCGAACAACTCATGTAACTGGGTTATTTACCGATCTTGGTCTTATGTTAGGTTCAAGACTTCGAGGCGAACTCTTTGATAAAAGAAAGGCGGTATTGTTTCTACTGATAATAACGGGATTTATTGTTGGTGGGGGATTGGGTGCTTATTTTTTCAGTATGTTTAAGTTTAATGCTTTATTAATTCCTGCTGTTATTTGCTTGCTATTAGCATTGTTCTATTCAGTTTACAGTGCAAAGGTGAGTAGTTAACAGCCGTATGTTCGCTGTTATCAATACAAAATATAGTGGCTATTATATGCTGGCAAGACCTAATCATCTGACTAAACAAAACAGCAATGATATTTCTATTATTGCTGTTTTAGATATTTTATTTACTGAATGTCGAGTAGTGTCACTTCAAAAATAAGTAACGAACCGGGGGTTATTTTTCCTGCAGATTTATTGCCATAGCCTAAGCTAGATGGAATAAAAAACTTAAATTTATCACCAACAACCATTAATTGAAGACCTTCAGTCCAGCCAGGTATCACTTGGTTTAAGCCAAAACTAATGGGTTCACCGCGATCAACTGAGCTGTCAAATACACTGCCATCGAGTAAAGAGCCATGATAATGCACTTTCACTTTTGAACTGGCACTTGGGTGCTTTAATCCATCACCTTTTTCCAATACTAGATATTGCAAACCTGAAGCTGTTTCAACAACATTTTCAAGGGTTTTATTTGTAGCTAAGAACTGGTTAGCTATAGCTATATTTTCAACCGCGGCTTTTTTATCATTTGAACTTTTTGAAATAAAGAAAATTACCAAGGCAATAATTATAACCAATACAACATATTTCATAACTGATCCGATTAATTTGAATTATTGTGTATTCTAGCATTCGATTCTTTTGCAGGTCACATTAATTTAAAATTAATATGAGTGCTATGTTTTTCATTGTTAGGTAAGCGGATGATTTGCAGGGGTATTAATTCATTCAAAAGAGGTGTCTTATGCTATTTACAGTGATGAGGCCTTGAACATTTACCCTTTAGTTATAGAAAAACCCGGTAACATGCATGTTACCGGGTTTAATAGGTAGATTAACAGCTACCTCAAGTTATGTGATTATTGCTAGCGTTTACATTGGCTATTATCACATGTTTTTTTCTAATGCTTATCCAGTTTTTGTGACAAGTTTTCAATCACATCAACGGCGCTATAAGTCGATTCATTAGGCATAATGCCTTTGCCCATTCGAATCTCTAAAATACTATGCACTTCTTTACGGTTATTGCCGCTATTAAAGGCAATTCCTATTTCACTATGTGGGCGTTGGTAGGTTTCACAGTTGAATAGGCCACAACGGCGTTCAATGCGCTGTTGATGCGATAAACCAAATGCAGAGGCAACCTCTACTTTTTGAGACTCAACAAAAGTTTCTTTATTGGTCACAACAAACCAATCAAAACCTTGCTTTTGAGTGAGCTCCGCGGATCTTAATAGCGCATAATCAGCTGCATCAGCGACACTGTTAGAGATGATTTTAAATTGTACACGATACCTATCACTGGTAATTTTTTGCTCACTATAACCTGATGACCCTTTAGTTGCAGGGCGGTAGTCAGGTTGAGAAGCACAAGCTGATATTAATAAAGTTACGAATAAAAAGGGAATAAATGATTTCATAATGTACCTCGGTTATTGTTTATTTGTTTGCCAGTTATTGTTTATTGCTCGTTGTTCTTGAGCGCTATCCATTGCTTGTCCTTTGATCATCTCATCTATAGCGCTGTCTAGTTGTGCCTTGTTACTGGCAACACGGTAATTTTCAATATCTTGGGAAAACGCTACGTTTTTGGTGATTTTAAGCTGCCACTGCTGATTTTCTTTACAGGCAATGTTGATACTGGCCGCTTGTAAATTAATGTGCTGAAACTGTCGACAAAAATTACCCGCATGATTAGTGAAACTTAAATTAGCCATGACCTTATCACCTTGGTCTGTTGACGACATTTCACCACTTTTTGCCTTATCTAACACCTGTGATATCTCTGCAGTAATCGCAGTTGTTTGCTCTGACTGCATTAGGGTTATTGTTCCTACGCCAAATATCATCGAAATACCTGCCGCTAAGGCGTAATGTTTTTTAATGCGTTGGTTAACACTTTTCCAGCGTGACAAGCTAACAACATTTTCAGGCGTCTGGTCTTCTTTATTTTCTGCTATTTTTTTATCTAAGGTTTGTGCTAAGAGTAAGATACCATCAGGCATTGTAGTCCTATCAATAATGGCAGCATTTTCGTTAACCCAGTGATCAACTTGTGATAAGTCAGCCAAACGCATCACTAAATCGTCGTCAGTCTCTAGCGCACAACGGACCTCTTCCATTGCTTCTTCGCTCAGTTCGGCGTCTAAAAATGCACTCAATATTTCATTGTCTATTTTCATAAGCCTGCTCCTATTTGATAGGGTTTCATCATATCCATTAGTGCAACACGTGCTCGAGATAGCCGACTCATCACCGTACCAACAGGGATCTCCATAGAAGAAGCCACTTCTTTATATGACATGCCTTGAACGGCCACTAAAGATAAAATTGCCCGTTGATCGTCAGGCAAGGTACTCATCGCTTTATTAACGTGTGCCAGCGTTTCTTTGTTGTCAAATTGTTGGTGTTCATTAGCAGTTTGTGGCTCTTGAAGCTCCGGTTTGAGTACCGCATTCTGCCTAACTTTTCGTGACCGATATTCGTCAATCCAAACATTGCGACAAACCTTAAATGCCCACCTAGTTTCGTCTACTCCACTAGGCACACCTTTATTGAGTATTTTCTCTAGCGTGGTTTGTACTAAATCATCTGCATCAGCAGGATTACCCGTTAAAGAGTAGGCAAAGCGTCTTAGCATTGGTAGTATATTTTCTATAGGTTTATTCATTTTTTACTCCTCTCTACTAAGTAGACGTATCTAAAAAATATTTATTCCATAAAAGGAAATTTATTTTTAGTTGAAACGTTTTATTAACGACACACTTATTTTTTAGGCTGAAGACTAACATGAAAACCTTACCACTTACCGCCATATTTATTTCAATTCTTAGTACATCGCTACCGGCAAAACAACTGGCTAGCGGTGATGTTTTAGGAAATATAACCCTAGTAGATCGCAATTTAGGCGATATTAGCCAGCAAATAAAAGTACCGCGTAAACTAGCGCCATTTGCGTTAAGTCGCTTACCCAATGTTGATAAATTGACGACTGAGCCACTTACGGCTTTACCTGATTCATTATCAATAGAAACAGTAACAGGAAAACACCTTTGGTTTGATGTTGAGGTAGAACAGGGATGGCGAGCCGTGAAGGGACAATGGATACTCTTAGCCGACGACCTTAATAAGGCACGCTTAATTGGCCAGGGTGCGGTGATAATCAATGAATCTCGTTATTCTGGTTTGGGCATGACATTGTTACGTTTTAATGTGCCACAAGCTCTCGACTCAAAGAAAGCGTTAATAAATATACTTTCTGCCAAAGCGTCACTGAGTTTAGCTAGAAATCATATTTATCAAACACAAAGTCAAGCCCGTCAGCTTACCGATAAAAAAGTAGTCGGTGAAAAGCTAAAAACTAAAAGCCCATTTAATGCTTGTCAGCTAAAGGTAAAAGTTGGTCTAGTTGATAGTGCAATAGACACAAACCATGATGCTTTTAAGCAGGCAAGTATTAGCGCAAAGTCTTTTTTGCCTGCTGAATTAGCTGCCTCAGTTCAACACGGTACCGTGATCGCAAGTTTATTGGTTGGTAAGACCGAGCAGTTGGTACCGCTTTTACCACAGGGTCAAATTTACTCGGCAGAAGTATTTTACCAGCAGTCAGGTTATGTTCAGGGTGCAACTTTGTCAGCGATGATAGCGGGAATAAATTGGCTAATAGAACAAGACGTAAAAGTGATCAATATGAGTTTAGCGGGCCCAGATAATAAAATTTTGCAGGCTGTGCTTACTTCGGCCATGGCAAAGGGCGCTTTAATTATTGCTGCAGCCGGTAATGAAGGTCCGGCGGCTCCTCCGATGTTTCCAGCGGCTTATAAAGATGTTATTGCGGTGAGTGCTATTGACCAATTTCAACAACCTTACCGTTGGTCAAATCGCGGTGATTATGTCGATTACTCTGCCTTAGGGGTTAATGTCTTAACGGCACAAAGTGGTCAGCGGGTGGGGCGGGAGTCAGGCACATCGATTGCCGCACCTTACGTAACCGCAGCTTTAGCCTGTTTAATTGCAAAAATTGGCGTCAACAGAAATCAATTATTAGAAAAGCTCAATGAATCAACAATAGATTTGGGTCCTCGCGGTAAGGACCCTATTTATGGTGTCGGCGCGATAGTAAGCCGTTAAAATTGCGCTTTAATCGCTAAAGTCGAAAGGGTTTGAGTGTATGTTTGGCTATCAAGCTCTGAACGGTAGTCGCCATATTCAACGTTGCCAATAACCACTAAATGTTCGTTAACGTTTAACTGCCACTGTCCGTGAAATATATGCCTATGTTCATCTGCTTTTGATTCACGCTGACTAGGGATATCATTATTGCTGACCGCTTGAAAATCTTTCGATTGAAAACGCCAACCGATAGTTGCTTTGTGAGCTAAGTCAAATAATTCAAATTTTTGAGATAACTTAGTGTTAACCCCATAGCCACCATAATTAAACTGTGAGTCTGTTGCCGTTTCTTTATCTGCGCTAAGCCCTAGCATCAGCATAGTGCGACCGTCATTGATAAAGTGAAATAATTCAGTACTTACAGCAAAAGTGTTGGCATTTCGGCGAGTTATTAGGGCAAAGTCTTTACGCTTTATTTTAAGGCTAGTGCGTAAAAATGTTTGGGGTTGAAGAAAAGTTCCCAAGTAAATACTGGCTTGTTGAAAGGTTAAATATGTCTCGCCAGCTAACTTAGCTTTAGCACCATCATAACGTAGCCCTAAATCTTTTTCCTGCCATTTATAGGTCCCATCAATACTGACTTGATGTAAGGCAAGATCAAAAGAATCTAACTGATGATAATCTTGGTCATTATATCGATATGATGACGTTAACTTTGCTTTATTATTGAACGTCCACAAGCCAGTAACCGCAGCCGTTTTTTGAATGCCACTGTCACCCTGTGAGGAAACTTCATCAAGCTCATCGACACTAAGCGCTGAGTTGTTTATTAAAGCCAGCGAAGCCTCACCACTAAAAGTAAATGTCTCTGGCGTTGCTGCCATCACTTGCATACTAAGGATGCATCCTAAACTGCTCAACATATATTTCATCTTAATTTCCTTAAATAGGATGCGCCAGGGTAACTGGCGCATTTAACAAGTTAGTCAGTAAGATTAAAAGCCAATAGCTAAGTCGCTTGCCAAAGTGCTTACCACTTCAGCGGCAGTTGCTGCAGCAATTTCAGCGTTAACCTGCTCAGTAACTACACGACTAATTTGGCTATTCACGTCTTGAGTAATAACACTTTGCGTATCGCTGGTAATTGAATTAACAATATTGGCATTAATACTTTGCTCCAAGACTTGCGTGGTTTGTGCTGCTGCATCTGCAGCGGCAATGTTTTGCAAATCTCCTGACAAACTCTGCGACAGTTGCGAGGTACCAGTTAAAGAGGTGGCGGTATCTAACGCATTAGCATTTTGTAAGCCTCCTGACATATTTTCAAACATGCCTTGCGATAAACTCTGCGACAGCTGCGACGTATTAGCAAAAGACGTTTGGCTATCAAGGTTGGACGCCCTAGCAACATCTTCAGATTCAGCTAAGTCTTCACCAGGTGTCGCTTCACTCTCTTGGGGAATATCATCTTCTGGTAGCTCTGTTGTGCTTACTTGGGTAAGTGATTGGGTCAGTGATTGGCTCAACGTGGCCGCAACACCAGCGGTTATATTGACAGTGCTTCCCGTATTATTTGTTAGGGTCGCAACCATCTGATTATTGCTATCAAAAGCTTTAACGCTTGTTGCATTAACGCTTGTTGCATTAACGCTATTACTGATTTGCTGCTCTGTTGGTTCGCTTTGCGCTGGTTCACTTGGAGCAGAGGCTTGCGGATTGTTGTCTGCGTTATTAGCCGTAACTTGTGTATTACTCGTTGCGGAACTGTCTGAATGTACCGACATTTGTGCTGAATTATCAGTGCTATCAACTCCTTGAGATAATTGAGTATTCTGATTAACTTGGGCGTCTTGATTAATTTGAATAGTGTTTGCTTGTGCAACACTTACCCAACAACTTAATCCGCTTACTACCAATACTTTTGCAATTTTATTTAATGAAGTCATGTTTGCTTCCTCTAAGGTTTGTTTATGTTAATGACACTTAGATAACGGATGATGTGAGATATTTATTCCAAGTTTATTTAAATAAAAATACAAATTTAAAGGTTTTGTTTTTTTTAAGTCTGTATATCAATATTTTAGGCTGGCTTTTTGTTTTACTTTTTTTCCTCTACATAGATAAGCAGTAATAACACTGGGGGTTAATACCTAGTGTAAAAGAGGGAAATACCTGATTATTTTTTGTCAGAGAAATGGGCACCCTAACTAAGTAAATAATTTTCTTACCCATAAAGTGTCCATGAAAGCGAATGATGTTGACTTATATGTTTAATTATCATGCTCAAGGTCACAAATAATAAAAGGTGATTACAATGAAGAATACATTAATATCAAGTGCCATTGCTTTTGCACTGACTGTTCCGCTAAGCGTTATATCTAGTCAAGTTCATGCATCAACAAGCGATATCATTACTGGAAGTAATGCTGCTAATAAAATCTTAAATTTTGACGTTGCTGGTGTACCAAACGTTAATCAAATTCAAGATACGGGCCTAAATACTTTAATGAGTTTAAGCGCTGAGCAGGCTCAAGCCATCAGTCACTTTCAAGCAGCTAATCCAAACGCACAGGTAAATATCAATCAAGCAACAGGGACTGTTGATGCTATTACCGGTATGACCGTTAAAACGGCGGGTAACTCTGTTGAGAATATGGCGCGTAATTTCATTACCGACAATCAGCAAATTTTTGAAGGTTTAAGCAATGACCAACTGAAATATAATCGTAATCGCTCTAAAGCGGCATTAGGTGGGCAAGTTGTTCGTTTCGATCAAGTTGTCGATGGTATTCTTGTTGATGGCAATGGTTTAGGTGTTGTTATTGATGGTAACAACAACGTTCGCGCCATTATGGGTCCTTATCAAAAAGCCCTTACTGTAGCGGGTCAACCGGGGTTATCTGCTGATGATGCGGTGTTAATGGCAACGCGTAATCTTGTACAATTTCAAAAGAATATCCCCGCAGAGGCTATGTCAATACTAACCCCGGCCTATGAATTAATAGCAGCAGAGCTAGGTGTGTTTAAAACACCAATACCAGAGCTACGCATAGTGCAAACGGCTGATAGCCATAGTTTAGTTTGGCAGTTTTATTACTACTCAACGAATCCTTTTGGCGTATTTAAATACATGGTTGATGCACAAACGGGTGAGATAGTTTACCGTGAAGATCAAGTGCGCACGGCCGAAGAGCCACAACCCACCGATCAATTTGCTGATTATTTTCCGACTTTCCCACCGATCACCAAAGAATTACAAGACTCTTGTGAAGTTGTTGATGCAGATGGCGGTTTAACGGGCACACCTGAAGGGTTATTGCGCATTAAATTAAGAAAATTTGATGAAACTAACCGAGTAACAGGTGTTGGTAGTGTATTAACGGGTACTAATGCACTTATTCTTAATGCTTCATCGAGCAAATTGCCATTCGCTCAAGCGGCTTTAGGCACTTATTATTTTGACCAAGACGCTGCACCTCTTTATGGCCGCGTTAATGAAAAAGATCATACTGCTGAGCCTGCACAGCAATTCGACGGTATCAGTCAATTTATATATATCACTAACTTAATGGAATATTTAGACTATTTGCACAAAGATGGCGATGATGTTCATGCTAGAGGATTTGGCAGTGGTAGTTTTCCTGATCAATACCCTAATGAGTCAACGCCTTTAGTAGGTGTCGTTCATATACCTAACGTGTTTATGGCACTAGAAGCTCAAGATATAGACTTTAGTGATCCTGAGCTTTTAAATAAAATAGTAAACTTAGATAATGCTTTTGCTATACCCCTTACACAAGAAATTGGTGGTCAGGAAGTGGTTGTTAACCCAACATTTTATGGTCATGGTTATTACTTTAACAACTTAGCAATAGATTTTAGTGTGCCTATGCACGAAGGTACGCATGCGACTATCACACCTATTGCTGGCTTTGAAGGTAGCCCTGAAGGTGGCGCCTTGAACGAAGGGCAAGCCGATTTATGGGCTTATACCATAGGTGAAACACCTGATTTAGGTAGTTACCCAGTTGCAGGTTGTGGGTTAAGAGACTTATTACGCGAAAATGGTACAGATCCTGATTCTTTTGAATATATTCGTAGTGGCCAAAGCCAATTACGTTATTCACAATTAGGAACACGCGGTGACGACTTTGAAGTACACAGAGATGGCGAAATATATGCCGGTGCGATGTGGGACTTACGAGAAATTATGTTAGAGATGTATCCAGCTAACGACTTTGCTCGCCCAGATCCAACAACGGGTGATGCAACACAGTTAACCAGTTTAGGTAAAGAAACGTGGGAACGTATTTTCCTTGGCTCTATGTATATTTTAGGGGTTACTGCGCCAGATACCTTTGTTAAAGCACGAGATGCGGCATTAACAGCTGACGCTATGCTATATCCAACTACCTCTGTTGATGCTAAATCTCTAGGTCAACATCATGCTATTATTGAACGTGTATTTGCCGCTCGTGAATTGGGATTAAACGCTTCAGCTCCATTAGGTGGTGTGCAGATGATTTCAACAGCGGTAAGTGACTTTACTGCGGGTCAAGCAGCACCAGCTGCACCACAAAATATTGTTGCAACGATTACCAACCCAGACACAATAGATGTCACTTGGAATGAAGTAGATAATGCCATAGGCTATCAAATATTAAAGCGTAAAGGTGGCAGCCCAGCTCGTTTATTCGCTGGTGTACCGGGTCGTGAATATGTCGACGGCGATATAGAAAATAATGGCTATACCCATGTTGAATTTGTAACGGGTGCCAGTTACAGCGATAAAGGACAAGGTTTTGGTCGTGGAGCAGGTCAAGGTATTGATGCTTATGATTATCAATATGTTGTTCGTGCTATTGAAGTTAATGCTTTGGGTCAAGTTGGTTTTTCTGATTTGTCAGGTACGGCGAAAACTAACTTGAAACAGAGAAATGTCACTAAGAAAGTTACCGCGCGGATCGATAATGTTTCTTTTAGTGAAGGTTTATTTTCTTTTGATAATATCTTAACAAATAATGCTTCGCATGATTTGTTTGGGCCGATAAAGTTTAATATTGTCTCAATTAGTAGCCCTGATGTAACTGTAGCTAACGCTAAAAGTGGCACAGGTCAAAATGGCAATACTGCGACGTTCATTTATGACGAATCTTTATCATCACAAATGGACTCTTCAGCGATTAACTTTATCTTTAACAACCCGATGGCTGAGCTGTTTACCTTTAAAGCTAAAGTGTTTGCTCAGATAGAGAAACCTTCAGTTGCGGCTAATGGTAACCAAGAACCGATGGATTCATCTGCGGGTGCTGATCGTACCGTGGTTTATCATAATATCTCTGAGCATAAAGGCTTAGTTGCTATTGGCACTACAGACGTAGAAGTTGCTGACGGTGTTGATTATGTTGATGTGGTATTTACTGCAGAGACAAGTGCACAAAGTATTGTTGCAACCTTAACAGCAGATACTGAAGTGGGGGGAGCCATTCCAGATTTGGATTTCTCAATGCTCGACAGTGACGGCAATGTCATGGTTACTTCTGGTAACTTAGGCCCTTCAGAGCAGGTAGGTAGTACGGTTGTTGGTGGTGAAAGCTACACTCTACGTGTTAAAGGTTATGCCAATGGTCCAACTCAATTTACTATTGTGTTAGACCAAATGGTACTAAATGAATCAGATGCGAGTACCGAAGCAAGTACTGCTGAGTCTGCTGTAGGTTCTGTGGAGCTAGTTGAGTTTGTAGTAAACCCAGCTAATGGCACGATTATGGTCGTCGAACCTGACGATGCGAAGTCAGTAACTGCTGCGCCAATGATGGGTCCAACAGCGACACTTTAATCATTTGCTGAAAAAAGTAATAGTCCACTTAGTGATATAAGTGGGCTTTTTTTTGTCTTTTTTTTGCTAAAAGTGTTTTGCCACCCACCAAAAAAACATCTTATTAGTGAGTATTCAACGAGAAGAGAAGGTACAAAT
Source organism: Colwellia sp. BRX10-1 (assembly GCF_014077545.1). Taxonomy (NCBI): domain Bacteria; kingdom Pseudomonadati; phylum Pseudomonadota; class Gammaproteobacteria; order Alteromonadales; family Colwelliaceae; genus Colwellia; species Colwellia sp. BRX10-1. Next base: position 113,137 of record NZ_JACGWC010000009.1, read on the forward strand.
ATACGTATTGAATAAATAGTGCATCCATTATTTAATTATCCATCCTGATGGTCAGCTGGATACTACTATTGGACAGAATTGTTAAGTTAAACAAGCTTCTAATTCATTTTTTTTATTTGACCGCTTAGTCAGTTTATGGAGCATTTTACTTTAAAGTGATTTTTAATATAAATATTTTATTAGATTATTCATTAAAATGTCATATTTCAGGGAAATAATAGCCATATATAAAACAACAATATAAGAATGTAAAATGGAGTTTAGATACACAGATTCATCTTTTTTTATATTTTCTCTTCTCTCTAAGACTGGAAAGTTTTATTCATTCATTTTATCCACCCTATATTGCTCTCTATCATTGAAAATAATCGTTTCAATTTATTATTTGCACTACCAATTTTTACTAAAATCGCTAAGCGATTATTTCTTAAAATCTTTATTCAAAGAAAAGATGTTAATTACGGGCAGTAATTATAAAACCTTTATCATTCTAAATTATAGACAATACGCCCAAAAATAAATTAATTACGATGTGAATGAGTGGTTTACAAAAATATTGAATCAAATGGCTAAGTGCGAATACATAGCACTTTAATAAAAATAATAAACGTAATATGGAAAAATAAAATGAAAAAAAATCGATTAGCCTTACGACCCAAAATCATGGCTGTTCCCCCTAACAATCACAACCCCAAACGTTGCTTAAGAAAAGTAATGCTTATGTCTGCATTATGTTTTTCTATGACACAAACAGCGTTTGCAGCAGATGTTTTTATTAACGAAATACACTACGACAATGCAGGATCAGACGTAGGTGAAGCAGTTGAAATCGCTGGTGTTGCAGGAACAGATTTAACCGGTTGGTCAATTATTTTATATAATGGTAGTAATGGAACTAGCTATAGCTCTGTAAGCCTGTCTGGCATTATTCCTGATCAACAAGGAGGCTTTGGTACGCAATTTTTTACAAAGTCGGGTATACAAAACGGCGCACCTGATGCATTTGCATTAGTAGATAATCTTGGTGTTGTCGTTGAATTCTTAAGTTATGAAGGAACGTTAACAGCCACAAATGGTCCAGCAAATGGCTTAACAAGTATTGATATTGGTGTTGCTGAAACCAGTAGTACACCTACGGGTTATTCACTACAGTTTGATGGTTCAACTTGGCAAGGAGCTAATGCAAATACATTCGGCGCAGTAAATACAGGCCAGACATTTGATGACAGTGGTGATAGTAACAACGGTGATAATAGTGGTGGCGGCAATGTTGACGATGGTGCCAGTGGCAGCGTCTGTGTTAACTGCCCAGATCTAGAAAAAGTTGCTAACTCGACCAATTTTGACGATGCCACTTATTATGAAGATGTAATTTTGGCGATTAATGGCGGACATGGTACCACAGCAATAAAAGCAGAAATAACTACCGCAATAAGTCAAAATCATAAAGACCTAAGTTATGCAGAGGTTTGGACCGCATTGACTGAAACTGATGAAGACCCGTCAAATTCAGATAACGTAATCTTATTCTATCGTGGTATTTCCAAAGCTAAACTTTCAAACGGCAGTGGCCCAGCTTCTAGTGATCCAGAAAACTGGAACAGGGAACATGTATGGGCGAAAAGTCATGGTGGTTTTAGTAGTGAAAGTCAGTCTGGCTATACAGATATTCATCACTTAAGGCCTACTGATATTTCAGTTAACAGCACAAGAGGCAATTTAGATTTTGATAGTGGAGGGTCTGAAATTGGAGAGGCGCCTGGTAATAAGGTTGACAGCAATTCATTCGAACCTAGAGATACAGTAAAAGGTGATGTCGCACGAATGGTCTTTTATATGGATGCGCGATATGAAGTAGCCGACGCTAACATGCCAGATTTGCGCGTTGTGGAAAGTACTAATACCAGTGGGCCTGAACTTGGCAGGTTATGTCGTTTAATTGAGTGGCATAATGCAGATCCAATTGATGCCTTTGAACAAAAACGAAACAATACCATTTACGAATATCAAGGAAATCGTAATCCCTTTATTGATCACCCTGAATGGGTATCAACTTTATATGGTAGCGAAGCCTGTAACTCTAACGGCGGTGGCGATACTGGCGGTGGCGATACTGGCGGTGGCGATACTGGCGGCATTACATCAAATATATTTATTAATGAAATTCACTATGACAACGCTGGCGGTGATATTGGTGAATCGATTGAAATAGCAGGTCCTGCTGGAACTGATTTAACCGGTATGAGTTTGGTTCTGTACAATGGTTCAAACGGAACAACGTACAAAACAGAAGTATTGGCTGGCATATTGGCAAACCAACAGAATGGCTTTGGCACCTTGTCATTTGACATTGCAGGTATGCAGAATGGCGCACCAGATGGTATAGCGCTTATTGATAGTGATGGCAGTGTTCTACAATTCATAAGTTATGAAGGTCCGTTAACTGCTACCAATGGTCCTGCAACTGGCATGATTAGCACAGATATTGGTGTTTCAGAAGTAAGTAGCACAGTGGTTGGTTTTTCTCTTCAGTTAGCGGGTATAGGTTTTACTTCCGCAGACTTTACTTGGCAAGCCGCAGCTGAAAATACATTTAACAATGTAAATACCAATCAAACGTTTTTGGCGGGTAGTGTCTTTATTAATGAAATTCACTATGACAACGTCGGCGGTGATACTGGAGAAGCGATTGAAGTTGCCGGTCCAGCAGGAACCGACTTATCAGGTTTGAGTTTAGTGCTTTACAACGGTTCAAACGGAACACCATACAAAACAGTTGATTTGTCTGGTGTGTTGACTAATCAACAAGCTGGATTTGGAACCCTGTCATTTGACATCAGCGGCATCCAGAATGGTTCTCCTGACGGCATTGCTCTGATTGATAACGACGGAACTGTCATTGAATTTTTAAGTTATGAAGGCTCACTTACCGCTGCTAATGGTCCCGCAAGCGGAATGATTAGCACGGACATAGGCGTTTCAGAAACAAGTAATACTCTTGCTGGTCTTTCTTTACAGCTTGGCGGAACGGGTTACAGTTCAGCTGATTTTACTTGGGAAGATGCCAATGCTAATACATTCAATAATGTAAATACAAATCAAACCTTTGGTTCTGGCGGTGATACTGGCGGCGGCGGCGGCGATGGTGATGGTACACCAATGCTAATAGGTCAGTGTTCAGACCCATCGACGTTTATCCATGATATCCAAGGCAATGCTGATGTTTCACCTTTAGTAGGCCAAAACCTTGTCGTTGAAGCTATCGTAACATCAGTGTTACCAGCACTTGACGGGTTCTTTATACAAGAAAGCGATACAGATGTTGATGCGGATCCGTTAACTTCAGAAGCACTGTTTGTCTTTAATACGGCCAATACAATTACACCATCAAATGGTGATCTAGTCCGTGTTGCTGGTAATGTTTCAGAATTCTTCGGGCGAACGCAATTATCGCCAGCACAAGATCTTATTATTTGTGGAACGGGTAGTGTATCTACTACGACCTTATCCTTGCCTTTTACTTCTGTTGAACAACCTGAAGCATTAGAAGGAATGTTGGTTAGTAACGCCGATTCACTTACCGTTAGCGATAATTATAACCTAGCCAAATTTGGCGAAGTTACGTTATCCAGCAGTAGATTGTTTGTGCCAACTAACATACATTTGCCTGGTTCGGCTGAAGCTGTAGCACTTGCGAATGAAAACTCCTTGAACCGAATTATTTTAGACGATGGTGTTAATGGCTCATATCCTGAGCAAATAATCTTCCCTACTGGAGGCTTATCGGCTGACAACAGCTTACGCATTGGCGACTTAGTTACTGAGTTAACTGGAATAATTGATTATAGTTTCAGTAATTACAGAATAATTCCAGTAGTAGCTCCTACGTTTGTAAATGACAACATCAGACTTGTCCAACCGGAACTCTCGCCATCTAACCTTAAAATAGCTAGCTTGAACGTTTTAAATCTATTTAATGGTGATGGTCAAGGTGGAGGTTTCCCAACAGCAAGGGGCGCAGATACCGCTGAAGAGTTAGAACGTCAATTTGCTAAAACAGTGGCTGCAATTGTCGCTATTGATGCCGACGTTATTGGTTTAATGGAAATCGAAAATGATGGAGTAGACGCCAACAGTACATTAGCTCAATTAGTTGCGCGTATTAATGCCGTTGTGGGTGCAGATACCTATGCATTTGTTAACACGGGAGGAACCATTGGCACCGATGCGATTGCAGTTGCGCTTCTTTATAAACCTAGCAGTGTTTCAGCGTCGGGTAATGCCATGTTAAATAACAACGGCATATTTAATCGACCTCCGTTAGCTCAAATATTTACCCTAAACAATAACGGTTCAGCTATAACCGTTGTTGTTAACCACTTTAAATCTAAAGGGGGTTGTAGCAGTGCTTCAGGTGCAGACCAAGATCAGAACGATGGACAAGCCTGTTTCAATGCAAAAAGGGTAGCGCAGGCCAACGAACTGATGAATTGGTTAGAGACTGATTCGACATTGAGTCTGCAAGAAGATGTGCTAGTGATGGGGGATTTGAACGCTTATGCAATGGAAGATCCCATTAGAGCATTTACAAGTAACGGTTACACTAACCTCATTAATCAATTTGCAGGCGAACAAGCCTATTCTTACCTCTTTGGTGGTGAAGTGGGTTACCTAGATCATGCCCTAGCGAGCAGTAGTTTATTAACCAAAGTGGTTGATACAACAGAATGGCATATTAATGCGGATGAACCTTGCGTACTTGATTACAACACTGAACTTTGTGGCTCTGGTTTTAGCCATCCGGATAAGACGGCTGATCAGTTAGTTAGCTTATATGACAATAATGCTTACAGAATGTCTGACCATGACCCTGTTATCGTTGCATTCGATTTTACACCTGCAGCAATCCAAGGCGATTTTGATGGAGATGGCGATATTGATATCAATGATTTACGCGGTTTGATGCGTGCAATACAGTTTGGACAAACGATCGATTTAGCGTTTGACCTCAATAATGATGGTGCCATATCTATGATGGATGTTCGCGTTATGATGAGTTTATGTACTCGCACTCGCTGTGCGGCTAATTAAACTCAATTAATTAAAACAATAAAATAAACAAAATTAAAATAAACAAAATTAAACAAAATTCAATTAAATTAAAAGGTAGTAAAATGAAGAAGTTATTAATAGTAGCAACGTTAATCTTGAGTGCAACGTTTGGTGGAAACGCTAACGCCGGACTAATTACTCTTTCAGCGGACCAAAGTGATGTTTTGGTTGGCGAAATGATGGAAATCACCTTAAATGCCACGGGTTTTGACGAATTTGATGCATTTTCTTTAAATGTTGATTTTGATACAAGTGTCTTTAGTTTTTTACCCACTACGTTTACAACCGAACTTTCAACTACTTTTATGTTGTGGAGTCAAGTTGGAAGTGGCGTAGCTATTGGATTTGTTGATTTTATTCCATCAAGTGGTGATTTTTTATTAGGAAAGTTCACATTGCAGGCAATAGAAGCAGGGACGACCGATTTTTCTGTAGTGGTAAATGAATTTACCTTGAGTGACCCATTTGATATTTTAGCTGTAGCAACGCCTGTTAATGCTGATGCATTGGGTCAAGTATCAGCATCAGTAACCGATGTTCCTGAGCCGTCTACATTAGCAATATTTGCGTTAGGGCTGATGGGATTAATGACGAGGTCTTTAAAGAAAAAATCTTAATTTAGATTGTAATCTTTGATTATAAAAGCGCTAATCGTTATGACTAGCGCTTTTTTTATCCGTTATTTAATTGGATATCGATGGTATTACGCTATTAATTGTTAATATTCCTCTTTACGTTCGTGTCAATAAACCTTTTTGATACTCATCTAGTGCATTATAAAGTATCGTTTTTTTGGCTTTAGTGATCGTTAAAGGTAGTGACTCTACTGTCTTATTTGCGCAAGAAATGCTAAACGAGAAAGTAGTATTGATGATTACTGATTAGGTTGAACAAAATAAATAAAAATCAGCCATAAAAAAAGCCGCTAAGTTTAACTAGCGGCTTAATACTTAAACTAAATTATTAATCATTAGTTTCAAGTTTTGATGTTGTTACTGCAATCGTATAGTCAGTAGCTACTGAAATATAACCATTAACGCGAAGCGTATAAAGTCCGCCGCTAGTTGGGCGAAAGTTAATTTCTTCTGGGTTATCTAAAGAGGCGCTGTTAGCGACAACTTCACCGGCTTCGTTAAGCAAGTCAAAGTCTAAATCTGCAACACCTGACCAAGTTAACACAGCATTAAGCATAGAAACGTTGTCTGTCAGCTGTATATCATGGTCTGACACTTCCATATTTTCATATGATGGGCCAACTGAACCGGCAAAGTTACTGTCTGTTTTTATAATGACTGCAGCTGAGTCGACTAATTGACCGTCGAGTAAAATACCGTCAAATGAAACTGTACCGTTAACGCGTTTAAGACTTATGCTATGAACGCTATCGGTAGATAAATCTCTAAATGCAACGGTTTTAACTTGACGTTGAGGTGAATAATAATCTAATAAACCTTGGCTTTTACCATCAAGAAATAATTCGGCATGACCTTTTCTATTATTAGTTATATATTTTAATTGAACACTATCACCAATGAAATCAAAGCTAATTTGCGCGTTTCTACGTCGTGTTTGCTTAAAGGTGCCATCTGACGATAAGGTACTATTTTTTACAGCCCAACGTTTTTTGTAATTAATATTGTTATCAGTTTCAGAAACTTCAGACCAAACGCCTTGGCTTGACCAGCCAGTTTGTCCGTTGATAAAGTCTGCTCTTTCACCGATAGTAACTCTGGCCAAATCTACAGCCGCTTTTACGTTAATATGACCCGCACCTACTTGATGAACTTTATAACCCGGCATTTCATCTGCGCTGTCTTTTAAAATTTGTTCAACTTGATCGGGTGATAAAAGTGGATTCACTTCCAACAATAAACCGACCACACCCGCAACAAATGGTGTTGCCATTGACGTACCACTCATACTTGCGTAGTACAGATGATATTCTGGATGTGCAGGGTCGATAATAGGACCTGCAGCGCCCAATGGCGTGTTAAGTGCTCGTGTTGATACAATCGCGCTACCTGGCGCAGTAATATCAGGTGTTTTAATCCAGTCACCTTCAACGCCTCGGCTTGAAAAATCAGCTAATTGACGGTCTGTTGTGCCAGCAGCAACGTTAATAACCCATGGGGCAATTGCATATTGATTAAGGGTGTTGTCATCTGGACCACTATTAGAAGCGGCAAATGTCACTACGATGCCTTTTTTGTAAGCTTGATAAGAAGCTTGATTGGTTGGATTATTTGGATCAAAGCTTGCGCCGTCACCTCCACCCCAACTGTTAGTTATTACATCTATGCTATAACGTTCGCTATTAGCGATTGCATAATCAAAGCCAGCAATAGCATAAAGAATTGAAATCGCTTCACCAGCTCCTAGACCCACCAAAGTTGCTTTTGGGGCGATGCCTGCCTGGTAAAAACTTCTACGTTCATCATCTCTTGATGCTTCACCGCTACCGGCAACAGTGCCGCCAACATGTGTACCGTGTCCTGAACTCGTATCCGAATTTGGCACACCTTCTAAAAATAAGTTTTTACCACCAGCAAAATCAAGATCACCAGCAATTTTAACATTTTGGATAGTTTTTTCACCGAGTAATAAATCAGGGTGTGTTGCATCAACACCTGAATCTAGTACTGCAATCGTTGAACCTTCACCATAAACACCATAATCGTCATGTACTAGATGACCACTGGTAATTTCGCCAGAGTTATAGTTGTAATATTCTAAAGGCGCATCAAAATAAATACTCTTAACCCGTGAATCTTTAGCTAAGCTATTGATTTGGCTGCGAGTTAAAGAAGTTCCTGCCATAGGTAATACTTTTAACGCTAAATAAGGAACGTTTAAAGTTGCCATAACATTGTCGAGTTCATTGTAATGGTGAGTTGAAACAATCACTTTAGTACTTTGAACTAAAGTGGGTAACAACGTTTGTAATTTCGAGCCAATAAGCGCATCAGCATTAACATTAAATGTGGTCGCAGCAAGTACACTAACCGATAGTGCCAAAAGTGTCTTTTTCATTTTCTTATACCTTTTGAATGATTATAATTTTGAATGATTTTAATTTCATTAACTTAGCTACTGTGCATAATTTTTTTGAGCGTTATAATCGGGAAGAACCCCTAGGTCACTGTGATAAAACTACTTAGCAATTATTTTAACCGGCTTAAAAGGGAGTGATGAAATAATAATGGTGACTTATATATCGGTCAGGCTTGATAAAATTAATACCTGTAACTTAATGAAAATCATAATAATTCATTGAGTTAATAGCGGGGCTTGTCGAATGAATAAATACAGGAGACTACTTATGGAAATGTTCAAAAACTATGAGTTTAATCGTTAAACTGTTTTATTACCTTGTTGTCGATTTGATTTCTTAGTTGATAAATGAACACAGCTACTTTTTTTATTTGGACATCGCTTAGTATATTTATTTTTCCTATTCTTATAGGGTTTTTTACGTTTCGCTATAAAATCAATAGTTGACCCGTCATCTATTTGATAAATTCCAGAGTTAAATGCTTTAGCCTGTTGAATTAAAGGGAGTAACGAAAATTGTGATGTTGAACTAATAAATACACCTGTATTGGTATTAATTATTTTTATAATCAATACACTAATAATCATAACAGCAATTTTATTTCTCATGACTTTATTTCTTTTAACGTTTTATACCACCAATCTACTGTGTACTATTTAGTTTGACGCTATAATCCGGAAGAACCCCTAGCTGAGATTGATAAAATCACTTAGCCATATTTTTATTAACCTGGTGCTAATATCCTACATGGGGTATACCATAAGCTAGCGTGGTAATTTTCAATTAAATCATTGGTTTCGCTTTATGCTTTTCACTAGGGTGAACCGCTTTATTTGGGTGATATATACCTTAATCAGCTTGGTTTTTTTAGGGAAACCCTCTAAACTTTAAAGTAAACGTAGAGACACTTTAGATGGTAATACGGTTAAGCGGTCCGGCTTTAGTCATTAATTTTTGTCAACGAGTTGGCTTGATATCATTATTTATATTTACTGGCATAAGCTCTGCTGAAACAAGTTTGGAACAACAACAATCTATTTTTGAATTATCACTAGCAGAGCTGTTAAACGTGAGGGTTGATGTTGCTTCTTATACTTCTGAACGGATTATTCAAACTCCTGCAATAGTTTCCCGCTATGATCAAAATGATTTAACCTTGATGGGTATTAAAAGCCTAAAAGATATGTTGTCGTTTATCCCTGGCTTTGTTCTCCAAGAAAACCGAGCAGGGGGCACGCCCGTAATGATCAGAGGTATAGTCGAAGCCTTTAACCAAAAAATTCTCTTCATAGTCGATGATGTTCCTTATTGGATGCCATCACATTCTGAAATACCGCTCTTAGGTATTCCCATCGAGGCTATTAGCCATGTCGAAGTTATAAGGGGACCTGGTGCTATTTATTATGGTACCAATGCTTCTGCAGGTGTTATTAAAATTGTCACTAAACAAAAAGCGGGCAACAGCCTAGCCGTAAATTATGACTCTAATCAAAAACTCAATGTTGGCGGTTATTACTTTCACGCTTTTGATGATGACTCTCATTTTTCATTAGGTGTTGAGTCTCAAAAAGATAACGGTTTTACCAGTTACTTCGAGGGCACGCCGCAACCCCCTTCATTTCCAAAGGATACACCAGATTTTGATCATATTGTTATAACAGAAGAAATGACCTCTGTGCTAGCACGCTTTCGCTATTATAGTTTTAATATCAACTTTCAAACGTTCGACTCAATGACCAATGATACTGACGAACCAACCCCTTTAAGCATCGCGACACAAAGAGAGCATAAGGGATATTTATCGAACCTGTCGAGAAAACCCCGTGATCCGAGCGAAGCGAAAGTCGCGGGGATGAATCGATAAACTATCCTTGTTCTTTAATGTATTTGCGAATTGTATCAGCGGAAGCATTGCCGACAGAACAAACAAAACATCCATCAGACCAGAAAGTATTCTCAATCCAAAACTGCTTTTTCAGGCCTGGATACCTCTTCCAAATCAACTTATTTGTCTGCTGCTTAATCCTTCTAACATGTTGCCCAATGGCATATCTTGGAGAAATCATCAGAAGTATATGGATGTGATCCTTGTCTACTCCAATCTCCTCAACTGAAAAGTCAGAACTATCTGATATGTCTAAAACAGCCTGCTTTACAAACTCTCCCATATCGCCAAAAAGTAGTTGCTTTCGATATTTAACCACGAGAATTAAATGCAGAGCAATTAGGTGCTTACAATGTGAATTCGTTTGACATTCCACTTGACAATCTCGGCTTGTACAGTAGTCTATACAGTATATGAAAAAGACGCTCAGATACAATTATCGGCTCAAGCCGACGGCAGAACAAGAAGTCAAACTCGTTGAATTTGGAGCATACGCCCGTGGCGTATGGAACTTGTTGCTATCTGAAAATATGCGTCGATATCGGTACGATAAAACATTTCTTTTTTACAATGAAATGGCATCGCTGATAAAAGATTTAAAAATGTTCGATGAATTCTCATGGCTCAAAGATTTTGACTCTGCGGCTTCACAACAAGTGGCTCGTGACCTTGAAACAGCACTAAAGAATTCATTCAATAAAGGCAGGGTTCAAAAGTTTCCGACTTTCAAGGTCAGCTTTAAGCAGAAGAAACTTCACGATGATAGCTACCGCTCGGTCAATACGAATGAAAATATAAGACTGGAAAATAACGGCATCACTATTCCAAAAATTGGTACGGTTAAAATTGCACTTCATCGTAAACTTAAAAGTAAAATCAAGTCAGCAACCTTCAAGATGAGGCACGGGAAGTGGTACGTTTCACTGACTCAAAAAGTCGAGTGCAAGAGTAAAAAGCAAGTGCTATCAACACTTGTGGGCTATGACATCAACAGCCAATATACGGTTGTCGGCTCAAATGGTCTGTACGTTGAAAACCCGAAAGTTTTTAAGAAGTCATCAACGAAATTAAAACAAATTCAAGTCCAGTTGAGCCGTCGTAAGAAAGGTTCGAATCGCTGGCACAAAACAAAATCACGTTTAAACAAAATTCACGGGAAAATCTCTAGCCAACGCCTAGCGTTCGCTCACGAAGTATCATGCTCGATAGCCAAGAGTAGCGATATTATCGTGTTTGAGGATTTAAACGTGAAAGGAATGCAGCAATTTAATGGCCAGATGGTGAATGATAATGTGATGGGAATGATCACTGAATTAACCAGGTATAAGGCTGAATTAAATGGAGTTGTTTACCATGAAATTGGTCGGTTTGTGAAATCTTCCGGCATTTGCTATAGATGTAAGTATGAGCATAAATTCGATTTGAGTGTGCGAGAATTTTCCTGTGTGAGCTGTGGATTAGTACAGTGCAGAGATTTAGCAGCAGCTAAATCTGTTGCAGACACAGGCGAAAAAGAGTTAATAGCTAATGGGATATTAGCTAGGGCGTTGCCCAAATTTCAGCAGAAATCACCTTCTAAAATGAAAGTCTTTGAGCTATCAAAGTTTGGTGTGGGATCTGAGAAAAAAGAAGCAGCCTAGTTATCAAAAGCTAGATTGCAGAAGCCCCGTGATCAGAGCGAAGCGAAGTCGCGGGGTAGTTCACTGCATATGGATAAAAGTTGGCAGTTTGAACACGCCAATATGCAAGTTTACAGTGAATATAATCAATTTTATTTACAATTCGTCTCACGAAATGTACTTAGTTTGGGCAATGACGGAGGATTTCGCTTTGATAATAATGGTGACAACAATACCCGTTGGCGAACTGGAGTCACTTTTGATTATCATTGGAATAATCATTTAACGCTAAATAGCGGTATGGAGTTTGAAAAGCGTCGCATTGAAAATTACAATTTATTCAAAGAGGTTTCAGTAACAATCTAGTCAGTTTTTTAATTCAGGCAGTTTTGATCGAAGTGGTATTGAATTGAATTGGATTATCAACGTGTTTTAAAAAACTACACGGTATTTGCTAATTTTGCTTATAGCCACTAAGGAAACAGGGAAATATCTGATGATAAATTAGCTGCAATTGTCCCCAGGTTTATCACAGCTTTTGGTCTATCATATCCTTGGGATACGCGACAAACTTTGGGATTTTCATTACGCACGATCAGCAAGCGAAATAAAGCGCAAGCCTCATATTTACTTAATGCGAATTATAATTATAAAACCGAGCGATATTCGTTGTTCTTTACAGTAAAAAACTTACTGGGGGAAAAGATTGTTTATCCAGATACTCAAGATTTTGTAGCAGAACACTTAATTGAAGGTGATAATAATATAAATCTGTCGTTATCACTAAAATATTTATTTTAGTGTACGACAACTCAGTTACAACTTATCTTGAATTTCAAATAAAAACTAAACAAACACTTTGTATTAAATCTGTTTGTTTAACCAAACTAATGCATCGTCTTCATTATCAAAATACTCTATATTTTGAACCGCTTTGGAGGGCACCCATTGTTGGTCAATACTTTTTATTACCTGCGAAGTAATAACGATAGCTTTTGCTACCATATTTTGACCATTGAGCCACTCATTAAACTTATTAGAGATATTAAATGCGTCTGGCGTAGCACCATCCAAGTTTGAAAGATCAACAAGTATCAGAAACTTATTTTGATTGAGCGACTTAATTATTGCTGATGTCTTTTGCGAGACTTCTTCAGCACCATACTCATTAAAAGATCCTTTCAACGTTATATGTATAATATTTTCTTTTAAAATTATTGTGTTATCACCATGCTCTATCGTCAATTTGGTACTCCAATAACATAACCATTTATTAGTCGTGTTTAGTTAATAGACTAAAGTCCTGCATTGTAACTGAATTATTGTAAATATCTCTGTTTATCTTTCATTAGACGATGGCACATTACATTTAAACGCTAAACGCTACTAATAATAAAATACAAACACCGATTAAAACGACTGACACATAGGTTGACTGCATATTCAGTGGCATGACTTCCTGAGGTGAGAGCTTTTTATTAATAAAAGATTTCAGTTGAGCCATTAAGCCTAGATCAATAGCTTTCTCTTGCTCAATATTTGCTATTAGCTTTTCGTTTGTTGAGAAAGGCTTATTTATCGCTATTAGCTTGAATGCATCGAGGCTGAAAATTACGCGTCCGTCTAGTTTAAAGGTCACCAGTAATTTATAGACAACAACGGCAAGAAATATCGGGATTAACGATGATATAAAGCTGTTTAGGGTCACCAGTGATAATAAACTGGTTAAGGTGTACTTTTCATTAAGTAAATACCAAGGCGCTAACAGCACTAGTAGGGTGTTAACTAGGCAAACAACCAGTAATGGGTATTGAGGTTTACTGTCATGAGCGCTATTTTTCTGACCTTTATAGTAAGCCATATGGATAAAACGGCACATTAATAGTCCAGTAAATAATGCACTGACAATAATTGCATATTTTAAATAAGGTAAGTCACTCAACAAATTTTTGACTTCATTTTTAGCGAAAAAACCACTGGTAAAGGCTGCCCCAACCAAGGATAACGCAGGTAATATCATGGTGATATAAGTCATACCACGTAAATAGACTGGCGTATTACTTTGTTTATTTAATAGTGGCGTAATTCCCACAGATAAAAATAAAGCCGACTTAGCTAACCCGTGATGAATAGCATAAAAAATAATAGCCGTGGTCATTGCATCTCTAAGTGCTGGAAAGACTAATATCACACCAAAACAAGCAGATAATATGCCCATTTGGCTTACCGTAGAATAGGCAAGTACCGCTTTAGGATCCTTTTGACTCATGCCCTTTATTGCCGCATAAAAGGCGCCAAGGGCACCAATGGCAATAGTCAGTAAACCTAACTGAGAGAATGTGGCCAAATCATCTGCTTGAAAAGGGAAAAACTTAAGCCAACCAATCATACCGGCTTTTACCATAAAACCACTTAATAAGGCACTAGCGGGCACCGCAGCAACAGGGTGTGCAAGAGGTAACCAAGAATGGAAACCAAATAAGCCAATTTTTATACCAAAACCAACAATCAGCATCAGTCCCATAAATTGTAATAACGTTGGGCTAACAGTGTGTTGGGTTAAGTCCATATAATTGAGAATACAAAAAGCACTAAAAATAGCAACTTCACCGATAATGACCCACTTTATATAGACATTAGCGGCTGATATTGCGGCGGCTGTTTTATCTCTAATAATGAGCACATAAGACGACAAACTCATAAAAGTAAAAAAGGTCAAAAATCCAAACATGTCTGTGCTCAGTACTAAACCAAAACTACTGGCCATGGCGACACAAAATAACGCCATAAAGTTAGATTTATTATTACCCAAATGAGGATAAAATAAAGCATACGTTGAGCTTAGTAACCATAATAGCCCCGCTAGCAATAGAAAACCTTGGCTGAGCTTATCAAGTGAAAGTTCACTACCAAAAAATAAGAACGGTATGCTTTGAAAATAATATTCAGGTTGTAAGCCTAAATAAATAGCAGGAATGGCGCAAAGTGGCATTAAATAGGTAAGTTTGATAGCTTTGGGGCGTATGATAATTAATGCTGCTAATATCAAGGGTAATATAATAGACCAAACTAACCAGCTTGACATTTGCTGAGGTAAAATCGACGATTGCAAAAGAGTTGTTGTTTGATTAAACCCAATAGATTCAGAGGTTGCGATCAGCTTTGACCAGCTTAATGCACTGTATTGACTATTAGCGAATAATCCCGCCAAAATAGCAAAAGTTATGGTAACAACCGGTGGTAAAAGCATCATCCAATGTGCTTCTAGCGTTGGTTTGTTCTCTACATGGTTTTGATGCTCAGTATGTGGCTCTGCAGGTAATTCTGCGTGTTGGGTAGCATGTACCGGTGTGGATAATTGTCTTGGTAAACTGGCGTGCTCGGTATCTTGATTCTCTTGTGATGGAGCAAGGAACCATGCGCGATAAACCAAAGGTAAGAAATAAATTGCGTTTAATAAACTACTACCCGCTAGCACTGCTATTACCCAAGCATTACCTGTTTCAATAGCGCCAACACCAAGGTACCACTTAGAAACAAAGCCCGCGATTGGCGGTATACCAATCATGCCTAAAATTGCGATGGTAAAAGCAGTCATGGTGATCGGCATTTTTTTAGCAATGCCATTTAACTGGCTAACTTTATAAATGTGATGTGTTTCAGCCAGCAGACCAGCACAAAAGAACATAGTGATTTTCATTAGCCCTTGATGCACTAAATGCATAATAGCGCCAACGGCCGCAATAGGGCCGGCGAGTGCTATGCCTAGCGTTATATATGACACCTGACTAACCGTTGAATAAGCAAGACGCTTTTTTATATCATCTTGATAAATAGCCCTAACCGAACCATAAATAATGGTAAAACATGCAAAGACCAACAGGACTTGTAAAACACCTAAAGAACTTGCTAGGTCGACGCCATACACATCATAAACCACACGTATAATGCCAAAAGCTCCAGCTTTTACTACCGCTACAGCATGCAGTAATGAGCTAACCGGTGCGGGTGCTGCCATTGCACGAGGTAACCAACCATGCAGTGGAAATAAAGCCGCTTTAACGCCTAAACCTATCATCAGCATAACAAAAATAATAGTGATGGTGGTCGGGTCAATATTGGGGGTATTAAGTAAGATATCTGGCGTTGAAAAATCTAAAGCACCCGCGATAGACTTTAACCAGACAACCGCAACCATTAAGATAGCGCCACCGATCATCGTATAACGTAAATAGGTTTTACCAGATTTCAACGAATCGTCATTACCTTTATGAACAATTAATGGGTATGTCGCTAAGGTAAGGAGCTCATAAAAAATTAAAAAAGTAATTAAATTACCCGCTAAAGCGACTCCTAAGGTTGAAAAAACACAGAGACTGAAAAAGCCAAAGAATCGACTTTTGTGTTTCCCTTTTTTAAAGTAACCCACAGCATAAATAGTGGTAAAAAACCATAACACGCCCGATAGTGTCACAAAGGCTAAAGACAGAGCATCAGCTTTGAGTACTAAGTTAATATCAGGTAATAGCGGTAATCTTGTTTCAAATACAGCGCCTTGAGAAACGCCCAAGAGCATTATGCCAATTAAGATAATATTAATTGCCGCACTCGTTAAATTAACAGATGTTCTGAATTTTTCATTTTTCTCATCGATGACCATCATCAAAATGCCGGTACTAAAGGCAACGATTAAAATAATAAGCGGTAGCCAGTCGTTTAACATGCTAATTGTCCTTGAAGCTCATTTACAACATAAATCATTAGTAACTACCCGTAATTAGGTTAGTTAACCACATCGCATTTAAACCAATAATGATGGTAATAACAGAGAGTCCAACTGCACCTAAAAGCTTACTTTCACTGATAGCTAAAACGGTAAGTGAGTTTTCCTGAGTCGGTGTGGTAAACGCCAAATTGAGTACTCTAAATAGATAAGCACTCGCTAATAGGCCGCCAATAAAGAGGGTTAATACCCACCACCATTGTTGAGCTTCTACGGCATTATTCAATAATAACCATTTAGCAATAAAACCTCCGCTTGGCGGCAGCCCAATTAAACTAGCACTGGTTACCGCAAAAACAAAAATACTAATGGGGAGCTGTGATGCTATGCCTTGCAGTTGTGATAATTGATCATGCCCCATCGCTTTTTGAATAACGCCGGCGGCTAAAAACATCGCGGCTTTTGCACAGCCATGGGCAACAATAAAGTAAATGACTGCAGTTCGTGCTAAATCAGGCGTGGTAAACATTAACGGAAATGCGAGAAATAAATAACCAATTTGTGCAACAGTAGAGTAGGCAATTAATTGCTTTAATCTGGGTGAAGTAAAAGCCCGATATGAGCCATAAATGACCGCCATGGCGCCAAATATACCCATTATAGTCACCGCCGTAAATGTAACCACTGGCGCGAGAATTTTAAACCAAAAGGTAAAAAGGATAAAAAATGCGGCTTTAACCACTAAAGCAGACAACATTGCACTTACTGGCGCAGAAGCATTGGAATGGGCTGAAGGTAGCCAAAAGTGTAATGGAAATAAAGCGCATTTCATCATCATACCCAAGGTAATAAGGGCTAACGCTAACTGCATACTGCTATTACTTTCAACTAAATTAGCAACCAGTTGATTGTCGAGAACGCCATAAGTACGATAAATAATAGCCACACCCAATAAATACATTAACGAACCAAACAGGCCAACTAATAGGTATTGAAATGATGCTTGTAGTGCTTGTTGCGTGCCTTGAATAGCAATTAAACTTACTGCAGAAAGCCCCAAGAGCTCGAGCATAATATAAGTATTAAAAATATCAGACGAGATAAAAATACCATTTAAGGCGGTGATTAAAAACCACCATAAAGGCCAGAAGCGGACTTCTTTTTCGTTATCATCAAAATATTGTGTGCTGTAAAATGTGATAGCTAAACCTATTGTCGAGGTCATTAACAGCATAATGGCGCTAAATTCGTTAATCGATAATCTTATGCCTAGTGGCGGCTGCCAGCCACCAATAATTAACTCAATGGCTACGGCTTGTTGTAAAACATAACCCGCTTGTAGAGCACAGATAACCACTAACGTTATCGAGCTAATAACACTGATTAGCCGGCTTAATTTCGTATTACCTGCCACAAAGCAAATAATAGCAATAACCATAGGGAGTATCATTAATGCCGGTAATGAAAAAGTTGTAATGAAATTATTAATCAAATTAACCTCGACCTTGAGTATCATTGCTACTATTTTCATAGACCGACTCTGATTGTGTAGCCGCTTCTTCTTTTTGTACTAATCGCGCGAACTTGGCTATTTTAGAGGCTAAGTTAAGACCTAAAGCGGTACCTGCTGCAGCAACTATTATTCCTGTTAACACCATGGCATGAGGAACAGGGTCAATAGCATTAGGGTAGGTATGCGCAATAGCAAGTAGCAACATAAAAATAGCAATACCAATGACATTTAGGCCCAATAATTTACGAATAAAGTCGCTATTCAATAAAAATCCTAGCAAGCCAATAGCGAACAATAAAATTGAGCAAAGGGTGTATAAATTAGTTTGGGATAATTCCATTACGCATGCCCTTTGTTAATCGATTCAAAACAAAGGAATAATATTAAGGCAATCGCAAAAGTTGCAAAAAATTCGATCACTAAAATACTGGCACCGGCTAACTCAACAGGAAACGTGAGAAAAGCATGGGACTGCAAATAAAGAAGTAGTATCACAGCAATAAAAGCGATTAGCCCTAACGACATTAACAAGCGATAGCGTAGTTTAGTAAAATCGATAACTTGTACGTTTGCTAATGATAATAAAACTATACAGCCAGCTAGCAAAGCCGAAGCTTGAAAAGCGCCACCGGGCTTTGTTGAACCAATCCACAGTAAATAACCGGCCATAATAATGGTTAAGGGGATAAAGACCTTGGCGATCAGTAAGACTTGCGACTCTTCCTGAAGGGTAAAGGTCAAAACAGGGGTATCTAATATGTAGGGTAACACAGCTATCGCCACCACTAAAAAAACAGCAAATTCAATAAAAGTATCGTAAGCACGATAATTTAACAGCACAGCGGTAACGATATTCGTTACACCCGTTTTATCAAGCGAATTTAACACTAACGCTTGTAGTTCATTGCCATGTGGTGCCTGGTTAAATAAAGCAAAAATGAAAAATGCAGTAAACAGGGTGACTAAAATAATAATGAGCGTTTTTTCAATAACATCACTATTTTTTGCTAAAAATTTTATCAAAGATCACCTCGACCCTTCTTATCTGTGGGCTTATCTATTGATAGTTTGCGCCATGACGCTAGCAACATTGCTCCCGTTAAACCTGCGCCAATGGCCGCTTCAGCGATCGCAACATCAATGGCATTCAACTGGATCCAGCAAAGGGTGATCACCAGTCCAAGACTAATAAATAATACAATGGCGGTGAACGACTGTTTGACTAAAAACATTGAACCGGCAATAACTAAAACGCAAAGACACAATAAGATATCAATCCATAATTCACTATTCATTTGTTATTGTTCCCGTTGTTGTGCTGATTACCATCATGTTCCACCATTTGTCTTCTGCGTTCATGGCGGGCCACTAAATGACAGCTCGTCGCACTTGTCAGTAATAATAATGCCCATACCAAGATGACTTTTATTGCCATAGAAACACTATTAACTTGTGGTAGTAACCCTAAGGTGATTAAACCTACGCCTAAATTATCAGATTTAGTCAAAGCATGTAGGCGACAAAATACGTCAGGAAAGCGTAATAGTCCTATCGTCCCAGCGATAAAAAATAGGCATCCTAATGACAACATTATGATGGTAAATATATTAGCTATCATGTTTATGATTCTCTGATGGGCTAACGTTGTCGATCGGCTGCTCTGCTAACTTTAAAAAGGCAATGACGGTAATCGATGCTAATAAGGTAAAGACTAAAGCAACGTTAGTGATAACTTCGTTATTTTGTAATACCGAAAAAACAAGAACGATTGTTGTGCCTATGGTGCCAAATAATTGTGCCGCTAACATACGGTTGGCGTTATCAGGGCCAATTAATACTCTGAGCAGCCCAACGATTAAGCAGATTAACAAAATGATAACCACGATAGTGTAAAAAAAAGTCATTACTTACTCGCTATTTTCGTCGATGAATAATTTTCTTGCGGAGAAATATCTAAATGATAAAGCTCACAAATAGCGAGTTCACATTGATATATATCTTCTAATGAACTGCTGGTAACTGTTAGCACATGAACCAGTACACGGGTAGGCTCTCTAATAACACTTACCGAACCTGGCAATAAGCTAACCACGTTCATAAATAAGTTCATTGGTGAACCAGCCGGTAAATACTTAATTGAATAGTGAATAAATTCAGGCTGTAATTTCATGTCAACAGAGAATACTCGCACTGCTGTGTCGGTTCCGCCTTTTATCGATTGATAAATGAAAAACCAAATGAATTTAGGTACTTTAGCAATGTTGATGTAAAAAGTGCGATTAGCACTGTTGGTTTTTTCTGACAATTTGGCAGATACAAAAATGCTCATGGGGATGAAAACAACACCAACAAGCAATGAAGCAAGATCACCATCAGTAAGTAAAAACCAAAAGCCGGATAATAACAGGCTGGATATGAAGTAAAACAAGATTTAAGGCTTAATATTTTTATTGATCATAATATTCACAATTATAGAAGTTAACGTCAACAAAGCCTACAAAAAACTGTCATCTTTTTGGTATTTTAAAGATATAATATAGAAAATACTTTTGTTGGATATCTTCAGGCAAATTAATGAATTATATAATGATGATTGCAGGACTGTTGATGTTAATCATTGGCGGTGAACTTTTGATACGTGGAGCCATGTCTGCCGCGAACAAACTTAACGTTTCTCCCTTTTTAAGTGGTTTAGTCATTGTTGGTTTTGGCACCTCCATGCCAGAATTAATCGTTTCAGTAAATGCCATAATGAATAACAATTCAGCTGTGGCATTAGGGAACATCATGGGGAGCAATATAGGTAATATTGGTCTTATTATTGGTACTTGTGGATTAATAGCCCCTTTGGCGTTTAAACAGTCTGCCCTTAAACGTGATGCGATAGTGATGCTAGGTGCTGTTTCTTTACTCATTTTAATAGGGCTAACCGGTTCATTCTCTATTATTTCTGGTGTGGCGATGATTAGTGCGCTTTTGGCTTATTTAGGTTTCACCATTTACAAAGAGAAAAATCATAATACGGCTTCGCATAAACTCCACCAAGCTGAAGGAAAAGAGCTACACACTAAACCTCACAAAACTTGGCTGGTGATATTATCGATTGCATTCGGTTTAGGTTTTCTTATGCTAGGCGCACAATGGTTTGTTACTGGAGCAACAATTATTGCCAAAGCCTTAGGAGTATCTGACGCGCTTATAGGGCTCACTTTAGTTGCTATAGGGACATCACTGCCCGAATTTACTATTTCGGTAATGGCGGTATTAAGAAAACACATGGATGTAGCTGTTGCAAATGTTGTTGGCAGTAACATTTTTAATATTCTGGGTATTCTTGGTGTTTCTTCTTTAATTTCACCCATTTCGTTCCAAGGAAGATTTGCCGAGTTTGATCAGTGGGCTTTATTATTTATTACGTTGGTATTGACCGTGTTCTTATTGTTTGGTCATTCAATAGGCAAACTAAAATCAATCTTTTTACTCTTGTTTTATGTTGCTTATGTTTCGCTTGGGTATCTCTATTTCAATTAGTTACAAGCACGGATAAAAAAATACCTGGTTGCTAGATGAGCAAACAGGTATTTTATTGGATTATTGCAGCGCAATAGAAAATTATTCTTCACCCATAGCTTCAATTTCATCAGGTGTAATACTAGCAGCATGATGGCCTTTGGGGCCTGCATTTAGTTCATAATCAACGTCTTGACCAGCTTTTAATGTACGGTATCCTTCCATTTGGATTGTTGAATAATGCGCGAAAATATCTTCACCACCATCCTCTGGACGAATAAAACCAAACCCTTTTGCATTATTAAACCACTTCACTGTCCCGTGAGCCATACTTCAACTTCCTTCTACATCGGTAATTAGGTATGCTTGCATAAAAGCATTAACATAAATGTATTAATGATTAAAAAATAATCACTAAAGTAAACAGTAGACAAGTTATATAAATAATCAAGTTAATTTTATCAGTTAATTGAATATTTATTTTTTTAAATGTTAAAGCAAAATCACTAGGTACAGACTAATATAAAATTATGAGCAAGTGGAAAGAGTTACTAGATAATCAAGAAGTCCTTGAAGACGAACTTGTAGAGCAATTTGAAAAGCCCCCTATGTATACTGTTGTGTTACTTAACGATGATTATACGCCGATGGATTTTGTCATAGATGTGCTGTGTCGATTTTTTAATATGAACTCAGATAAGGCGACCGACGTAATGTTAGAGATTCATTATAAAGGAAAGGGGCGATGCGGTACTTTTACTGCTGAAATAGCAGAAACAAAAGTTGAACAAGTTAATCAATACGCATTAGAAAATGAGCACCCATTGCAATGTACAATGGAAAAAGCGTGAATTCGCATGGTTTAAAGTGGAGTAGTCTATGCTGAACAAAGATTTAGAAATATCATTAAATATGGCTTTCCGTCAAGCCAAGGACTCCCGTCATGAATTTATGACGGTTGAGCATTTATTATTAGCCTTATTAGATAACCCTTCATCAATCGAAGCGCTTAAAGCTTGTGCTGCCGATATGGGAAAAATACGTAAAGAGTTATTAGATTTTATAGCAGAAACAACGCCAGTGATCCCAGAAGGGGAAATTGAACGTGAAACTCAACCAACGTTAGGTTTTCAGCGCGTATTACAACGAGCCGTTTTTCATGTGCAATCTTCTGGAAAAAGTGAAGTTAACGGTTCCAATGTCCTGGTTGCTATTTTCAGTGAACAAGAATCTCAAGCGGCTTACTTTCTGAAAAAATCAGACATTAGTCGTTTAGACATTGTAAATTTCATTTCTCATGGAATTTCTAAAATAGAACATACGGATTCTCCGCAATCTACCGAAGAAGCTCACGTTGAAGAACCCCGTACTATTGAAAACTTTGCTACTAATCTTAACGAAGAAGCGAGAAAAGGGAATATTGACCCGCTAATTGGTCGCGATAGCGAATTAGAACGAACTTTACAGGTGCTAAGTCGTCGTCGTAAGAATAACCCTTTATTTGTTGGTGAAGCAGGGGTGGGTAAAACGGCTATTGCCGAAGGACTTGCCAATTTAGTTATTTCTGACGATGTACCTGAATTCTTAGCTGAAACCACTATTTACTCGCTTGATATGGGCGCTTTATTAGCGGGCACCAAATACCGTGGTGATTTTGAAAAACGTTTTAAAGGCTTATTAAAAGAGTTGGAAGAAGAGGGCAATGCCATTCTATTTATCGATGAAATTCATACGATAATTGGTGCTGGTGCTGCTTCCGGTGGCATGATGGATGCTTCTAATTTAATAAAACCATTATTATCATCAGGAAAACTTCGTTGCATGGGTTCAACGACCTACCAAGAATACCAAAGTGTTTTTGAAAAAGATCGTGCATTAGCGCGCCGTTTTCAAAAAATAGATGTTGTTGAGCCAAGTGTTGATGACACCACTAAAATATTGCATGGTTTAAAAGAAAAATACGAATCACATCACGGTATTCGTTATACCAATAAAGCCTTGCGTGCAGCTGCACAATTGTCGGCTAAATATATCAATGAGCGTTTTCTTCCTGATAAAGCCATTGATGTTATTGATGAAGCGGGTGCAAAACAACAATTAGTTGCTGCTTCGAAGCGTAAAAAAGTAATTAACGACAGTGATATAGAATCTATTGTTGCCAAAATGGCGAGGATCCCTGAAAAGTCAGTTTCATCATCAGAAAAAGACAGCCTTAAGACATTAGACCGTAACTTGAAAATGGTTGTTTTTGGACAAGACCACGCTATTGATGAACTGACGTCAGTAATTCGCTTATCTCGTGCTGGTTTAGGTAATGAACACAAACCTGTTGGTTCGTTCTTATTTGCTGGGCCAACTGGGGTGGGTAAAACAGAAGTAACACAACAATTAGCTAAATCTTTAGGTGTCGAACTATTACGCTACGACATGTCAGAGTACATGGAGAAACATGCGGTAAGCCGCTTAATAGGTGCTCCTCCAGGTTATGTTGGTTATGAGCAAGGCGGTTTATTAACGGATGCAGTAATCAAGCATCCTCATTCTGTGGTTTTGTTAGATGAAATTGAAAAAGCGCATGAAGATGTTTATAACATTTTATTGCAGGTCATGGACCACGGAACATTAACCGATAATAACGGTCGTAAAGCTGATTTTAGAAATATTGTTTTAGTGTTAACAACCAATGCGGGAGCTCATGAAATAACTCGCCAATCTATTGGTTTTAAACAACAAGATCAGTCAATTGATGCAATGGGTGAAATTAATAAAACCTTCTCACCTGAATTTAGAAATCGTTTAGACAATATTGTCTGGTTCAACCATTTAGATGAAGTTGTTATTCAACAAGTGGTTGATAAATTTATTGTTGAACTACAGGCACTACTTGATCAAAAAGGCGTTTCATTAGAATTAACGAAAGACGCTAGAAAATGGTTGGCTGTTAACGGTTATGATAAATCGATGGGCGCTCGACCTATGTCACGTCTAATACAAGAGCACTTAAAGAAACCATTAGCTAATGAATTATTGTTTGGTGATCTAACACACGGTGGCGTGGCGAAAGTTGGTGTCAAAAAAGATAAATTAGTACTCAGTTATATTCAAAAGAAAGAATTGGTTGAGCATTAGCAGCAAACGGAGCTAACCAAACACTTTACGTTACGGTGTTTGGTTTGGTTTCACTTAGATAAATTTTGCTGAATATAAAAAAGCCGCAGGGGAGTTATCCTCAGCGGCTTTTTTTATTTAAGCGTTGAAATATGCTTTATAGATAAATTTAACGTTGAGTTGAACGTTTAGCTTGAACAGCCGCCGATAACTCATCTAACAAACTGACACTGGTGTCTAAGTTAATACAGGCATCAGTGATACTTTGTCCGTAGGTGAGTTTGTTAACATCAACCACTTTTTGATTACCCTCAACTAAGAAACTTTCAACCATTACACCAAATATAGCGTTGTCGCCTTGCTCCATTTGAGCTCTTAAAGAGCGAGCAACATCAATTTGTTTGTTATGGTCTTTAAAACTATTACCATGGCTACAATCGATCATAATACGATTTTCTAAGCCAGCTTTAGCTAATACTTCACCGGTCTTACTAATGTTTTCTGCGTGATAGTTCGGCTCTTTACCGCCACGTAAAATAACATGAGCAAATGGGTTACCATGCGTTTGATAAATACACATTTGACCACTTTTATTGGGTGAGTATAGAACATGAGGCACACTAGAGGCGTTGATGGCGTCAACAGCAATCTGTACATTACCGTCAGTGCCATTTTTAAAACCTACCGGACACGAAAGGGCTGAAGCTAATTCTCGGTGAACTTGGCTTTCAGTTGTTCTAGCACCAATAGCTCCCCAGCTTATTAAGTCTGAAATATATTGGCCGGTCACCATATCTAAAAATTCAGTGCCCGCAGGTAAACCGAGTTTATTAATATCCATTAATAATGAGCGAGCTAGGTTTAAGCCTTTGGCTACATGAAAAGATTTATCTAAATCAGGGTCACTGATCAAGCCTTTCCAGCCAACCGTTGTACGAGGCTTTTCAAAATAAACACGCATGACAATCAATAAATCATCTCGGTACTTATCATGTAATACTTTAAGTTTCTCTGCGTAATCAACAGCAGCAGTGGTGTCATGAATTGAACACGGGCCAATAATGACCAGTAAACGGTCGTCGTCACCGGTGATAATCGCTTCAATGTCTTTTCTGCTTTGGATGATAAAACTCGCTGTTTCATCATCTAGTGGGATTTGCTGTGCTAATTCTTCAGGAGAAACAAGGTTTTCAATTAGCGTGGTTCTAAATTCGTCCGTTTTAATAGTCATGGTAATCTAATTTTTTATTTGAAGGCGTTAATGCGCAATAAAAAAGTCAGCGCAATATAATTTATCGCGCTAACATAACCAAATTAGCGGCTTATGTGAAATGCTTTCTGTATTTTCAAAGATTAATTTGAACTAAGTTAATATTTATAGCGTTGTAAGCCTGTTTCATTGAGGATTTTTGCTGATATTTCTTCTACGGAAAACTTTGTGCTGTTAAGGAAGGGAATTTTTTCTTTCTTATACAGTTTTTCAACTTCTCTAACTTCCATTCGACACTGTCGTGCTGATGAATATTTACTGTTCGCTAATCTTTCACCGCGAATATCAATTAAGCGTTGTGCGTCGATAGTTAAGCCAAACAGTTTCTTTTTATGAGGTTTTAAAAAGTCAGGTAAAGTCAGGTCGTCCATATCATCATCAGTAAAAGGATAGTTCGCTGCTTTGATACCATATTGTAGTGCGAGGTATAACGAGGTTGGTGTTTTACCCGAGCGCGATACACCCACTAGAATAACGTCGGCATGCTCATAATTGGTAACATTTGAACCATCATCATTGGCCAGTGAATAATTAACCGCATCAATACGATAATCATAACTATTTTCGTGAATACTGTGCGTGCGATGAGCGGTAGGCTTAGCGTCTAGTTGCAGTTCTTTCTCAAGTGGCGCGACAAAATGCTCTAGGAAGTTATAAATAACGCCATCACAACTATCAATAATTTTTCTAATGTCGTTATTAACAAAGGTATGAAAAACTAACGGTGGCATACCGGTACGTTTAGCGGCCTTATTAATTTTTATTTTTGCCGCTTCTGCTTTTTCAACAGTTTCAACAAATGAAATAGTGTCGTGATCAAATTCCATTGGGAAAAGTGATAGCAAAGCATGACCAAAAACCTCTGATGTAATGGCTGTGCCATCAGAAATATAAAAAGCAGCGCGCATTTAAAAACCTCTTTATTATTTTTAATACCCAACCAATAAAATTAGCTGAGTTTTTTTATAGTTAAAATAAATGACTACTGCCAGATAAAATTAATAAGTAGGTTAATGACTTAATAAATTTTATGCAGGATATTTACCCATTTTTCTGATGAAAACTAGGCCATTCAATTAATCAAATGGGTATAACTGTAACTTATACTGAAATGTTTCAAATAACATTTCAGTTTATAAAGTTCGCAGTGTAAAATGTCTTAAGCTATAAATATACTGATATAACTCATAAATCTATTTATTTTTGTTTCTTTTTTTTTGGAGAAGATGTCGTGCAAGAAAATGTACTTTGGTATGAAGTTTTAGGAATGAATGATGTTGACCGCGTTGGCGGAAAAAATGCATCACTTGGTGAAATGATCTCAAACCTTTCAAACGTAGGCGTGCAAGTCCCAGGCGGTTTTGCTACGACTTCCTACGCATTTAATGAATTCTTAGAACAAAGTGGCATCAACGACAAAATATATCAGTTGCTTGATAATTTAGATGTTGATGACCTAGCCGCATTATCAAAATCAGGTGAAACAATCCGTAATTGGATCATAGAAACACCATTTCTACCTGAAATGCAGCAAGATATAGCAAAAGCCTACACCACCTTAGCCGATGGTTTTGCTGACGATGCTTCATTTGCTGTTCGTTCTTCAGCAACGGCAGAAGATATGCCCGACGCTTCTTTTGCGGGACAACAAGAAACTTTCTTAAACGTACGTGGTTTTGACGCTGTGATGATAGCGATCAAACATGTTTACGCTTCTTTATTTAACGACCGTGCTATTTCTTATCGTGTTCATCAAGGTTATGACCATCGTGGTGTTGCTTTGTCTGCTGGCATTCAGCGTATGGTACGTAGTGATATTGCTTCAAGCGGTGTGATGTTCTCTATTGATACTGAGTCTGGCTTTGAAGACGTAGTCTTTATTACCTCAAGTTACGGTTTAGGTGAAATGGTGGTGCAGGGCGCAGTTAACCCTGATGAATTTTATGTTCATAAACCTACACTTGCTAAAGGTAGACCGTCGGTTGTTCGTCGTAATATCGGTAGTAAAGCCATAAAAATGATTTACACCACAGATCAAAGTCATGGCAAACAAGTTGAAATTGTTGATATTGAAGAAAAGTTGTCTAATCAATTTTCATTAACCGATGATGAAGTTCAAGAACTTGCCAAACAAGCCGTTATTATTGAAAAGCATTATCAACGTCCAATGGATATTGAATGGGCTAAAGATGGCTTAGACGGTAAGCTTTACATCGTTCAGGCGCGCCCTGAAACAGTTCGTAGCCGCGAAAGCGCTAATGTCATGGAACAGTTTCAATTACAAACAACCGCTGATGTTATTTGTGAAGGTCGCTCAATAGGTCACAAAATTGGTAGTGGTGAAGCAAAGGTTTTAGCTTCACTGGCTGAAATGGATAAAATTAAGCCCGGTGATGTTTTAGTCACCGATATGACCGACCCTGATTGGGAGCCTATTATGAAGCGTGCTTCTGCGATTGTTACTAATCGTGGTGGTAGAACTTGTCATGCTGCAATTATTGCTCGTGAAATGGGTATTCCTGCGGTTGTTGGTTGTGGTGATGCGACAAAACGTATTGCGAATGGCGATGATATTACCGTTTCTTGTGCTGAAGGTGATACTGGTTTTATCTACAAAGGTAAACTTGATTTTACTGTAACCACTTCTCAAGTTGATTCGATGCCAGAAGTTCCATTAAAAATAATGATGAATGTTGGTAACCCAGACCGAGCCTTTGGTTTCGCTCGTTTACCTCATGCGGGTATTGGTTTAGCACGTTTAGAATTCATCATTAATAAGATGATTGGTATTCATCCAAAAGCATTGTTAAATTTTGATGAGCAATCTGACGATTTAAAAGATGAAATTAACGATATTATCGTTGGTTATGCTAGCCCAGTTGAATTTTATATTGCTAAGCTAACTGAAGGCATTGCAACCTTAGCGTCAGCTTATTCGCCTGAGAAAGTAATCGTTAGAATGTCTGATTTCAAATCAAACGAATATGCTAACTTAGTTGGCGGCGACGTGTTTGAACCGGAAGAAGAAAATCCAATGATTGGCTATCGCGGCGCAGCACGTTATATCTCTAAAGATTTCCGTGAATGTTTTGCACTTGAGTGTGAAGCGATTAAACGCGTGCGAAACGACATGGATTTTACCAACGTTGAAATCATGATCCCATTTGTTCGTACGGTAGAAGAAGCCGAGCAAGTTATTGAAATACTCGCTGAGAATGGTCTAAAACGTGGTGAGAATGGTTTACGCGTTATTATGATGTGTGAATTACCGTCGAACTGTCTGTTAGCCGATCAATTTCTAGATCATTTTGACGGATTTTCTATCGGTTCAAACGATTTAACGCAATTAACACTAGGTTTAGACCGTGACTCTGGTTTAATCGCTCATTTATTTGATGAACGCAATCCAGCCATTAAAGCCTTATTGTCGATGGCGATTAAAGCTTGTAAAGCGCGTGGTAAATATGTCGGTATTTGTGGCCAAGGCCCGTCAGATCACCCTGATTTTGCCGCATGGTTGGTTGAAGAAGGTATCGACAGTGTTTCGCTTAATCCAGATACGGTATTAGCGACTTGGTTGTATATTGCTGAAAACCACAAGAATAAATAATCGTATAGCGTGGTTTATCGATTAATAATGTGAGGTCATAGCCTCACTGGCAATATAATAAACAAAGGCTAGGTTCTTTTTACTATAAGTTTAGTTAAAAAGTTCTTAGCCTTTTTGCACTCTTCAACAAAACTTGAGTCATAATTCAAAACTGACGTGATATACTTACCTTAACCTTAAATCGTTAATATGTTTTTCGTCTATGTCTCAGAGCTTACCTTCATTAGAACACCAAGAACTTATCGCTCCATTGTATCAAAAGTTTTCTCAGGAGCTTGGTAACAGTCAATATAGCGGTGAAATTAATTGCCAATATAGTGCTCGGCTAGCGGTTGCTACCGACAACAGCATTTATCAACAATTACCACAATTGGTTTTACATCCTCGAAGTAAGCAAGACGTACAATTGATCAGTCAATTGTCTTCAACGCCAAAGTATCAAAGTATTAAGTTTAGTGCGCGTGGCGGTGGAACTGGCACCAATGGACAAAGCTTAACGCCAGGCATTGTTGTTGACTTGTCAAAATATATGAACCGTATTTTAGAAATTAATATTGAAGAAAACTGGATACGTGTTGAAGCGGGCGTCATCAAAGATCAATTAAATGATTATTTACGTCCACACGGTTTTTTCTTTTCTCCAGATTTATCAACCAGTAGTCGTGCAACCATTGGTGGCATGATTAATACTGATGCTTCCGGACAAGGCTCTCTGGTCTATGGCAAAACCTCTAATCATGTTTTAGCCCTAGAATCAGTTTTAGCCAATGGTGACTTTCTGTCAACATCTCCGATGTCCATTGAGGAAGCGGAAGAACTCGCGCAACAAAATAGCAGTTACGGCCATATTGTTAAACAAGTACTGGCCTCATGTCGTGACAACAGAGCCTTGATTTTAGAAAAATTTCCCCGTTTAAATCGTTTTTTAACAGGTTATGATCTAGAAAATGTTTTTAATGATGATTTAAGCCAAGTTGATATTTCTCGTCTGATCACCGGTTCAGAAGGTTCGTTAGCCTTTGTTTGTGAGGCAAAACTCAACTTAACGCCAATTTTAAAAGCTAAAACACTGATTGTAATTAAATATGACAGTTTTGATTCTGCGCTGCGCCATTCACCGGCACTCGTTGAAGCTAAAGCGACTTCAGTTGAAACCATCGATTCAAAAGTCTTAAATTTAGCCAAACAAGATATTGTCTGGCATTCGGTGCGAGATCTAATCACCGATGTTGACAGTAAAGTCATGGACGGTATTAATATTGTTGAGTACAACGGCACCAGTATTGAAGCGTTAGCCGATCAAGTCGCACAATTAACAGCACGTTTAGATAGCGACATTAGCAATAATACCGGTGTTATTGGTTATCAAGTGACCACTGATTTAAGCAGTATCAATAAACTTTATGGTATGCGAAAAAAAGCCGTTGGCTTGTTAGGCAACACAGCAGGTAGTCAAAAACCATTAGCTTTTGCCGAAGATACGGCCGTGCCACCCGAAAACTTAGCGGATTACATTGTTGAGTTTCGCGCATTACTTGATAGTTATGGTTTGCACTACGGCATGTTTGGTCATGTTGATGCGGGTGTTTTACATGTCCGCCCAGCACTCGATATGTGCGATCCTGAACAAGAAAAGTTGCTCCGCGAAATCTCTGATAAAGTGGTAACGTTAACCGCTAAATATGGTGGTTTAATGTGGGGTGAACATGGCAAAGGTTATCGAAGCGAATACAGTCCAAAATTTTTCGGTGAACATTTATTTACTGAACTAAGAAAAATTAAAAGTGCTTTCGACCCGCATAATAAAATGAATCCAGGTAAAATTTGTACGCCACTTGAATCGAGTGAAAAACTAGTCTCGGTTGACGACACTAAACGGGGTTTCTATGACCGGCAAATACCTATAACGGTAAAAGATTCATTTAGTTCAGCGCTCGACTGTAATGGCAATGGCTTGTGTTTCAATTATGATGTAGACAGCCCAATGTGTCCTTCAAGCAAGGTAACGCGTGACCGAAGACATTCGCCGAAAGGTAGAGCAGGCTTGATGCGTGAGTGGTTACGTCTTTTAGAAGCTAAGGGAGTCGATATCCTTAGTTTAGAAGAAAACATTCAGCATTGGTCTGTAAAACGTTTATTAGATAAGATAAAAAATCGTTTTTCAGCACATCAAAAAGAAGATTTTTCTCACGAAGTGATGGAAGCGATGCAAGGCTGTTTAGCCTGTAAAGCTTGTGCGAGTCAATGCCCTGTAAAAGTAGATGTTCCAGATTTTAGAGCGCGCTTTGTTAATTTATATCATTCAAGATACTTCCGTCCGTTAAAAGATCACTTAGTCGCTAATGTAGAAACATTAACGCCATTAATGGCCAAATCTCCGAAATTAATTAATTCGGTATTATCCCATAAATGGTACGACAAATTTTCACGAGCAACGATTGGTTATATTGATACTCCGATACTTTCTGTACCTACCTTAGCAAAGCAAGTCAGAGAAAAAAATTATCAATCCTTTGATCTTGCTTATTTACAAGGGTTCAATAAAGAGCAACAAGCGAGTCATGTGCTGATCGTTCAAGACCCG
The DNA here is from genome assembly GCF_014077545.1 of Colwellia sp. BRX10-1. Lineage (NCBI taxonomy): Bacteria > Pseudomonadati > Pseudomonadota > Gammaproteobacteria > Alteromonadales > Colwelliaceae > Colwellia > Colwellia sp. BRX10-1. Next base: position 145,123 of record NZ_JACGWC010000009.1, read on the forward strand.
TTTACTTCTTTTTATGATGCTAACGTCGTTGAAGCTATGATGGCATTAATTGAAAAGTTAGGTTTTACCCCAATATTATTACCGTTTAAACCTAATGGTAAACCGCAGCACGTAAAAGGATTTTTAGCTAAATTTGCAAAGACAGCTAAAAATACCGCTGAATTTTTAAATGAACTTCATCAGTTAAATATACCTATGGTCGGTTTAGATGCTTCATTAACGCTTTGCTATCGCGACGAATATAAACAAACGCTTGGTGATAAGCGTGGCGATTTTCACGTGCTGTTAGCCCATGAATGGTTATTAACGGTTATAGAACATCAGAATACTAAAATAGCACTTTCATCACTAACGGGTGATAAACCAGTGGCGCCTTATAAATTATTTGCACATTGTACTGAGAAAACGGCATTAGCCGGTAGTGAAGGGCAATGGCGTGAGATATTCAAGTTATTTGGTTTGACACTTGAAAACGTCTCTGTGGGCTGTTGTGGTATGGCTGGTACTTACGGACATGAGCAAGTAAATTTTGAAAACTCGAAAATGTTATTTGAAATGAGTTGGCAAGATAAGTTAGCTAAATTAGAGGCTAAACAAGTCTTAGTGACTGGCTACTCCTGTAGAAGCCAAACAAAGCGTTTAGGAAACATGCAGACTCGTCATCCTGTGGAAGCGTTATTATCAGCTTTTGATTAAATGTTATCATTGACTAAAGTTATGATAAAGAGAGTCGATATAGTTTGTGACAAATGTTGTACTTGTTCTAACTTGCTATGTGCATAGCTAAAACGTGAGAGGCTTTATGTCGTTATCATTGAATAATATTGAAAGTGTGCAAACAGATATAACTACAGGTTATGCATTAAAAACCGCAGCCTTATCTAAAGGTCAGCAAGAGCTTGAAGGTGAAATGGCGCTAAAGCTTATCGCCTCGGCTGGCAGTGTTGACTCCGTGGCATTACCAACATCAGGTAGCAGTGGTTTCACTATCAATATTAAAGTTTAATATTGATAGTCGGAGAGTAAAACGTTTAAATACAGCGTGCTGGTTTTGGTAAACCAGCATACTTTGTTGCTTGTTTTGCTGGCCCTTCTTTGAATAATCGATATAAGTACCGACTACTTGATTTTTCTTCGCCAAATTCTGCTTTCATCGCTTTTGTTAACGCTCTTATTGCCGGGGACGTATTGTAAGTCAGGTAGAACTCTCTAACGAAGCGTATAACTTCAAAGTGTTGCTCCGTTAATACCAATTGGTCTTTATCAGCAATTATCTGCGCTAAATCTGTATGCCAGTCTTTAAAGTTAATTAAATAACCTTGCTTGTCGGTGGCTATTTCTTGCTCATTAAAAAATAAACTCACTGCCAAGTTACCGATTTTTCTGTTGCACAAATCAATGTCATTAATGCATCGAGTGATAAAGTGTTTATTTTTTCTTTATCAATCGTTATAGCTCTTGCTTGTGCGTGCGCTTCAACAATATAAAGCGCGGGCAGCGCTATTTTACTTAAGGCTTGTTGCCATAAATCATGACTAAGGTTGTAGCAACCATCATCAAGTAGCACGATAGTGTCATTTGCTTGTATTACGTCAAGACATTGTTCAAAGTCGCTTGTTTGAAAAGCGGATGTGCGCACTAAGTGAAGCATACTCATGTGGGTTAAAACCTTAATATTGATTGATGTTGGTGTAATGATATCGAGAACTCTGCACGGTCAAGTACGGCTACGTTTTCAATAGAAAAATCGTTAGCCAAGCCACGTTGAGTCAGTGAATGTTGGCAAACATAAATATTTTCAATATCATAAAACTCTAATGCCGCTAACGTTTTTAAAAAGTCTTTTTGTTGGATAAATTCAGGTTGTTGTTTGGGTATTAATTGATAAACGCCATCGCCTTGAAAATACAAACTAATGGCTTGTTCATAAGAGCCAAAAATAAGGGCAACATCAAGAGAATCTTTAGCATTTGCTGCTGAAAAGGGTGCGCTGGCATTAACGATAGCAAGTGATTTTTTGGCTTCAGACATGATAAATTCCTTACAGTTGAATTAAACGATCAGAGTTGACATTCAATTCTACTAACTCACCTAGGCCCGATAAGGTAAATGCCTGATGAATAGTAGCGGCTTGACCATCATTAATATCATCACTTAGCCCACGTTTTTCTGCTGCAGTAGCACATAAGTGTAAAGGAATATCATAGTCGTGATGTAATTGTTGCCATTGTCGATGCGCTTGGTATTCGTCATTAGGGAGTGCAAGGTGCTGGCTACCATTTAAAACACCGTCTTGATAAAAAAATACGCCAACAACGTTAATATCACTCTTTAACGCAGCGGTAACCATATTAATAGCAGTAGCCGTTAAGTTACTGTTGGGCGGGGTGGTAATAACAAAGGCGAGTTTTTTCACAAAATGTCCTACATACACAAGTAAATAGTGATTATAAATGAATATAAAAAAACCTCGGTGACCGTAAGATCAACGAGGTTTTATATTATAAGCAATAACTCACTTACATTCTATTATCTTACGATATTAATCATCGCCGCCCATTACGCCTAAAAGGTGTAATAAATGCACGAAGATGTTGTAAATATTCAAGTATAAAGAAATAGTTGCTCGAATGTAGTTGGTTTCACCACCATTAATTATACGACTAGTATCAAACAAGATTAAACCAGACATAATCATGATAATAGCTGCGCTAACTGCTAATGAAAGAGCCGGTATTTGAAAGAAAATATTTGCAATACTTGCAACTATTACCACAATTAAACCGACCATCAAAAAACCACCCATAAACGAGAAGTCTTTTTTGCTAGTTAATGCATAACCCGATAAGGCGAAAAATATTAATGCAGTACCACCTAAGGCTTGCATTATCATTCCAGGACCTGCAGGCATTGCAGCGTAATGGTTAAGCATAGGGCCTAGAGAGGCTCCCATTAAACCAGTGAATGCAAAAATCCAAAAAATACCACTCGCTGAATCAGCTTTTTTGTTTACAACAAACATTAAGCCAAAAGCGACTAATGTCATTATAAGAGCTGCGCCGTGTGGCAAGTTCAACGACATAGAAATAGCGGCAGTAACGGCACTAAAAGCTAATGTCATTGATAACAACATATAGGTATTTTTAAGTACCTTGTTAATTTCTATAGCTGAGCTTTTACTCGCTTGTAAACCAATATTTGATTGCATAAAACTTCCTCTGATAACTTTAGTTATACTTTTTAGATAAGGCCATTTAAGTCAAATTCAAGAGTACTCTTAAACTTTCTTTATGACATCTTGACATATTATGACATGGCGTTTTTTAAAATACTATTATTTAGTTGCTTAAATTTGTTGATATTTACTAATAATTTGTGAATATTTGTAACTAAAAAATTTAGCCGCATTAACTAGCATTGGTGGCTTGTTGGTGATTGTTATTTTTCCAAGGTATTACTCAGTTATTTTCTAAAACAGCTATTTGAGTGGTCATTTATCAATCCGGTTGCTTGTAAATGTGAATATAAGGTTGTTGAGCCTAGAAATTTAAAGCCAATCTTCTTCATGTCTTTGGCTAATCTATCACTAATAGGGGACGTAGCAACTGATTTCTCTGTATCATTTATACTGTTAACTTGGGTTTTATTATCAACATAAGACCAGATGAACTGACAAAAACTTCCGTACTCTTGCTGTATTTCAATAAATCGTTGTGCATTATTAATAGCTGCTACTATTTTTAGCCTGTTGCGTACTATTGAGGCATCTTGCATTAAACGTTCTACATCGTCGTTAGTAAACCTTGCAACTTTATTTACATCAAAGTCTAAAAATAACGTACGGTAACCTTCACGTTTCTTAAGAATAGTGTACCAACTTAAGCCAGCTTGTGCAGATTCTAAAACAAGGGATTCAAACATCACTTTATCGTCATGAACCGGCACTCCCCATTCTTCATCGTGGTATTTTACATAATCAGGTTTTGAGGTATCAAGCCAAGAACAGCGGCACTTGTTTACAGAAAAATTATTATTACCCATACACACCCTTGAAGATTGTTTAAATAGCTAGCGATTTGTTGTTTTTTTTAGCAAACAAACATTTTTGTTAAATAAATGCTTTACAAGTCTTTTTCTACACTTTAATATTCGCCTCGTCTTCAAGCAAGCAATTGTTTTGAGACATTCAGGTGAGATGGCTGAGTGGTCGAAAGCACTGGTCTTGAAAACCAGCAAGGGTTTATAGCCCTTCTAGAGTTCAAATCTCTATCTCACCGCCAAACAAAGAAAAACCGCTAATCGAAA
>NZ_JACGWC010000020.1:0-75387 GCF_014077545.1 Colwellia sp. BRX10-1
CTCTGGCTCTGGCTCTGGCTCTGGCCCTGGTTCTGGCTTTGTATCTGCAAGATTATTGTCTACAACAATGTCATCGATTACAAGGCTTTCACCTTGAATTTCTTCAACATTCTCTGCGATTTTTTCTTCAGAAACATCAGATGTTTCTACTGATGTTTCAACAACATCTGTAACTTCTTCAACAGCTTCTTCTTGCTGACGTCCCAAACCTAACCAGGAAAATAGACCTTTTTTCTTTGACATAACAATAAATTCTTCTCTGCACCATCATTTTGATGGCAATAGTTCACTAAACAAGGATAAAATCCTCGCTATAGTAGCACCTAAAAACAATACAAAAAACAAAAGCTGAGTAAGATATGAACAAACAACGTAAACAATCAGCAAAACCTAACAATAAAGGCAGTATTCGTATTATTGGCGGATCACACCGTGGCCGAAAGCTGCCTGTTTTAATGGCAGAAGGTTTAAGACCCACCACAGATAGGGTAAAAGAAACCGTTTTTAATTGGTTAATGCCTTTTATTCAAGACAGTCTCTGTTTAGATTGCTTTGCTGGCTCTGGTGGTTTGGGTTTTGAGGCATTATCACGAGGGGCAAGCCATGTTAGCTTCGTAGAATTAAACAAAGCGGCGGCTCAGCAATTACTTGAAAACCAACGTTTACTGAAATCAGCTAATATCTCGATAGTAAATAGTGATGCGCTGAGTTTCATTGAAAAAAATATCAGCAAATTTGATATTGTCTTTATTGATCCGCCTTTTCGCAAAAATTTAGTTGAGCAAACGGCCAAACGATTAGACCAACATAGTTTGGCTGACAACGCATTGATTTATATAGAAATGGAAAGTGAACAAAATAACCAACAGCTGCCCATGAACTGGACACTATTAAAAGAAAAAATAGCCGGACAAGTCGCTTATCGTTTATATCAAAAAATGTAACCTTCGTTTATCGCTGGGAGTTAACCTTAAACGCCCCCAGCTTAACATTATCAATAAAACGCTTACTGCTTAGGTTTAAGCTTTAAGTCATGAAAATCAAAGCTAAAATCGGTTGCGCGCGACACAGCTTGCATTGTTATCTCGTTAATTGAACCATCCGGATTCAGATTAAAATTAACAAAAGCATCGGCTTCCAAGGTTCTATCATCCCAGCGCACAATAAAAGTATTATGTTGATAATGCTCTAATACACCGCGCAATGCCGGTGTATGACCAAACTGCATGCTTAAAGCATTATTTGCATAGTTAATCGCAATATCACCGTACCAATTATCTTGATAGGTTTGTGCATAAGCTTTTAAAGGTAAAGAATGACGTGAATTTTTATCAACATTACTGGCGGCTTCTGCTAAACGATTTTTTTCTGCACTTTTTCGTTGCTCACTCATCGTCGCATAGAAATCCACCCAGTCTTTTTCAGGCAAGTCTAAATATTCATTTAATATTTGATGATAAATCGCATTAAAAGCATATCCCGATTGCTGATTGGTTAAAATAACCATCGCTAAGTTTTCTTCTGGAACTAAAACAACTTTAGAGACCATACCTAGAATGCCACCACTGTGATGAACTAACTTTACACCGTGATAATCATTTAAAAACCAACCTAGACCATAACCAGAAAAATGGGTTTTATCATTTTTTGTCGCGGTAGCTGATACCGGTAATATTGTTCGCATTTGCCACATGTTGTGGCTTTGACGTTCACTAAAAAGTTTTTTGTTATCACCGTAAACGCCTTGGTTTAACTGCGCTTTGAGCCATAAAGACATATCATTAACACTTGAGGCAACAGATCCCGCTGAAGAAAACTGCTCTAAGAAGTTACCACCAACCACATTTAGCTTGCCATCTAACGGAACATGAGCACGAGCAACATTTTTGTTGTCTGTTGAAATCAGTGAAAACTTTGCTTTAGTATTCTTCATCCCTAACGGCTTAAAAATAGTTTCTTTAATATTTTCTTGCCAAGTTTTACCGGTAACTTTTGCGATGATCTCACCGGCAATAACATACATTAAATTGTCGTAAGCGAACTCACTGCGAAAGCTTGAAACCTCGGGTAAATGCTTTAAGCCTTTAATAATATCTTTATTGGTTAACGTTGTACCTGGCCAAATCATCAGGTCGCCTGCACCTAGGCCTAAACCACTGTTGTGTGATAATAAATCGAGTAGGGTAAACTCGCGAGTCACGTAAGCGTTTGGCATTTGAAATTCAGGGAGTATATCAATAACCTTTGTTTGCCATGTTAATTTCCCTTGATCCACCAAATTGGCTAATAACGCTGCGGTCATCGCCTTAGTGTTAGAGGCAATACCAAAAAGAGTATCGCCATTAACCTTATTATTTTTACCATATTCAGTTAAACCGAAACCTTTACTCATCACCACTTTATTATCTTTAATAATAGCAACAGCAACACCAGGCACTTGAAAAGTATTCATTGCCTTATTAATCGATTTTTCGATATTTTGATTTTTTTGTTCAAGCGTATTTGCAGGATTACCAAAAGCTAAAGAGGCAAATAGATAGGCTACCGTCATCAAAATAGTGTGGAATAATTTCATCTTTTATCCTAATTGTTTAGTTATTCTAATTGTTTAGTTATTCTAATAAGTAGATTGTGCATCCTAAGTAATTTCAATGCCTAAATTGGATAATCCTTCTTCAAGAACCATCGCTTTAATTTTAATACAGGTTTCTTTATTTTCAGGAGAATCTTTTAGTGCGTAATAGAGCTCATTTTGCGTATCAAACTCCCACTCCATTAATGGGTGTTGTTCTATTTCTTTAGTCGTAATGTCACTGTCGTCATTAGCGTCTCTTTGATCAGCGATCATCAGTTCAACATAATAAGTTACGCTATTCTCTGATAATCGTGAGACAATTTCAGCGCCTTCTACCTCTTTATCTTGCATCGCCTGTAAAAGTGACATTGTTGCCATAGTTGCATCAATGGCTGGAAATACCCCAAAAAAATCAAAACCTTCTGGATCGGGTATTTGTGGCTCCAGTTTATTTATTTGTGCTTCATAATTTATTTTACAACGATTATTTTTATCAAGCCACTGCCAGATAAGCTCTAATTGATTACGTAATACTGAAAATTCACCAAAATCTGCATGTTCAGAAAAAACTTTATAATTGGGGATCATTCGCTCTAATAATGCAGCAGAAAAAGCGATCTGTTGCCATTGACTTAAATGGGAAAAAGGAAGTTGAATAGCCACTGTACTCTCCATGGAAAAGTTTAAAAAATGAGTATATCCCAAAATATAACATTACGTTTATTTAGATATAAAAAAAGAGCCATAAGGCTCTTCTCTTTAAAACCGTTAAGCGATTACGCTTCAGCAGTTTCTTTAGCAAATTGTATTTGAATAGCCGTTACTTTTTGCTCACTATCAGATAGATTGCGTAATTGAGCTAAACGATTAATTTGACCAATCGATCCTAACATCGCATGAATCGGAATAAATAGACCTCGTTTATGGAAATCTAAAACTTTAGCTTCGCTAAGTTCCTGAAGTTTTTTCTCATTAATGCCAAATAAACCAACCAGTTTTTTATTTTCGCCGGTACTGAAATTAATATGCAATTCTAATTCTCGCAATAAATCATTTTCAGCTAATTCAACCATGAATCGTTCTGTCATCGTTTCATTTTCATATAAACGGCCTAATGATTCTTGAACGTTTTTATAAAAATCGGTAACCAAACCTTCAGCGTCAAACAAGGCATTATCTTTATCATCGCCTACATAAGCACTGTCTAAATCGATATAAGTCGTTAACGTTTTTTCTTTATCTGGGTCTATACCTAAACCAAACGGCATCATAGATGCACCGTGTGGTAAGTAAGTACCAGTCCAACGTTCATCTTTATAGTATAAGTTTTCGCCAGCTTCTAGTCCTAGCATAACGATACTGCGGAAGCTTGAGCCCTCAGGCTGTTTAACTAAGAAGATAGGAAAGCTGTTAGCAGCTTTGGTATATTCTGCTGCGGTAATTGGAGCAATGTGTTGCTTCTCAATATGTTCTAAGCCACGTTTAGTAGTAACTTTTAAATTCTGGTGTTGATCTTTTCTTACTGGAACGACGTTAGCCATAATAATATTCTTCTCTTTAATGCATGCGCTTTTCATTTAAAAATTTTAGCGCTTATATAATGTTATAAATAGTTATGGTGCCAATAGGGAGAGCTTTCAATGGTATATAAAAAAAAATGTTCTTTTTATTTAAATATTAAATCACTTTTCACTCTACACAATAAGTCAGCTATACTTTTGTAAAGAATATCAAATAGCTAATACTTCCTTATTATCTAAAGAAAATAATGTAAATTTAATGAAAAACTTACTCATCACCCTATTTTTTGCTGTATTAATATTGTTATTAACAAATATCGTCCATGCGAAGCCAAAAACAAAAACTATTTATGGCCGTAATTTAGACGGATTTGCACAGGTTAAAATAAAAAACAACACGACTGAAAACCTTGCCTGTTATGTTGCAATCGACGGGTACAAAATTAAATTTCGATTACAGGCACTTCGTGAATCGAAATGGTACACCGCCACAGATAAACGTTTTCAATACCGTAGCTTTAGTTCTTGGTGCGACTACTTAACTTTATATCCCGAATATTTAAAATATCAAACTTTCTAATTTTTGATAGATGCAGATAATAAAATATATAAATCCCACTTAAATATAGCAAAAATTAGCGCTAAAAAACTAGCGCTAATAGTCGACTATTGGCTAAGCTTGAGCATTTAGCGAGCTCTGTAAAGCTTAATAAGGGCATTCGTTGAGCCATCCATATCTAGCGTTTCACTGGGGTCAGTTATTTTTGTTAGTACTTTATTACCCAGCGATTTGCCTAATTCAACCCCCCATTGGTCAAAAGAGTTCACTTTCCAAATAACCCCCTGCACAAACACTTTATGCTCATACATAGCAATTAAACTGCCAAGCACCTTAGGTGTTAACTTTTCAAATAAAAGCGTGTTACTGGGTTTATTACCCTCCATAACTTTATGTGTAGACAGCTTTTGAATCTCTGATACATCACAGTTCGCTTTTTTCATTGCCGCTTTCACTTCTTCGAGACTTTGCCCTGCCATTAAGGCCTGACTTTGACCAAAACAGTTAGACGCCAGCATGTCATGATGATTCCCCATCTCGTGAAAGGGGAATAACGGCATCAAAAAATCAACAGGAATAGGGGTTTTGCTTTGATGAATAAGTTGATGAAACGAGTGCTGACCGTTGGTCCCTTCGCTTCCCCAAATGATCGGCCCAGTATCATAAGACATCGATTTATTATCAAGTGAAATAGATTTTCCGTTACTCTCCATATCCAACTGTTGGATATAAGCCGGTAAACCCCGTAAATAATGGTAATAAGGTAATAAAACCTGTGATTGCGCGCCATGAAAATTTCGGTACCAAATACCTAATAATGCCAAAATAACCGGGAGGTTTTTTTCAAGTGGCGCCTGGGTGAAATGTTCATCCATTTCAAACGCACCTTGTAAAAAGTCACGGTAATGCTCAAAACCTATCGCTAAAGCTAAAGGTAAACCAATCGCAGACCAGACCGAATAACGTCCTCCCACCCAATCCCACATCGGAAAAATATTATCTTTATCTATACCTAATTCTTGCGCGGCCTCAACATTAGACGACACACAGGCAAAGTGATGTTTAACGTTTTCGGTGGTGGCAGTAGCAACAAACCAATCACGTGCTGTTAGGGTATTACGCAGTGTTTCTTGGGTAGTTAATGTTTTAGATGACGTAATAAAGAGCGTCGTTTCAGGATTGACTTTAGCAAGCACATCATGAATGTGACAACCGTCAACGTTCGCAATAAAATGGACGTTTAACTGGCTTTGTTGATAAGGCTTTAGTGCCTCTGACATTATTTTAGGTCCAAGAAAAGACCCGCCAATGCCAATACTAATCACATCCGTAAATGCTTTGCCGGTATAGCCTACTTTTTTACCTGATGAAATATCATTAACAAAAATTTCGAGCTTAGCCAGCGTTGTCTGTATTTGTGGCATCACATCGACACCATCAACATAGACAGCGCTCCCTGAAAAGTTACGTAACGCGGTATGTAATACCGGACGATTTTCAGTGGTATTAATCGCTGAGCCATTAAACATCTGAGCACGCTTATCGACTAAACCGGATGATTGTGCCAGATTCATGAGTAAGTGCATGGTTTCATCAGTAACGCGGTTTTTCGAATAATCGAGCATTATTCCCGCGCCAGAAAGTGAAAAATTATTAAAACGTTCCGTATCTTGCGTAAATAAATCGCGCATTTGTACCGGTACGTTTTTATTATAATGATTGACGAGTGACTTCCACTCAGGGGTGCTTGGTAACATACCCGTTATATCCTAATTTAAAAGAGGAGACTGACTACAAAGTCACATGATAGCGTAACCTTTAGCTATCGGTCATATTTATACGAAAAAATCATTACAACTGATTAGGGCGTTGGCTTTAAATACCCTAAACATGCATCAACTTCTTCCGTTGAGCCCATAATCACCGCAACACGTTGATGAATATGCGATGGTATGATTGTTAAGATACGCTCGTGTTCAGTAAAAGCTTTACCCTGAGCATTTTCAACAAGCATGGCTAAGGGATTGGCTTCATACAACAAACGTAATTTAGCCGGTTGCTGAGCATTTTTAGTATCGCTGGGGTAGCAAAAAATACCACCACGAGACAAAACACGATGAACATCACCCACCATAGCGCCATTCCAACGCATGTTATATTTTTTAGCGCGCGGGCCTTCATTGCCTAACAGTAATGCATTAATGTAATCGGTAAAGCCCGATGACCACTGAGTAAAGTTTGACATATTGACCGCAAACTCTGCTGTCTGTGTCGGTATTTCCAGTTGTGCGGTGGTCAGTAAGTAGCAGCCTTGTGTTCTATCTAAGGTATATAAACGCGACGGACCGCCCGTGGTCAGCGCCAGCATGGTCGAGGGACCATATAACACATAGCCCGCACATACTTGTTCGGTTCCTTGTTGAGCAAATTGTAATTCGCTGGTTGCCGGAACGTCGTCTTTGGCGCGATAGATGGTAAATATCGTGCCTATTTGACCATTAATATCAATATTAGAAGAGCCATCAAGTGGGTCAAAGGCGACAATATAAGGGGCACCTTCGATTGCCGCAACCACCGAGTCTTCTTCTTCAGACGCAATGGTTCTAACGCGACCACTCTCTAACAACATATCTTTAAGTAACTGATTACTGATGATGTCTAATTTTTTTTGCGTTTCACCCTGAATATTCTCATCTAAGGTAGAGCCCAGCACATTTGACAATGCGCCTTGTCCCACTCTAAAAGAAATTTCTTTACAGGCTGTTAAAATGGTATCAATTAACAGAATAAGTTCAATATCAACCTTATCGTTTTCTAAACAATGAACTAAGCGTTTCATAAGCCTCCCTTATACCGATTAAGGCAATTAAGTTCTTTAAATGAAAGGATTAAACGCTCAGCCATCGACAGTTCGACTTTACGTAACCAGACACGTGGGTCGTAATATTTTTTGTTAGGACTATCGTCACCCGTAGGGTTACCTATTTGGCTTTGCAGATAAGCTTTATTGTCTTGATAATAGTCAGCAACCCCTTTCCAGCTTGCCCACTGTGTGTCGGTATCTATATTCATTTTGATGACACCATAACCAATAGCTTCAGTGATTTCTGCTGGTGCAGACCCTGATCCACCGTGAAAAACAAAGTTCAGCGCGTTATGTCCCAAAGCATATTTTTCGGCAACAAAGGCTTGAGAGTTTTTCAATATCTTAGGCGTTAATTGCACATTACCAGGCTTATAAACGCCATGCACATTACCAAAAGAAGCCGCAATGGTGAATGAATCACTGACACGACTTAAGTGCTCATAAGCATAAGCAACATCTTCGGGTTGGGTATAAAGTAATGAAGCATCAAGGCCAGTATTATCGACACCGTCTTCTTCGCCGCCTGTACAGCCGAGCTCAATTTCTAAGGTCATACCGATTGCTGTCATGCGTTTAAGATAACGAGCACAAATATCAATATTTTCGACTAATGTTTGCTCAGATAAATCAATCATATGCGAGCTAAATAATGGTTCGCCCGTTGTTTTAAAATGTGCCTCGCTGTGCGCTAATAAGCCATCAATCCAAGGTAAGAGCTTTTTAGAAGCATGGTCGGTATTAATGATGACAGGAATATCATAAAACTTAGCCACGGCTTTAATATATTTTGCCGCGATAACACCGCCTTCAATGGCGGCATCCATAGGTGAAAGTTTATGCCCTTTACCAATAAAAAAAGCCGCACCCGAATATGATAATTGAATAATAATAGGTGAGTTTATTTCACTGGCCGCTTCGAGTGCTGCATTAATAGAGTTAGTACCAATGACATTAACCGCAGGGTAAGCAAACTTATTTTTTTTAGCATAATCAAAAAGCACGCTAACATCTTCACCGAAGACAAAACCACTATTGACTAGATCTGATAAACTCTTCATATTAATTAATTCCTTGGGCAGTTAAACAAGCAGCTGTGATCTTAGACCATTGCCCCGATTCTACCCAGTTAGCATCAGCAATCCAAGTGCCACCGACAGCAAATACATTGGTTAATGCTAAATATTCATCTTGATTACTCTGCTTAATTCCGCCAGTTGGGCAAAAAGATATGTCTTTAAAAACTGACCCCATAGCTTTTAAAAACGGAGCACCTCCAGATAATGAAGCAGGAAATAATTTGAGCTCGTTATAGCCAAATTCCTTTGCTAAAAGTATATCTGCCGTATTAGATACTCCAGGAAGTACCGGAACCGTACATTTAGCTAAAACAGTCAGTAATTGACTTGATACTGCTGGCGTAATAATAAAATCACTACCCGCGTCGAGTGCTTGCTTTAAAACATTAGCGTCAAGCACCGTACCAGCACCTACTTTTAATTCGGGTAGTTCTTGCTTAATGGCTTTTATAATATCAAGTGATGCTGGCGTTCTCAGTACCACTTCAACTAAACCAATACCTGCGGCGGCCATAGCTTTAGCAATATTAAGTCCTTGTTCAACATTGTCTGCTTGAATTATAGGTAGCAGAGTCTGCTTTCCCATCAGTGTGGAAAATGATTTCATGAATGATCCTTATTAAATTTTTAGACTAATTCGAGTTGAGTTTTTATAAACCGATTAAACTCATCTGCTGGTGCAATAGCACCTCTATGTTGTATTACAAAGCCAGCGGCTTTTGATGCTAAGGAGATTGAGTCATTTACTGAGTACCCCTCAATACGAGCACCAAGGTAAACGCCATTAAATGAATCGCCAGCAGACGTCGTGTCAACCACATTTTCTACTGGGGTGATGGCAAATTGAGACGTTTCGCCGTCAACGACAACTAAAATGCCTTGCTCGCCATTTTTTATGATTAATTCAGTTAAGCCAAATTGCTGACAGTATTGATTAACTTCTTCAACGGTAGTCATGCCAAATAATTGTTGAAAATCATCAACACCAGGCAAAGATAAATCTGATTTTTGTAAGGCTAATTCAAACTGCTCTTGAGCTTCTTTGGCGCCACTCCACATACGAGGACGGTAATTAGGGTCAAATACAATTTGTACTCCTGCGGCTTTTAATTGATCAATTAAAAGCCAGAATGCTGCTCTAGCACTTGGCTCAATAACAGCCAAAGAAATACCGGAGAAAAAAAACATATCTCCTTTTGCTAATTGACTTATCACTTCATCATCAATGTGTTGCATTACTTGGCGAGCAGCAGAGTTTTCACGCCAATAGGTGAAACTACGTTCACCTTGCTCATCAAGTTGAATAGAGTATAAACCTGGGATTTTTGTTGTCGATTTAAACACAAAATCACAGCCAATATTTTCATTCTCAAAGTATTGGAGCATATCAAGGCTAAATGGGTCTTGACCAACAGCGGTAACTAAATGCACGTTCATGTCAGCAAAAGTGCGTTTTAGGTAAACAGCTGTGTTAAAAACATCTCCGGCAAACGATTGTTTCATTAGAGTAGATGACTGATCTTGTGCAGCAGGCATCAATTCAATCATACATTCGCCGAATAAATAAATGTTCTTCATTTACATAGCCTTATTAATTTTAATTAAAATTTATCCGGTAACTAATTACCGGATGATTACATGCTTAAGCTTTAGGTTTTAATGGTTCTATTTTGGGAATAAGAATCCAAACAGCGGCCATTGCAATAATAGCTAAAGACGCACCGATAACAAAAGCAGGGGTGTAGTTACCATCAGCAGTTAAAATAGGCACTAACGCTGTTAAGCCTAATGCGCCAAATTTTGCCGCCATGCCTGAAAATCCAGCGAGTGTACCTACAGATTTTTTACCAAAAAGGTCACTAGGTAATGTTTGAAGATTACTGATAACGGTTTGGAAGCCAAATAAGATAACAGCCATAATCATTACCGCTGTAGTGGGTCCACCAGGGCTTGCCATCGCTAATAGTGCTGGCAACATAATCAAACAACCCAAAGTAATGGTTAACTTACGAGTTCTATCAATATTCCAGCCTGCCTTTATACGATTCTGTGCAAGAAGACCACCAAACCAAGCACCAAACATAGCACCCACATAAGGTACCCATCCGTAGATACCAATAGCTTTAACATCCATGCCATACACTTCGTTAAGGTAAATAGGGATCCAAAAAACAAATAGCCACCAAATAGGGTCAATAGCCGCTGAAGCAATAATTACGCCCCAACTTTCTTTACGTGACAGTAATTCACCCATACTTGGGTTATATTCGTCTTCCGTTGAAGAATCATCAACATTAGTATTTCGTTGACCCGTTAAAATATATGCGCGTTCTTCATCGGTGATCCAAGGATGTGATTTAGGTGGCGCCTTTACCAATATAATCCAAGGAATAAGCCACAATAAACCAACCAAACCAATAACAACAAAGACCATTTGCCAACTGAAATAAACGGTCAAATAGGCCACTAACGGAATAGCAATGATACCGCCAATAGCAGCACCAGAGTTGAAGATACCTTGTGCTAAGGCACGTTCTTTTGTCGGGAACCAATCGGCATTACTCTTAGCTGCACCGGGCCAGTTTCCAGCTTCCGCAACACCTAATATAGCGCGAAAAATACTGAAACTCAGTACACCCTGTGCAAATGCGTGAGCGGCAGTGGCAAGAGACCAAACACCAATAGATAACACAAAGCCTAAACGAGTACCGATCCAATCAAATATCTTGCCAAAAATTGCTTGACCAAAAGCATAAGATAAAATGAAAACCATGGAAATATTTGCATAGATTTGTTTTCGTTCAAAAGCTGATTCATCAGGAAATAAATCTTCAACGATGTCTGGCCACAATACAGCAAGTGCAGATCGATCAATGTAGTTAATTATGGTGGCGATTGCGATTAACGTAATAACCCACCAACGGAGATTTTTAAGTTTCATTAGCTGCTTTCCTTATTGTGAATATGATCAAAAGCACCTTCTTCGACAAAATCTTCCCGAGCAGGGCTAAAAGTATCAATTAAAATTCCACCGGTATGGCAAGTCGCACCATGGTCAGCATGGGGTGGTATCATACAGCTATCACCTGGCTTTAATATTTTAGTTACACCATTAATGTTAAAGTGAAATTCTCCTTCAACAACATAGGTTACTTGAGAGTGCCGGTGAGCATGATTGTAACCAATGGCACCTTTTTCAAACCAGATCTTAACTGCCATCAACTCATGGTTGTAACCCAACATTTGACGCTTTAAACCGCCGCCTATATCTTCTATTTCTGTTTCATTACCAA
Source organism: Colwellia sp. BRX10-1 (assembly GCF_014077545.1). Lineage (NCBI taxonomy): Bacteria > Pseudomonadati > Pseudomonadota > Gammaproteobacteria > Alteromonadales > Colwelliaceae > Colwellia > Colwellia sp. BRX10-1. The sequence goes on from NZ_JACGWC010000020.1 coordinate 11,890, forward strand.
ATGAAAAATTTTCACTTTGACTCATGGTTGACCTCTATTTTTTAATTTCGAACAATTTAAAACGGCCATCAAATTTATATTTTGAGCCATTAAATGAAAATGCATTGCGTTGATTTTTTTCAGTTGCATTAAACGCTAATAGATAATGTTTATCGCCACTAAGCATGATTTCTACCACATCAATATCATCAATCTTTTGATGTGATAATGTTTCAACACTGCTTACGGCTGCGATGGTAAATTCTTTTGATGGGTTATATTCGCCATGCGGCTCTAATACGCTAACAAAGGTATGATTCTTAGATTTTGTTTTACGGTTGATAAAGGCATTTTCGTTACGTAAGTTAAAGAGCGGATCGTTGGCTCCAATCTGAGTAAAGATTAAGGAAGCATCACCGTCCATAACGATCGAGTTTGTGTAAAACCGACCATTATCATTTAACCAAGTAATTTGAGATAAGCCAGCCTTGGGTTGAGCTTGTGCTTTTAACCATAAGTGTTGATAGCCATTTTCTTTGCCAAGGACTGGCAAGCTAGTTAAATGGGTGTTTAAGTCAAAGCTTGTGCTAATTAAATGACCTTTGTAATGGACAGGTAAATCATACTGATGTGCTTGCTTTGACATAACATCAAAAACATCAACAACCAATGATTGTTCCTGCTCTGGCAGTTTTATTAACGCTATGGTGCGAGTTAATGAAACACCGTCATAAGCACTATTGATACGTGCAGAACTGATCGTCACATTAGTATCTTTTTCAAAAAACACCAGTTTAGGGTAATTGGCATTACCCACGGCAACATTGGCATTAAAATGTGATTTTTCGTCAACAACAACGGTGTTATGCGCAACAGTTTGTTTAGCCCATGTTTGGTTTTCTGGCAAATATCGCCCACCAAATTTAGCTTCAACATTTAAAAATCGAGCAGCGCCGTAATCTGAGACTATCTCTTCACCTTTATCATAAAATTGCCAAGTCAGTTTATCAAAATGTCCATGACCTAAACCTTGCGCGGCGGGTTTAAACAGTACCGCTTGTTCTCCACCAACATTTTGGCGCATGATCACTAAGGCACCTTGCTCGCCATCGTTACCATCACCAAAGGCAACCGACTTAAATTTATAAGGCGTAGCTAGATGATTATCTAAAGCATTTGCCACTTTTAAACCGTCGCCAGTTAATAAAATCTGTTTCTGCAGGTTAGCAATATCAAGTAAACCTGTGTCTTTTGTAAAACCATAGGCTATGGCAACACCATTAACTAACTCAATAGTATCGATACCCTTACTTTTAATCGCATCATTAATTGGAAAGAATAAATTGTTGTAGCTTAATTGTATCGTCGTATCAATCGCTTTTAATACGATTCCATCACGGTATTCAAAAATTTTACGTTCAGGTTGATTGGTTTGAATAGCCTTAGCAAAGGTAATAAACGGCAGTAACGCAAAACGTTGGTAATAAGGACCTTCATTGTAATAACCTGCGGGAGAGAAAAGCTCATCTAACTGTCTTAAAAATCCGCCCTTGCCAGATTTATCTAAACCATAAAGCGCTTGTTCTACCCAGTCCAACTCACCTAATACATAACCTGTCATACCAACAGCAGCCGTTGTCCAGGTACCATGGTTATGAACTTTATTGAATGTTTCAGGAGAATCGACAGATAAAAATTTTACAATAGGATGAAATAGCCCTTTTTCAATGGTCGATTTTTCAGCAGATGTTAAAGAAGGTATAATTAAATCGTAAGCTTGACTGGTATATACCAACCACATCGCTTCGTTTAAGCTTTGCCAAAAGAGTTTACCTGGGTTTTGTTTACCCATTTTTCTTTTTGGATGCAAAGGTAAAGTAGGGTAGAGCTTTGCATACTCAAGCAACATGTCACGTACGTAATTTGCATATTTTTCATCTTGCGTTAATTGATAAATAATCCCTGCATCGTACATCAATTTATAATTTTTCTTATGGCGCTCATGGGTATAACCGCCGCCGCCATCTTTTGGTAGAGGTACAGTTATCACTTGTGTTATTTGCTTATTAACTAATAATTTATTAGCAACAAAAGCTTCGGTAAACTGTCCATTTTGTTCAATAGCACCACGCATATCAGCGACATCCGCAGTGGTAATAACAAGATTAGGGCTCGTATATGCCATCACCTTATTACTTGCCAGTACCGCGGTAATCAGCATGGAAATAAGAAATAGCCCCTTTTTTGCTGAACACCATATTGGTGAATAAAATGACATTGGATTAGAAATTTTCATAGAGAAGCTCTTAGTTAGATTGCTTGTTGTTTAATAGCACAGCGGTATGCGGGCCTGCGGCATGTAGCTCTTTCACATTAGGCGCTGCTGTACCCTTAAAGTTATTATCATTTATAGCTGTTTTTGGTTCGCCTACGGTATGTTCAATAATGATCTCAGCAGTATCAGTAAAAGTATTATTGTCGATATTGGTAACCTGTACACCGTGCAAGTAAAGACTCGATCCAGTTTTATTACGCTTACCATTACCACTATTGTTAATAGCGTTTTTATACATCGCTAAATGAGGACCAAAAGTACTTTCGTCAGTGCCACCTCGATATAAGTTAACTAAAGCACCTTGTACATTATCAAAAGTGTTATTTTTTAAAATGACATATTCCGCGTTATAAATACCTAAGTCTTCAATTTCTTTGTTTAAGCGAAGAAAATCACCGGTGATATCGGTAAATTGGTTATTAGTTAACTCAATATAATCAGCAAACGAACCATTACCCGCGTCAAAAAAATGAAACGAATGATTAATATCAAGTCCACTCACCTTGCTATTACGCATAACAAAACGGTAGTTATAAACCATTCCCCATTTCTGTGAACGAACTAAGGTATTACCTGAAGCATCGGGACTGTTGCTACCATTTATATTCAAGCCATCAAGAGTTAAGCTACCTCCATCAGAAATTTGAAATAAGGTAGAACGCTGAAAAGTTACCTTAACCATGCCTTGATTTTGCGCTTTAATCGATACCGTTTTATTAATATCAATCATCTTTCTAACATCGTAATTTCCATCAGCCAATATAAGGACATCGCCATTACTTGCTGAAACCACAGCATTAAATAAAGCATCGTCTTCTGCTTTAACATTAATAGTATGACCCGATTCAAAGGCAACTAAGCCATCAGTTTTCTTGTACCAACTTGGACCTGTTGCTGATTTTAAAACGGGTGATAAACTCTTTTTAGCTCCCTTAGCCAAAAGTTTTTTGTCGGTAGGGTAAAGCAAGCCATTAGCTGCACGCTTAAGCTCAATATTCTGTTGGCTAATACCTGATGCTAGCTTTTCTAGCGCGACAGTATTTGCAATATTGCCTTTAAATTTAATGCCACTTACATCGTCAAATAGCGTAAAAGGTTGTTGACCATTATCATTAAAAATTAAGTTGTTTTGTACTTTAGAGTTAATTGGTACCGCACTTCTTTCTTGGTCGCTTCCTGCTGCTAGCTGAATATGATCAACATTAATTAAAGAATTATTTTCAATTAAAGCGTTATCAACTTGGTGATATCGATTAATAGATGAATTAGGAACGCCATTCATGACAGTAAAGCCACTGCCAAAACGATAACCGGTTAGTCCTTCAAAATAATTGTTACGAATAATTTGTTCTTTATTTATTACTCGAATACCACCGGTATGGTCAACGCCATTACCAAAGAAGACATTTCCTTCTATGATATTGCCATTACCGTGGCGTAAGGTCAGCGTACCTCTCGACTCAAAAAAGACATTATTACGAATTTTATTTTGTCCTGATTTAACTGATATTATTTCTACTTCACCATCACAGCGATCAAAATAATTATTTTCAACTAAGGTGTATGAATTTGATAATGAATAATGGCTGGTGCCAATACGAAGAGTTTCGCCACCATTAGAGCCAAGAATAGGGCGAGGGCCAAAATAGTTATGATCTATTTTATGATGATTCTCTTGACTATCTACTGTATCTAAACGAACAGCAAGAGTTACCCCTTTATTACGTTTACCGGTGAGGTAATTATGATCAAAACGATTATATTGACCATAAATAGCCACCCAATAGTCAGACTCACGCTTATCAGGATTACTGAAGTTATCAATAACAACTTCTGTTACCCGTGAATGATAAGCTAAATTTTCTTTATTACTTCTAAAAGCGACAACAGCACTACTAGGCGTATAACCATTTTTAAAAACTAATCCTGAAACGACTAAATGCTTACCAGACAACCTCAAATTTGATTGCCCAGTCAGGAAAACCTTACCTTTTGTTTGTGCCTTTAGTGTTATTGGCTTTTGTTTTGTACCTTCGCCTTTAAACAAAATTTCAAAGTTATTCCATATGCCGTCAGACAAGATAATATTGTCACCCGGCTTTACTTTTTCCAATGCATTTTTATACGCCGTTTGATCGCCAACTAACCATTCTTTTGCCGCTAATTGGTTTGTTGTTAACATTAAGCAAAATGTTATGGTGAGACAACACAGTAGATAGGGTGATAGTTTAGTTTGCTGCATAAAATAACCTATGAAATTAAAGTGTAAAATTTAACGTTTTTACTAATAACTATTAAATAACGTCAACATATTGGTATTAATTGGATTTAGTTAAAATAAAAGTATCACTTCCCTTTACATTTCGGGCTTATCCAACGCCATTACTAATGTAATAAAACTGCTCACATCGTACTTTTAACTAACAATCGATTTAATTTAACTGATATCAACAGCCATTGTCAACCAAATCACATTACCAAATACCGTTCAATTGGTAATAATTAAAGTTGAGTTTAGCGCTAGACCTTTATACAGAAGTTATCTTTGCACCTAGACCAAAACATTAATAAACAGACAATTCCTCACCTAATAGTTTTGCCATAAGCGCCAGAAGGCTATATGATTAGTTATATAGGGCATCACTTTATTATATTTAGCTAAGGAAAATAATATGAGCAGCAACCGCAGGCTATTTTGGGGTATTGTAGATAAAATAGAGGCTTTAATTGATTCTGAAATTTACACCGCAGGCAGTCGCTTACCACCAGAAAGAGAATTAGCTGAAACATTTAAAGTGAGCAGACCAACGATTCGAGAGGCAATAATTGCCCTAGAAGTTCGTGAGAAAATTGAAGTTAAAACAGGTTCCGGCGTTTATGTTTTAAAACCGGTTAACCAATTATCGGGCTTACACAAGCAAATTAATGCTTTTGAGGTTACTCAAGCTAGAGCATTAATTGAAGGTGAAGTAGCAGCGATTGCGGCAACAACCATCACCGAAGATGAATTGGTTCGCTTACATCAAACCTTAGTTGATATGGAAAACAGTCAGTTTATTGCTGCCGCTGATAAAGAATTCCATCAAATTATAGCCAATGCTACCCGTAATAGCGCGATGATTTTAACCGTACAAAATCTTTGGAAGCTTCGCTCATCAACACCAGAAATTATTAAAGATTATGACAGTGTTTGCAGTAAAGATAATTCAAAAACACTTGCAGAGCATAAAGCGATCTATCAGGCATTAAAATTAAGAGACGCTCCTCAAGCAAGGCTTGCTATGCACAGTCATTTTAACCGACTAATAAACGCCTTATTTGATGCCGTCGAGTCGAGAGCGTTAGAAGAAATAAAACAAAAAAACAGTGAAAAGCGTGGACTTTATTCAATTCCTCACTCTAACGATATTTAATTAATTATAACTTTATATCAGGTAAAACATAAAAGGCCTCTTTAATAGAGGCCTTTTATTTAACTATATCGTCAATCAACTCATCACTTAAAATCTAACAACAGTGCGGTCGCCTTACTAATAGCGTCATTATGCTAAAACAATATTCGTCACTTTAGCATGATATACATTGAAATTACTTCGCCAATTTAAGGAAGTAGTCAAATATTTCTGGCACGTTACCATTACCCATGTCGGCAGCAACTGCTGCATTTAGATTGGCAGAAGTACCTTCAGCAATTTGTGACACAGTACCAAGGTCTTTGACCATTTCTAAAAAGTAACCTAAATCTTTATTCGCATTAGCGATAGAGAAACCTAAATCACTTACACCATCTACGGCGTAGTTTTTACAAAAGCCCATAAACGGTGAGTTAGATGGACCTGTCGACATAATATCAAAAAGCTGTTGGCGGTCAACGCCAGCTTTATCAGCAACAGCAAAAGCTTGTGACATCGCTGTAACCGTAGTCATACCGATGAAGTTATTTATGAGCTTAGTCGTGTGACCTGCACCAAGAGCGCCAAGATGGAATACATTTTCACCTTGCTGTTCTAAAATAGGCTTCACTTTATTAAAAGTATCTAAGTCACCAGCAGCCATAATATTAAGTAAGCCATCTTTAGCATGAGCGGGTGTTCGACCTAATGGGGCATCTATCATCCCTGCGCCTTTCTTGGCAAGATCTCCACCAATCTTACGAGTAGATGCTGGTATAGAAGTACCAAAATCAATCAGAACAGCACCTTCTTTAATACCCGCTAAAATACCGTCTTCAGCATAAACTAGCTTTTCAACAACAACAGAAGTTGTTAACGCAAGCATTACTATATCACTACGTTCTGCGAGTTCTTTCGCTGAGGTGACTTCAGTAGCATTACCGCGAGCAATTACCTTAGCAACCGCCTCTTTATTTAAATCCATTACATTTACTTGAAAGCCACGCGTTTGTAGGTTTTCGACCATGTTGCCGCCCATAAGGCCAAGGCCGATGAAACCTATAATAGGTTTTGTCATATCTAACTCCTAAAAATATTATTGTTTGTTTATCTGAGTGCAACATTGCTCACTTTATCGATGGGCATGTTATTTTATTTGAGTATATTTAGCTAAATTATCTAAGCCCTAGGGTAATACTCGGTATATAAACCGAACACCGAACCTTATATTCAAGCGGTTAATAATTTCGGTATAAACACGGTATGCTTGTCTTGTGTCTATACAAACTTATTGCTTAGAAACACTCGAAACAATAAGGAACCATTAAATACTAACCAAAACAACAATAGGTGTCAACCAATCAATAATTATTGGTAATAGAGTTGGTTTAACTTATTAAAAACAATGAAGCTTATAGGTGTTATCCGTATTCATCTAAGCTATTTTATAGTTTAACCATTTCATTTATAACAGTCAGATAAAAACCAAGCGATTGATTTAAATACCCTTTAACTAAAATTTATTGTTAAATACATACTTATCATTATATGATAATTTATTATATTTTTAGCTCATACAAAGCGCTGTAGTTTTACAATAACGTTTATATTGTTACTAATAAACATCACTTTAATGGCTATTATCTAATAGATTATTGTTGAATCAATTGTGCGCCGCCCCCTGGTTAACCAATAAAAAACATATGGTTGATCAAAAAACATTCAACCATAACCTATTTAGACCATTACAATATATAAAATAGACTCCTTTATATTTTATTAGAATATAAAAGATACATATAAAAATAAAAACATTCGTTATTACTAATGCACAATAATCGACCAAAAACTGTTTATTCAATGACTTACAAGATAAAACAACAATTAATAAACAACCTGGTAACCAACAAAACAAATATTGGCATACCAATTAACACATATTTACACTTGTTTTGTATAACCAAAAGATTGACCTTTCCAATTTTTATTGTAACTATCTGTAGTAATTCCTTATCAGTACTAAGTAATTTACTTGTAAGGTGTTGGAGGTTTAGGGGACGATTTTTATAAATTAAAGATGTGGCTTTTGAGATGTTTACAAATCAAATTTCAAAAAAACTACACAGGGGAAATATATGAGACAAAAATTATCAAAATTAACATTAGCGATTCTTTCAGCTACCTCGCTGAATTTTGCAGCATCGGTAAGTGCACAAGAAGCTGAAATAGATCCACAAGTAAACAATGAAACTGAAATTGAAGTAATTCAGGTTACGGGTATGCGAAGCTCTCTAACGACTGCCCTTGCAGAAAAACGTGAAACAGCTAACCTGGTCGAAGTCATTATGGCTACAGATATTGGTAAGCTACCTGACCAAAACCTTGCAGAGGTTCTTGAAAACGTAACAGGCGTTCAAATCACAAGAACAGCTGGTATAGGTACTGGTGTTCAAATTCGTGGTAGTAACGCTAACCGTGTTGAAATTAATGGTGCTTCTACAGTCGGCTCAGGGTCTGGACGAAGTGGAATGAATTTTGAAGATCTTTCTGCGGCCATTATCGCGGGTGTTGAAATAACAAAATCACCAGAAGCTAAAACGACCGAAGGCTCTATTGGTGGCACGGTAAATTTACGTACTATTCGTCCTCTTGAGTTGACTGAGACATTAGGATCACTTCGCTTACAAGGTGAAGACAGTAGTTTAACCACTGATGGTGTTCAGCCAAGATTCTCAGGAGCATACGGAGATAACTGGGAACTTGACTCAGGTAAATTTGGATTTGTTATAAGTGGTAGCTACGCTAAACAAGAAGCTACGTCATTTCGTCCACGCGTTGACCGTGATGGTAGCCTTGTTGAAAATGTTAACGCTGACGTCTATAGAAGTGGCACATTAGAAGATCAAGCAACTAAAAGACCTGCAGCTCAAGATTTCGATTTTCTCGGCATTCAATTCCTTAATCAGGAATTAGAAAATTTTGAATATGAAACAACCAATATTGCCACTACTCTTGAGTTTGCCCCTAACGACAACACAAAATTTTTCTTTGATGCTATTATTACCAGCCAAGAGCGTCGTCAAGAAAGTACACGAGTACAAGGTTCAGGTGTTAATAGTGTACTTAACTACACTTTACCTTCTCAGTTTGAAACAATAAACTTTGGCTCTCTTGATGGTGTAAATCTAGGCAGTATTCAAGCGGCTACCAGAGGCACAATTCAACCAATCAATTCAGTTGATGACGACGATCCAAACTTACGCTTTAACAGTGATACTGGTGCTCGTGTAACAGACACCGAAGTTTTTAGATTTGGTGGTGAATGGCAAGGTAATAACTTATTTGTAAGTGCAGAGTTATCTACAGCAAATTCTGATACCGTTACCCCTTCATTAAACACTCAATTAAACTTTATTAACCCTAACCCACTGACGCCTCTTGATGGTTCGAGTAACGATAACAGTGTGCCATTTATTTATGATTTAACTGGTGACTCATTGGCATTTGGTATTGATTTTGCTTCTCCATTCGCACCAACTGTTGATGATTTACTTAATCCAAATAACGTTGTGCTAGATCAGGTAGACATAAGTAGAAGCTCTACAGATAATTCTGAAAATGCATTCCGCACTGATTTCACTTATTTTATCGATGAAAGTATGATCACTTCTGTTGATTTCGGTTATCGCTACAATGAAACAAAACATAGTGCAGTATCAATATCTGATCGTATTGGTGGCTTCAGCAAAATGGTTGATAGTCCAAACGGCGCTTTGTTTTCAGAACTTCTTGTTGCTGGTCCTAGCCACTTTGGTGATGCTGATGGCAGAGAACTAGCCCTTAGAAATTTTCTTATTGTTAATCCAGACTTAGCATTCAATGACCCAGACGGTGTGTTAGCGACCTTAGAAGCGGCTATTGTTGCTCATGGTGGTAACCAAGACTTTTCAAACCTAACACCTTCAGATACCGCAGCTTTTAAAATAAAAGAAGAAACGCATGCGCTATACGCACAAGCAAACTTTGAATATAAAATGTTCCGTGGTAATTTTGGTGTTCGTCATATATCAACAGATATTGCATCAACAGGTAATACAGTAGTCAATGGTGTTGCAACGCCAGCAACAAACAAAGGTGATTATAGTTATACATTACCTCGTTTGAATTTAGTTGCCGATGTAACTGACGATGTGGTTTTACGTTTAGGTTGGGGTAAAGACATTCTTCGTCCTAACTTTGGCGATTTAAATACCTCGGTATCATTTGGTACAAACGAAAATCAATCTGTCGAAATTGGTAATGCTGGTTTGGAACCTGAAGAAGTCACTTCGTTTGATCTTTCTGCTGAATGGTATTTTGCTGAGGCAGCAGTAGTTAGTATCGGCTATTTCAAAAAAGAACGTACTAACTTATTTGTTACTCAATTAGAAAGTGCTGCAATTGACGCAAACGGTTGGCGTGAACCTGGACCTACATGTGCAGGAGGCGGTATCTATAACCCTGCGGTTCAGCCTAATGCAATCGGAGATCCAAATACCACAGGTTTGTGTGTTGATGTTGAAACACTTTTTAATGATACTGCAACAACGACTCAATCAGGTATAGAAATGGCTGTCCAGTATGACCTTTCCAGCTTCGAAGAAGACTTAGGTTGGGCATCAGGTTTCGGCATTGTCGCCAACTACACCATACAAGAGTATAAAGGCGGTTCAGCTTTTTACACTTCAGCGTCACGCGGAACAGATATCCTTAATGCAATACAAGGTGTTTATGACGATGCAAACTTTGTCACGTATTCATCAGAACGAGGTTTACTTGATTTTTCAGAAAACGCTTACAATGTAGCTGTTTACTATGAAAAATTTGGTCTTTCAGCAAGATTACGTTATACGTGGCGTGATGCGTTCCGCACTGAAGATACTGCAGCGGGTGCTAGCCTTAACTCTACATTAGGCTTCCCTGTCGTAACGCATGACAGAGGACAACTTAATGCTAGTGTAAGTTATGACGTCGATGAAAATTTAAACCTTGGTGTTGAAGCTGTCAACTTAACAGAGTCAGACATTACACAGTCATGTGTTAATGAAGGGGCTATGTTATGTGCTCAAGGTATAACAGACCGTCGTATTACCTTTGGTATTAGCTACAAGTTCTAAGAAATAAAAAGCGCTTATTCCGTCCTATAGTCATATTTATTTGTATGTAAGCGCTGTAGGTAAAGCATCAACTAAGTCATTAATGAGAAAAATCTCGTTAATGACTTTTTTTTAAATAAAAATAGTGCTGTGATAACAACCAAGGTTATCGTAGAAAATAAAGAGTGATTTTCTAAAATGATAAAAGTGTAATGGAGGTTAAGCGGACTATTTATTAAGACAAATTAGTGTCTACATTAGCTCGGCTATGTGGCATTAGTGATTAGTAGACTAAAAAATTATAATTCCAGACGAGATTAACCCCTTAAGCACTAAAGCATTTTATTTTAAGTCATTACTCGACTAGATTAGATGAAAGACCCTAACAATGAATCTATGACCAATAAAAAAGCGACCACTCAAAAGAGTAAGTCGCTTTATAATTAAGATCTCATATCTACTGATTAGATCTCAAACCTATTTATCGATAACAACAATTTTCTTTAATATAAGACTTATTACTCAACGGTAACTGATTTTGCTAAGTTACGAGGTTGATCAACATCTGTGCCTTTAATTATTGCGACATAATATGAAAGCAATTGCAGTGGTAACGTATAAACAATGGGTGCGATTAAATCGTCACATACCGGCACATTAATAACTTTCATCGTATCATCACTGGCAAAATTTGCTTCACTGTCAGCGAACACATACATTAAGCCACCGCGCGCACGGACTTCTTCAACATTTGATTTAAGCTTTTCAATTAAATCATTTTTAGGCGCAACAACGATTACAGGCATATCAGCATCGATTAACGCTAATGGTCCATGTTTTAATTCACCAGCGGCGTATGCTTCAGCGTGGATATAAGAGATTTCTTTTAACTTCAAAGCCCCTTCCATAGCGATAGGATATTGGTCGCCACGACCTAAAAACAAAGCGTTGTGTTTGTCAGCAAAGTCTTCTGCTAAATCTTCGATAGAACTTGCTAATGCTAAGACTTCTTCTAGTTTACTGGGTAAAGCCATTAATGAACTGGCGATTTCATTTTGAACCGTTTCACTCATACCGTGATGTTTACCTATAGCCCATGTCATCATTAACAAGCCGACTAACTGTGTGGTAAATGCTTTGGTAGAAGCAACGCCAATTTCTGCACCCGCTTTGGTCATGAAAGCGAGATCAGATTCACGTACTAAAGATGAACCGGCTACGTTACAAATAACTAAGCTGGCTTTATAGCCAAGCTCTTTTGCTAAGCGAAGTGCCGCTAAAGTATCAGCTGTTTCACCCGACTGAGAGATAGTTACAATTAAGGCATTTTTAGGAACATGAGACTTTCGGTATCTAAACTCACTAGCAATCTCTATATTACAAGAAACACCCGCTAGCGACTCTAACCAATACCGTGCCACCATACCTGAATGGTAGCTAGTACCACAGGCAATAATCTGTACGTGTTCGATACCCTTAAATATTTCATCCGCGCCTTCACCAAAAGTATTCATATCGAGCACATTACCAGACAAGCGACCCTCTAAAGTATTTCGGATAGCCGTAGGTTGTTCGTAAGTTTCTTTTAGCATGTAGTGACGGTATTCACCTTTATCACCACTGTCTTGACTGATATCTTGTTCTTTTGCTTCACGCTTTACGGGTACGCCGTTAGTATCAAATACGTTAACTTCAAAACGAGTGACTTCAGCAACGTCACCTTCTTCAAGAAAAGCAAACTTTCGGGTGACCGGTAATAGCGCCATCATATCAGAGGCTATAAAATTTTCACCTACGCCATAACCTATCACTAAAGGGCTGCCAGAGCGTGCAACAACTACACGACTCTTATCGGTCGTATCAAGTACAACTGTGCCATAGGCGCCATCAAGCTGCTTAACTGTTTTTTGTACTGCTTCAAGTAAGGTCGCTGATGTTTTCAATTCAAGATGAACTAAATGAGCAATAACTTCAGTATCTGTTTCTGAAACAAATTCGTAGCCCAAGCCCTGCAAACGTATTCTTAAACTTTGATGATTTTCGATGATACCATTATGAACAACAGCGATATTTTCACTAGATACATGTGGGTGAGCATTCACTTCACTTGGCGCACCATGAGTAGCCCAGCGCGTATGAGCAATACCTGTTCCACCTGATAAAGGGGTTGTTATTAAAGCGTCTGCTAACTCTTGTACTTTGCCTAAGCGGCGTACTCTGTTTAATTGGTTGTTATTATCGATAATAGCAACACCGGCTGAGTCATATCCACGGTATTCTAGGCGTTTTAACCCTTCAACTAATATATCTGCTACATCACGTTGTGCTACAGCACCTACGATCCCACACATAGTTTTTTCCTTTTATTTTGCAATGAGTAATTTAACGTCTTGTTCTAAGAGTTTGGCTTTGAGTTCATCAGACAGATCTGCATCAGTGATCAGTATGTCTATATTTTGCCAAGGAATTTCAACGTTAGGTATTTTACGATTAATTTTTTCAGATTCAACAAGTACAATAACTTCACGAGAGACGTCGGCCATCACGCGGCTAAGCCCTAAAAGCTCATTAAAAGTAGTCGTGCCACGCTCTATATCGATACCATCGGCACCAATAAAAAGTTGGTCAAAATCATAAGATCTCAAGACACTTTCCGCTACTTGACCTTGAAAAGACTCAGAATGTGTATCCCAAGTGCCCCCGGTCATCAATAATGTCGGTTCATTTTCAAGCGCATGCAAGTCAGAAGCTATAGCTAAAGAGTTGGTCATTACGATTAAACCTTGTTTGCTATTAAGCTCTTTCACTAAGGCCGAAGTCGTACTACCGCTGTCGATAATGATGCGGTTATGATCACGAATAAGTGTTGCCGCTTTACTGGCAATTGAAACCTTTCGTTTCGAAACTTTATCAGACTTATGCTCAATAATATCTCTAGGCAAAGGCACAGCTCCACCGTAGCGTCTGAGCAATAATCCGCTATTTTCTAGCGCAGCTAAATCTTTTCTGATGGTTACTTCTGAAGTAACGAATTTTTTTGCAAGACTATCGACACTTACTTCTCCGTGCTCATTAAGCTCAGAGATAATACTGTGGCGACGCTGCTGGGTGTTTCTTTTTGACATGCGATTAGTTTATCTTTTGTTTCGACACTTATCTTACAGAATAAGTTTCGTTTAGTAACTTAAGCTATTAGAACAAAAGTATGCTTTTATGGCAATAAATATTTATTTCACTGATATTAATCCTAATTAATATCAGTGAACATAAAAAAGAGGCACATATTGCGCCCCTTTCATTTTAAATATCAATTAACCTAGCTTTTTTTGGTCGGTCTTTGCCAGCCGGTTATATTTCTTTGTTTACCTCTAGCAACCGCTAATTCACTGGCTGCTACATCTTTAGCAATAACAGAGCCTGCACCTATGGTGGCATTAGCACCGATAGTAACCGGGGCCACTAACGAACTATTTGAACCGACGAAAGCACCGTCATCTATAATAGTTTTAAACTTATTAACGCCGTCATAGTTACAAGTGATGGTTCCAGCGCCAATATTTACATTCTGACCAATAATCGTATCGCCCAGATACGTTAAGTGTCCCGCTTTACTACCAGCTCCTAAAGTTGTTTTTTTCATTTCAACAAAATTACCAACATGAGAGTCTTTATTCATTACAGAGCCGGGGCGTAGTCGAGCAAATGGGCCGACAGAACAGTCTTTACCAACAACGGCGTCTTCGATAATACTATTTGCTTTAACTATGCTATTTTCGCCGATTGTACAATTTTTTAAAATACAATTGGCTCCTATTTGCACACCACTCGCTAAGGAAACATCACCTTCGAAAATACAATTGATGTCGATATGCACTTCTTCTCCAATGACTACGTTTCCACGAATATCGATGCGGTTAGGATCACGTAGGCTTGCCCCCGCTATCATTAACGCTTCGGCTTCACGTAGTTGGAAAGCTCGTTCTAATGAAGCAAGTTGCACTCGATTATTGGCACCTTCAACTTCAATCTCGGTATCGGGATGAGCAGTAGCAATAGTTTTACCTTCATGATGACATGCGGCAATAATATCAGTTAAGTAATATTCACCTTGGGCATTGTCACTTGACAAATTTGCTAACCAACGTTTTAAATCGCCACCATTTGCTAATAAAATGCCGGTATTAGCTTCGGTAATTAATAACTGTTCGGCCGAAGCATCTTTTTGCTCTATGATGCCAACCACTACATTATCTTTACGCATAATACGACCGTAGCCAGTAGGATCAGCTAAATTTACCGTTAGTAATCCCATACCATGGTCTGGTTTAACCGCTAATAATTTTTCTAATGTACTAACTTTGGTCAGTGGTACATCACCATAAAGCACTAAAACATTTTCATTATCTTTAATGAAAGGTGATGCCATATCTACGGCATGTCCGGTACCTAGTTGTTCTTTTTGTTCAATAAAGGTTAAATCATCATTTGCACTACTATTCGCTATTGTCGCTTTTAATACTTCACCACCAAAGCCATAGACAATATAGATATTATCAGCGTTTAATTGGCGTGCAGCATTAATGACATGGCTAACCATAGGTTTGTCAGCAATTGCGTGAAGTACTTTAGGGAGTGATGAACGCATGCGAGTACCTTTACCCGCGGCAAGAATGACAACTGAAAGAGACATAGTATATCCGTTATTTATGTTTTTGATGGTAATAACAAATATTGTAACCTTGTTTTAACAGATAAACTATAGCCATGTAGCGCTATAAGTATCTGATATATTTTACATCATCAAGATTAATCGTTTAACAAGGTTCAGTAAATTTAACCGAGTGGCCGTGTAGTAAGACTTAATTAGCCAGTATATTAAAGACAAAAAAAAGCGATATATACCTTAAGTAAATATCGCTTTTCTGTCACTAAAACTTAGTGCTTTGTCTGTAAAGTTAGACTTTCTTATTAGACGCTTGTATTACGCGTAATTGCGCAGTTACTCGCGCTAATTCAGCCGCAACTTCAGCAAAACCAACATCTCCGCCATGGGCGTTCATGTGTTTTTCTGCACGTTGCTTAGCTTCTAATACTTCTTTTTCATCCAAATCGTCTGCACGTATCGCTATATCAGCTAATACGGTTACGTTATTTGGTTGAACTTCTAACATGCCGCCAGAAAGATATATAACATCTACTGAGCCACCATATTTAACAATACGAGCCATACCAGGTTTTAGCGAGGTCAATAAAGGTGCGTGACCAGGCATAATACCTAGTTCACCTTCTGAACCTGTGATCTGTAATGATTCAATACGTCCAGAGAATAGATTCTCTTCTGCACTTACTACATTTAGATTTACCGTCATTGCTGACATTTTGACCTCCTAAAGTAGGCGGTTAGATCGTTAATAAGTCGATGACTTACGTTAACCTAACACGCCCAAGCAAATTACATGTTTTTAGCTTTTTCAACTGCTTCTTCGATAGAACCAACCATATAAAAAGCTTGCTCAGGTAAATCATCGTATTCACCTGCAAGTAAGCCTTTAAAACCACTGATAGTGTTTTTAAGTGACACATACTTACCAGGAGAACCGGTGAATACTTCAGCAACAAAGAACGGTTGAGATAAAAAGCGTTGAATCTTACGTGCACGATTCACAGCTAATTTGTCTTCTTCAGATAATTCATCCATACCTAAGATGGCGATAATATCTTTAAGTTCTTTGTAACGTTGTAATGTTGATTGAACACCACGGGCAGTTTCGTAATGCTCAGCGCCAACAACTAATGGATCAAGTTGACGAGAAGTAGAATCTAGTGGGTCAATTGCAGGGTAAATACCTTGCGAAGCGATATCACGACTCAATACAACCGTTGCATCTAAGTGAGCAAAAGTAGTAGCTGGAGAGGGATCAGTCAAATCATCTGCTGGTACGTATACCGCTTGGATTGAAGTGATTGAACCTTTCTTAGTTGAAGTAATACGCTCTTGAAGTACACCCATTTCTTCAGCAAGTGTTGGTTGATAACCAACCGCTGATGGCATACGACCAAGAAGTGCAGATACTTCAGTACCGGCTAATGTATAACGGTAAATGTTATCAACAAAGAATAATACGTCACGACCTTCGTCACGGAATTTCTCTGCCATTGTTAAACCTGTAAAGGCAACACGTAAACGGTTTCCTGGAGGCTCGTTCATTTGACCGTAAACAAGTGATACTTTATCAAGTACATTTGAATCGTTCATTTCATGATAGAAATCGTTACCTTCACGAGTACGCTCACCTACACCAGCAAATACTGAGTAGCCGCTATGCTCAATCGCGATGTTACGAATAAGTTCCATCATGTTAACGGTTTTACCAACACCAGCACCACCGAACAAACCAACTTTACCACCCTTAGCGAATGGACAAACTAAATCGATTACTTTGATACCAGTTTCAAGTAGCTCATTTGACATCGCTTGGTCAGCATATGCTGGCGCTTGGCGGTGAATTGACCACTTTTCTTCTTCGCCGATTGGGCCAGCTTCATCGATAGGCTCACCCAATACGTTCATGATGCGACCCAAAGTTGCAGTACCTACTGGAACTTGGATGTTCTCACCTGTGTTTTCTACATTCAGACCACGACGTAAACCGTCAGATGAACCCATGGCGATAGTACGAACTACGCCACCACCAAGTTGCTGTTGTACTTCAAGTACTAAGCCACTAAGGTTACCTTCAGTTATTTTTAACGCGTCATATACCTGAGGTACAGCATTTTGTGGAAATTCTACATCCACAACTGCGCCAATGATTTGGACGACTTTACCTGTACTCATGTTTAATCCTCTAATCTTGTGCTCTTATTTACTAATAAAATAAACAAAGAACTTTTGTTTATACCGCTGCTGCACCAGCACAGATTTCACCCAATTCTTGAGTAATACTTGCTTGACGCGCTTTGTTATATACCAATTGTAAATCATCAATTAAGTCACCCGCATTATCTGTTGCAGCTTTCATTGCAACCATACGAGCAGCTTGTTCACAGGCGAGATTTTCAACCACACCTTGATATACTTGCGATTCCGTATAACGAACGAGCAGTTTTTCAAGTAAAACTTGAGCATCAGGTTCGTATAAATAATCCCAGCTATGCTTAAATGCGTCATCATCTGACTTAGGCAAAGGTAAAAGTTGATCGATTGTTGGTTTTTGCGTCATGGTATTAACAAATTTGTTATATACAATGAACAATCTATCTATTTCACCACTATCATAGGCATTCAACATCACCTTAACACTACCAATTAAATCAGTTAGTGAAGGATTGTCACCTAATCCAGACTTCTGCGACACTATTTTAGCACCGATATTGTTAAAAAATGACGTAGCTTTAGAACCCACTATGGCAAATTCAACATCGGCGCCCGCTGTTTGGTGTGTACCCGCATCAACAAGTACCTTTTTAAATAAATTAATATTTAAACCACCACACAAACCACGGTCTGTTGAGACAACGATATAACCTACACGCTTGACTTCACGTTCAACCATATATGGATGACGAAATTCTAAATTACCAAGTGCGACGCGACCGATCACATCTCGCATATTCTCAGCGTATGGACGAGATGCAGCCATGTTATCTTGCGCTTTGCGCATTTTACTAGCTGCAACCATTTCCATTGCGCTGGTGATCTTCTGTGTATTTTTTACACTTCCAATCTTTGATTTAATCTCTTTACCACCAGCCATGACTATTCTCCAAAAAGGTGAACTAAATTACCAAGTTTGAGTAGCTTTAAAAGCTTCAATTGCTTTCGCTAAACCAGACTCGATATCTTTGTTATAGTCGCCTTTTTCATTGATAGTAGCCATCAACTCAGCGTGATCATTGTTTACGTAAGTGCGTAATGCATCTTCAAAATCAACCACTTTAGCGATTTCAACATCGTTTAAGTAACCTTTTTCTGCAGCAAATAACGATACAGCTGTTTCAGCAATTGACAATGGACTGTATTGCTTTTGCTTCATCAGTTCAGTAACACGTTGTCCATGCTCTAATTGAGCACGAGTCGCGTCATCTAAATCTGAAGCAAATTGAGCAAATGCAGCTAATTCAGCATATTGTGCTAAGGCTAAACGTATACCACCACCTAACTTCTTGATGATTTTAGTTTGCGCAGCACCACCAACACGAGAAACAGAAATACCAGCGTTAACAGCAGGACGAATACCTGAGTTAAATAGGTTAGACTCTAAGAAAATCTGACCATCAGTAATTGATATTACGTTAGTTGGTACGAAAGCAGATACATCACCCGCTTGCGTTTCAATGATAGGTAAAGCCGTTAATGAACCCGTTTTACCTTTAACTGCACCGTTGGTAAACTTTTCTACGTATGCTTCGTTTACACGAGCAGCACGTTCAAGTAAACGACTGTGAAGATAGAAAACGTCACCTGGGTAAGCTTCACGACCTGGTGGACGACGTAAAAGTAATGAAATTTGACGGTAAGCAACTGCTTGCTTAGACAAATCATCATATACGATTAATGCATCTTCTCCACGATCTCGGAAGTATTCACCCATAGTACAGCCAGAATATGCTGACAAGTACTGTAGTGCGGCAGCTTCAGAAGCACCAGCAACAACAACGATAGTATTATCTAACGCGCCGTGCTCTTCTAAAGAACGTACTAAGTTAGCAACTGTAGAAGCCTTTTGGCCTATTGCTACATATACACACTTAATACCAGTATCTTTTTGGTTAATAATGGCATCTAAAGCGATGGCAGACTTACCAATTTGACGGTCACCAATGATAAGTTCACGTTGGCCACGGCCAATTGGAATCATTGAATCAATTGATTTAATACCTGTTTGTACAGGTTGATCAACAGATTTACGTTCGATAACACCTGGTGCTAAAACTTCAACAGGAGAAAAACCATCATTTTCAATAGGTCCTTTACCGTCAATAGGTTCACCCAAAGTGTTAACCACTCGACCTAATAAACCACGACCTACTGGTACTTCTAAAATACGACCAGTACTTTTAACTTTTACGCCTTCAGCTAAGTCAGCGTATGGACCCATAACTACCGCACCGACCGAATCACGGTCAAGGTTTAACGCGATAGCAAAACGGCTACCAGGAAGTTCGATCATTTCACCTTGCATTACATCAGCAAGGCCATGTATACGAATAATACCGTCAGTTACAGAAACGATAGTACCTTCGTTGCGAGCTTCGCTGACAACGTCAAACTGTTCAATACGATTTTTGATCAGTTCGGCGATTTCAGTGGAATTCAGTTGCATGCTCTTTTCCCTTATTCTAGGATTGTAAAATTGTTGCTAAACGGCTCAATTTACCTTGTATAGAGCCATCAATTACCATGTCATCAGCTTTAATAATTAAACCTGAAATAATAGTCGCATCGACAATACAATTAAGCTTTACTTTTCGAGCCAAACGCTTTACAAGCGCGGCGCTAAGTGTTGTTTTTTGCTCTGCTGTAATTTCTACAGCTGAGGTTACATCCACAGTAACTTCTTGCTCAAATTCAGCTTTAAGTGCTAAAAATTGCGTCAAAACATGTGGTAGCACCAACAAGCGTTCGTTTTCTGCCATTATTTTCAAGAAATTTTGGCCTTGACTGTCTATTTGCTCGCCACAAACACTTAAAAAAAGTGCTTGTGCCTGCTCGACTGAAGCACCACCAGAAAGAACCCCTTTAATGGTTTCATCTTTGGCAACTTCAGCAGCAAAGGTCAGCTGTGATAACCAGCTATCAATAGCCTTTGCTTCAACAGCAAAATCGAACGCTGCTTTAGCGTAAGGACGAGCGACAGTTGTCAATTCAGACATAGCTCTATTCCCTCTTAAAGTTCAGCGACGAATTTATCTAAGATGTCACTATGTGTGGCGGCATCAATAGAACGTTCAAGAATCTTCTCGGCACCGGCGACAGCAAGAATAGCAAATTGTTTGCGCAATTCTTCTTTAACACGGTTACGTTCAGTTTCGATTTCTGTGTGACCTATAGCTAAGATTTTTTCTTTCTCAGCTTGAGCTTTTACTGCAGCTTCTTCAACTATTTGCGTTTCACGTTTTTTCGCTGCTTCGATAATTTCGGCAGCTTGTGACTTAGCTTCTCTAAGTTGAGCAGTAGCTTTTTCTTGAGCAAGCTCAAGATCATTTGCAGCACGGTCTGAAGCAGCAAGTCCATCAGCGATCTTTTTCTGGCGAGCTTCAATAGCATCGTTCAATGGTGGCCATACATATTTCATGCAGAACCAAACAAAAACAACGAATGCTATTAATTCACCAATTAGAGTGGCGTTTAAATTCACAACCGCTCCTCCTTAATAGTAAGCTGTTCAAATAATGAAATTAAAGTACAAACAATAATACCATCGCGATACCAACACCGATCATAGCAACGGCATCGATTAAACCAGCTAAAATAAACATTTTCACTTGTAGTGAAGGAGCTAGTTCTGGTTGACGTGCACACGCTTCCAAGAATTTACCACCCATGTTACCAAAGCCAATTGCAGTACCAATAGCACCAAAACCGATTAGTAAAGCAACTGCGATAAACTTAATCGCTTCAGGCATTGTTAATATTTGTTCCATTTTTTTCTCCAAAGTTTTAATTGTAAAGTTAAAGTTAAAGTTAAAGTTAAGGTTAAAGGTTAAAAATTAATGATTATCAGAACTCGCCATACTTAAGTAAACGATTGTTAGCATCATAAAGACGAATGCTTGCAATACGATAACTAATATATGGAATACAGCCCAGACAAAGTGCAATGGAAGCTGCATCAAACCAACAGCGCCAATTAAGATGAATATTAATTCACCTGCATATAAGTTACCAAACAAACGTAGTGCTAACGAAAATGGCTTAGCAACAAGAGCAATGGTTTCAAGTAATAAATTACAAGGGATCAAAAATACCATCGCTAACTTGTTTTTGGTGTTGAACGGGTGCAAGGTTAATTCTTTAACAAAACCGCCAAGACCTTTTATTTTTATTGAATAAAAAATCATCAATAAAAACACACCAAGTGCTAGTGCAGCTGTTAAATTAATATCTGTTGTTGGTACAACTTTCATGTAGACATCGTGACTGTCCATGCCGAAAGCAGTTTCACCGACAAAACCAGCAAATGCAGGTAAGAAATCAACTGGAATTAAGTCCATTAAGTTCATTAAAAAGACCCAAACAAATATCGTTAAGGCTAATGGTGCAATTAATGTACTTTTTCCTTGGAACGTTTTATTAACGTTGTCACCGACAAACTCGACAACCATTTCAATAAAACATTGAAATTTATCAGGAACACCTACAGTAGCTCCTTTAGCAGCTTTGCGAAAAGTCCACAAAAACAACATACCTAGGCCAATTGACCATGCTAGTGTATCTATATGCCATGTCCAAAACCCACTGTCACTACATGCTTTATTAAATGCTAAACCAGTATCGGTTGTACACATTTTTGCATTAGTTAAATGGTGTTGGATATGGCTTGATAAGGTGACTTCTTCTGCCATTTTATTATCCCAAAAGTTAAAGTTTATAAATCTTTATCGCCAGTGAATTAACGTTCAGTTAAAAAAACTGGCAGTAGTAATGTTAAAAACACCACCACACAATATGTGCTTAAAAATATTAAGGGTGAAATAACTAAAAATTTAAATACTAGCGCGAATAATAACGCTGTATATAGCATTTTTAATTTTACGCCGGTATAAAAAGATTCCATAACCTTTCTTGAGGCATTTGCACCTGCATACTTAAATGCTTTATAAGCGAAAATAATATTAGGAACTATCACCACTACTCCACCTACAAGTAAAGAGTAAGCGTATAAGAGTCCCCAATTGAAATATGTTATTACCGCGCATATAACGACCAACATTGTCATTATACCGATTTGTCTCGACGCTAATTTTCGACCAGGCGTAGTTAATAAATTTTGATAACCTTTCGCCACTGCGGTCTCCAACGTAATGCTTCGTAGTCATAGTATTTTTTAAAGTTAATACTTTAACTTTAAAAAAGTCGTCGCAAGTATACTTAATTACAGCACTAATGCAACAAAATAGGGCGCTGATTGCCCCAATATGTACAAAATTTAACACTAAATTTAGAAAGCTTTAATCGAAAATGAAAACGTTACCTTTGAATGACATAACTAAAGATAAAATAGTTAAATAAAACTTATTTTTTATCCTGGTTAATGGGTAATAAACAATATTTTTTATTATTACCCGTTAACTACCTTAAATATAATATGCGCGTAATCTAATAAGAGTTGAAGCGAGAAATAATACTATCAAGCTCAGATAGGTCGCTGTAGGAGATAACCAATTTTCCTTTACCTTTTTTGTTATGAGCAATTGTCACCTGTGAACCAAATCTTTCTGATAAATTTTGCTCTAAACTTTTAGTATCTGGGTCTTTTTCTTTTTCTTCAATCACCTTCTCTGGTGCTTGTATCTTTTTAATTAACGCTTCTGTTTCACGAACGGTTAAATCTTTAGCAACAACAGTTCTAGCCGCATTACTTTGTATGTCTTTTTCTAATGCTAGTAACGCACGTGCATGTCCCATTTCGATATCACCGTGTTCTAGCAATGTCTTAACGTCTTCGTTGAGATTATTTAAACGCAG
This sequence comes from Colwellia sp. BRX10-1, assembly GCF_014077545.1. NCBI lineage: Bacteria > Pseudomonadati > Pseudomonadota > Gammaproteobacteria > Alteromonadales > Colwelliaceae > Colwellia > Colwellia sp. BRX10-1. The sequence continues at coordinate 35,422 of NZ_JACGWC010000020.1, forward strand.
TAGATTAGAAACAGTCGTTCTAGATTTACCCACCGCATTGGCTACTTCTTGGTGCGTTAACTCAAATTCTGTTAATAAACGCTCTAATGCAATAGCTTCTTCCATGGCATTAAGATCTTCACGCTGAATGTTTTCAATTAAGGCAATAGCGATTGCAGCTTCATCGGGTACATTTTTAATTAAACAAGGAACCTTGTCCATTTTAGCTAATTGCGCGGCTCGCCATCGACGCTCGCCAGCAATTATTTCATAATTGTTTTCACTAATATTTCGAACAACAATTGGCTGTATAATTCCTTGAGAAAGAATAGAATTTGATAAATCTTCTAAAGCCTCAGCCGACATATCTTTGCGGGGTTGGTATTTACCCTGTTGTAATTGCTCTATGGGTAAATATTGTAATTCACTGTCTTGATTAGAAGATAAATTACGTTGAGTCGCATCATCAGTTTCTTTATTTGATGTTAATAATGCATCAAGGCCACGACCTAGGCCTCTACGTTTTGCTGGACTCATAATTTTCCTTCGGGTTTATCTAAATAGTTAATCAATTGTTTTTTCAGGTTTTTGTTTTTTTTGTTCTGCTTTACGTAATATTTCACCGGCAAGTGCTAAATACGCTTTTGCACCAGTTGATGACTTATCGTAATACATTACTGGTGAGCCAAAACTGGGTGCTTCAGCTAAACGGACATTACGTGGAATTACGGTTCGGTAAACTTTATCACCAAAATGACGTTTCAATTGTTCTGAGACATCATTAGCTAATCGGTTACGGGGGTCGTACATCGTTCGCAAAATGCCTTCTATGTGTAAGTCAGCATTCACTACCGATGTTAACTGCGAAACTGTGTCCATAAGTGCTGTTAAGCCTTCTAATGCATAGTATTCACATTGCATGGGCACCAACACCGAATCAGCAGCAGTCATGGCGTTCACTGTCAGCATATTCAATGAAGGAGGGCAGTCAATTATAATATAATCATATTGATCGCGAATAGGGGCTAAGGCATTTTTTAGACGATGTTCTCGAGAATACACTTGCATTAATTTGATTTCAGCAGCAGTAACATCAGTGTTGGCGGCAATTAAATCATATAAACCTGACGTTTCTCGACATACCACTTCTTCGAAAGACTTTTGTTCGACAAGTAATTCATAGCATGTTGCGTGTACTTCATACTTATCGATTCCACTGCCCATAGTGGCATTGCCTTGAGGGTCTAAATCAATTAATAATATTTTTCGTTTGGTTGCTGCTAGTGAGGCAGCTAAATTAACAGATGTTGTTGTTTTACCAACCCCACCTTTTTGGTTAGCAACCGCAATGATTTTTCCCACAATGACCTCGAAAGTATTTTATTATATTATTATTTTTTTTAGTTTAATAACATGGCGTTCGCCTTGTAAATTAGGCACGATTATTTCGCTACTGTCTACAAACTTTATATGTTCTGGTAATTGTTCTATTTCTTCGCGGGGAAATTGACCTTTTAGTGCATAAAATCGCCCCGTTTCATCCGCAATCAGATGTTGACACCAATTGACCATATCTTCAAGTGATGCAAATGCTCGACTTAACACACCATCAAAGAGTTCATCAGGTTGATATTTTTCAACCCTGGATAACACTGGTGTGACATTCTTGAGCTTTAGTTGAAAAACCACTTGTCGTAAGAAAGTGATTCTTTTACCTAAACTGTCCAATAAAACAAAATTTCTTTCAGGGTATAAAATAGCTAACGGTATACCTGGTAAACCTGGTCCTGTTCCTACATCAATAAATGATTGACCTTTTAACTCTTTGCCTACCATTAGGCTATCCATTATATGTTTAACCAACATATCACTGGTATTACGGACAGATGTTAGGTTATAAGCCTTATTCCATTTATCTAACAATTCAACATATTGAATTAATAAATCTATTTGTGCTTCATCGAGTGTTAATTCGCTTTTATCAATGAGTAATGTTAGTTCAGTTTTAAGTGTCATTTTTTTTTCGCGTTTTAATAATTTTAATTAGGCAATCTTACGTAACAAACCATGCTTTTTAAGATAAACCAATAATAACGATATCGCTGCTGGTGTAATACCGGATATACGTGATGCTTTGCCAATTGTTTCAGGTCGTGAATCACTTAATTTTGCCACAACTTCATTTGATAAACCCGATATTTGGGTAAAATCAAAATCTAGTGGGATCAGCGTATTTTCGTGTCGTTTCTTTTTTGATATTTCATCAAGTTGTCTATCAATATAACCTGCATATTTAATTTGAATTTCAACTTGCTCTGCAGCTTGTTTATTAGTAATTGCCGGTCCTAAACCTTCTATTTTCATTAAATCATCGTAACGAACTTCAGGGCGTCTGATCAGATCTTCTAAACTATTTTCTCGACTGATATCGGCTTTAAGTAGCTCATTGATTTGATCTACGCCAGAGTGATCTTTTTGGATCCAGGTTGTTTTTAATCGTTGACGCTCTAGTTCAACCATCTCTATTTTTTCGTTAAAGGCTTTCCAGCGAGCTTCATCAACTAAGCCCAGTTTATAACCTTTTTCTGTTAATCTGATATCAGCGTTATCTTCGCGTAACAATAATCGGTATTCAGCACGTGAAGTAAACATACGGTAAGGTTCTTTAGTGCCTAGCGTCGCTAAGTCGTCAACCAATACGCCCATGTAAGCTTCATCGCGGCCTAAAATAAGTTCTTCTTTTCCTTGTACTCGAGCTGCAGCATTCGTCGCCGCTAATAGCCCTTGAGCTCCAGCTTCTTCATAACCAGTCGTACCGTTAATTTGTCCAGCAAAATATAAATTTTCAACAAATTTACTTTCAAGGGTTTGTTTCAAATCGCGAGGATCAAAGTAATCATATTCAATAGCGTAGCCCGGTCGAGTGATATGAGCGTCTTCAAAACCTTTGATTGAACGTACTAATGCCATTTGAACATCGAAAGGCAAACTTGTTGATATACCGTTAGGATATATTTCATGGGTTGTTAACCCTTCAGGTTCAACAAATATTTGATGAGAATCTTTATCTGCAAAGCGAGTTATTTTATCTTCTATTGAAGGACAATATCTTGGTCCAACGCCTTCAATAACGCCAGTGTACATTGGCGATCTATCGAGACCATTTCTAATAATATCATGGGTATTACTGTTGGTATGGGTAATGTAACAAGGTACTTGAGCTGGATGATCATCTCTTGATCCCATAAATGAAAATACCGGTCGAGGATCATCGCCTGGTTGTTGCTCCATTTTAGTAAAATCTAAGCTGCGTGCATCTAAACGAGGTGGGGTACCTGTTTTTAAACGATCCATTCGAAATGGCATATCACGTAGATTTTTTGCTAAATTTACACTTGCAGGATCTCCTGCTCGGCCACCTTGGTAATTATTCAAACCGATATGAATTTGTCCTGCTAAAAATGTGCCAACGGTTAAAACAACGGACTTCGCTTTAAATTTCAATCCCATTTGTGTAGATACACCGACAATTCTATTATTTTCTAGAATAAGATCGTCACAAGGTTGTTGAAAAATAGTAAGATTTTCTTGATTCTCTAAATGACTTCTAACATACGAGCGATATAAAATTCGATCAGCCTGTGCTCGTGTAGCACGAACGGCAGGGCCTTTACTGGCATTTAATGTTCTAAATTGAATTGCAGCATGGTCTGTAGCCGTTGCCATTAATCCGCCTAAGGCATCAATTTCTTTAACAAGATGTCCTTTGCCAATTCCGCCAATGGCTGGATTACATGACATTTGACCTAAAGTGTCGATGTTATGAGTTAACAATAATGTTTTACAACCCATACGTGCTGCTGCAAGACATGCTTCAGTTCCGGCATGACCACCACCCACTACGATTACGTCATAAGATTCTTGGTACCACATAAATTTCAGGCCTTGATTAAACGTTAAAAATATTTTTATGAATAATTTGTTATTCAAAAATTAGGGAACGTATTTTAGCGCTTTTTTGCGATGAGGGGAATGATCAAATGACTAAAAAGATCTGAGTGTGATCCTTCTTATAATATATAAGATCTTTAAAGAGATCTTATTACTATTACTTATTAGTAAAGCCATTTTCTGTTGATAAGTCCTTTTTCCTTATAGATAACAGTTCATTAGTACGATCATAACACTGTGATCAAACTTTGATCAAAGGGTTTTAAACCTATGATCAAAATGGCTAGTTATCCACAAGCTAAATAAATTAGAATTCTATACACTGAATAATAATAAGAAATTAATAGCTTTTACCCAGACTTATCCACAGATGGTTGTTGTAGGGGACAGTTTTGTTGATAACTTATGAGTAAGATCTTTATAAAAGATCTTTATTATTTTCTAACCAACGTTGAGCAAGATCCTCTGGATCTATTTCTTCACTCATATCTAAGGTTTTTATCACGACTATTTCATTGCAACCCCTTGATAGTAATAACTTTTGAAAATCTTTAGCGGCTTTACAAAAGGTATCATAATTTGAATCACCCAAACCTATGATCATAAATTTAACTGGGGATAGATCTATAGTGCTATTTTTAAGATCTTCAACAAATTTTTGAATGTTGTCAGGAAAGTCTCCAGCACCATGAGTCGATGTACAAATTAGCCAAGTTTGATTATCGGCTATTATTTGTTCAAAATCGGGCTGCAAGTGAAGAGTTGTTTGGTGATTTAGTGCCAATAATGTCTCTTCACAGGCTTCAGCAACATACTCAGATCCACCTAACATACTGCCAACAATGATTTGAAATGAGCTCATTTTGTCCCTTTTTTCTTAAATTTAAAGTGGTATTTAGCGTTATTTTCCGATACAAAAAGACGAAAATATCTCTGTTAATAAGTCGTCATTGGTAAATTCACCGGTTATTTTATTGAGTTCTATCTGACATAAACGTAACTCTTCAGCAAGAATTTCTCCTGCGACATAAGATTCAAGCTGTTCTAAACCAATAATTAAATGATGATGAGCTTGTTCTAATGCGGCCAAATGTCGTCTCCTTGCCATAAATCCTCCTTCAGTACTGCCCTGATAGCCCATAATACTTTTTAAATGGTCTTTGAGCTCTGCTATGCCATCACCATTTTTTGCCGATAAGGTTACCGTAGGAATATCATTAGTCGCCGATAAACCGGTCGCTATGCCCTTAATATCTGCTTTGTTTTTAATAATGCTTAAACCAATATTTTTGGGAAGTTTGGCAAAAAATTCTGGCCATAATTTCTGTGGATCATCATTATTATCATCACAAGCATCGACCATAAGAAGCACTCTATCTGCTTGATTTATTTCCTGCCAAGCGCGTTCAATACCAATTTGCTCTACTTGATCGTTACTTTCACGTAGGCCGGCCGTATCAATAATATGCAGTGGCATACCATCGATGTGTATCTGCTCTGTAAGGACGTCTCGTGTTGTTCCTGCTATATCTGTGACAATAGCTGCTTCACGTCCGCTTAATGCATTTAACAAGCTTGATTTACCGGCATTAGGTCGTCCAGCGATAACTACGCGCATTCCTTCACGAATAATGCTGCCCTGATGGGCTTGGCTTTGAACCTTTTCTACCTGACCTATGATTTTTTTCAGATCGCCAACAACTTTTTCATCAGCAAGAAAGTCTATTTCTTCTTCAGGAAAATCAATTGCGGCTTCAACATACATTCTTAAATGAATAGTACTTTCGACAAGTTGATTAACAAGCTTAGAAAAATCACCCTGTAGTGAATGTAATGCACAACGAGCCGCTTGCTCTGAACTCGAGTTGATTAAATCAGCGATGGCCTCAGCTTGTGTTAAATCTAATTTGTCATTAATAAATGCCTGCTCACTAAATTCACCGGGTTTTGCCATACGTACTTTAGGTAGTGCTAAAATTTCTTTTAACAGCATATCTAATATCACGGGTCCACCATGTCCTTGCAATTCAAGGACATCTTCACCAGTAAATGAGTGGGGCGCTTTAAAATATAAGGCAATGCCTTGATCGAGCGTTTGCTGGTTAGCATCGTTAAAGGGTAAATACTCAGCTTTTCTAATTTCAGGTATCTTGCCCAAAATAGCCTGAGCAACACTCTTAACTTCAGGTCCAGATATTCTGATAATACCAACGCCACCTCTACCAGGTGCAGTAGCTTGTGCGGCAATGGTTTCTTTTTGATATAAAATTTCGGTCATAATCATTTCCTAGATAATAGCTTAGCTATTATAAACATTTTTCACTGGAAATAAAAAAGGCGACCTAATAGGCCGCCTTTAATAATTTTACGCTGTAGAAATTAATCTTTAGCTTTGGCTAGTTTAGCTTTTTCAATACCACTGAAAATAATTTTCATTTGAGCAATTGAAATCATGTTACTGACAAACCAGTAAAGTACTAAACCTGATGGGAACCAAGCCATAAATACAGAGAATGCCACTGGCATGTATTGCATTATTTTCTGTTGCATCGGATCTTGTATCGTCATCGGTTGCATTTTTTGCATAACGAACATACTTACACCCATAAATACCGGTAATATAAAGTAAGGGTCCATAGTAGAAAGATCTTCTATCCAGAAAAAGAACGGTGCATGTCGTAGTTCAACACTTTCTAAAAATACCCAATACAATGCTAAGAATATTGGCATTTGAATGATCATTGGTAAACAACCACCGGCTGGGTTCACTTTTTCTTTTTTGTACATTTCCATGGTAGCTTGTGACATTTTCTGACGGTCATCACCAAAGCGTTCTTTTAACTGTGCCATTTTAGGTGCAAGTTCACGCATCTTAGCCATTGAGGTGTATTGTGCTTTTGTTAATGGATACATAGCACCCTTAACGACTAAGGTAATTACAATAATCGCAATACCCCAGTTAGTAACTAAAGACTGAATTTGAAGTAATAACCAAAATAGTGGCTTACTGATCATGAATAAAAAGCCGTAATCTATAGTTAACCCTAAGTTTGGCGCTATCTCATCAAGCTTATATTGATCCTTAGGACCAACATAAAAAATAGCTGAGGTTGTCGCTTGGCTATTTGGTTGAATAGTCACAGATGGTGACTTAAATCCAATAACTGCTTCATTGTTAGCAGAATAACTTGAATAAATATTGTTATCGGCAGTTAGACTCGGTACCCATGCGGAAACAAAATAATGTTCAAGCATTGCAACCCATCCACCAGCAGTAGCTACATTTAATCTTTTTTCTTCAATGTCACCAAAATCGTATTTTTCATAGCGATCTTCAGTTGTCGAATAGGCTGCACCACGATACGTAGGCATTAATGAACTGCCACTTTCTACTAAAGTAGACTGTTTTAGTTGTCCGTACATTTGAACGGTAGCAGCGGTAGTTGCAGTGTTGTTTATAATATATTCAACATTTACGCTGTAGTCTGATTTTGTAAATGTAAAACGCTTTGTTACGTTTAAGCCATTTTCAGCAGTATATTGTAAATCAACGATTAATGGATCATCGCCTTCTAACTGGTAGTTTTTGCTACTCGTTTGGTAAATAGGACGTCCGGACACTTTATCTATGCCTTGCGCGCCTATTAAACCACTTTGTGCGATGTATTTACGGCTACCGTTTTGCAAAACGGTAAAAGGAATATCGTTTCCTTGTTCGGTATTAAATTTGACTAATTTCGCATCAATGATATCACCACCGCTAGTCGCAATTTTTACTATTAACACGTCAGTATTAATTGTAATGACTTGTTCTTTTGCTTTAGTAGGCGCTGACATTGGCATTGCTGAGCTTGATGATTCAGGAACAAAATCTCCATTGCCGGTAGCAATTTGATCAGATGTTTGAGTCATTGTTGTTTGAGCTACTACGGGTGCATTATCTTTTTGGTATTCAGTGAATAGCAAATAAGTAACAACCATAAGCGCAATAAAAAGAAAACTGCGTTGAGATTCCATAATTTATTATTTCTCTTCTTTTGATGGTGGCACGGGATCTAATCCACCCGCGTTTAATGGGTGGCATTTTAGTATACGTTTGGCTGCTAACCAACAACCTTTTATCACACCGAAGCGATTTATCGCTTCAACAGCATAAAAAGAGCAAGTTGGATGGAATCGGCAGTTATTACCCAGTAGTGGACTAAGCCAGCGCTGGTAAGCTTTTACAAGAGCTATGGCTAGCTGTTGTGCCGCTGAATTATCTTTCGCCATATTTTTTCTAATTGTTTTCTTATTTCGGCATTTTCTAACTGATCAGTACCAGACTTTACCATTACAACCATATCGATGTTAGGTAAGTCGTGCTGATTGAGTCGAAAGCTTTCTCTGATTTGACGTTTAATACGATTTCGCTGAACAGCTAATTTAACGCGTTTTTTAGCAATAGCTAAGCCTAAACGATTACGTTCATCAATATTTGGACTAACAAGAATGGTTATGTGGCTAGAGCCGAAACGAAGAGGTTTAGAAAATACAGATTGAAAGTGACCGGGAGTCAACAAGCGTGACTCCCGATTAAATTCATAATTAACCATGATGGTTAAAATATCTCTTAATTAAAGATTAAAGAAGAGATTATGCGCTAAGGCTTTTACGGCCTTTCGCACGACGACGTGAAATTACTGCACGACCGTTTTTTGTAGCCATACGTGCACGGAAACCGTGGTTGCGTTTACGCTTTAATACACTAGGTTGAAATGTTCTTTTCATTACGCTCATCCGTCTGTTGTTGTTGCCCTGGCAAACAGCCGTATTGAGCACACTGGTTCTAAAAAAAGAGGCCGAATTTTATAGTTTGTAGCAGGTGTTGTCAATGCTTATAGTAATCTATTTTAAAAAGATCCTAATAGATCTTTAGGTTAATTATTTATATCCACAGTTTTATAACATTTGATCAAATAATTTCCATAATAATATAAGCAATTGCCACTAATAGCTAAATAATATGTAAACGATATTTTAGCAGTAAATTAGTCTAAGAAGACCGTTTTAATTGCTTATGTGTGGTTTTTTTTATTTATTTTCTCTAAAAGGGCAACTATTTAAAAGTCAATATTGATGTTGTGGATAACTATGGTGATAATAGACACATTACAAAATACCATATTTACCGACTTTTGTTTTATTTGTCATATTAGCTAAAAGATGATTTAACAAAAGATAGCGTAATTTCAGGAGCATTTGGTTGGATCATTCACTTTGGCAGCGATGCCTTTCAGTTCTACAAGAAGAATTGCCTGCACAGCAATTTAGTATGTGGATACGTCCATTACAGTGTGTTGTTGCCGATAATATCATGACTTTATATGCGCCTAATCGTTTTGTGCTTGATTGGGTTCGAGATAAGTATGTAAGTCGTATAAATGAATTGGTCACTTTGCAAGAAAGTACAAATCCTCCTTTACTCAGGTTTGATGTTGGCAGTATTCCAAACCAAAGTAGCTCTCAGAATATTATTAATACTATTCCTCAACTTGTTACCTCGAATAAAAAACGAGAAGAGCCACAAAGTAATTTACCTAAAACGACCAATGTTAGAGTTAAATATACCTTTGACAATTTCGTTGAAGGTAAGTCTAACCAATTAGCACGTGCTGCCGCTTCTCAAGTTGCTGATAATCCTGGTTCTGCTTATAACCCTTTATTTATTTATGGCGGTACAGGGTTAGGTAAAACCCATTTATTACACGCTGTTGGTAATGGTATTTTACTGAATAAACCTAATGCAAAGATCGCCTATATGCACTCTGAACGTTTTGTTCAAGATATGGTGCGTGCGTTACAAAATAATGCGATGGAAAAATTTAAGCATTACTACCGTAGTGTCGATGCATTACTGATAGATGATATTCAATTCTTTGCCGGTAAAGATCGTACCCAAGAAGAATTTTTTCACACTTTTAATGCCTTGCTTGAAGGCAATCAACAAATTATTTTAACCAGCGACCGTTATCCTAAAGAAGTCGATGTTGAAGACAGACTTAAATCTCGCTTTGGTTGGGGATTAACGATAGCAATAGAACCACCCGAACTAGAAACACGTGTCGCCATTCTTAAGCGTAAAGCACAAGAAAGTCATATTAATTTGGCTGATGAAGTTGCGTTTTTTATTGCTAAACGTTTACGTTCTAATGTTCGTGAGTTAGAAGGCGCATTGAATCGCGTTATTGCTAATGCTAATTTTACTGGCCGGCCAATTACTATTGATTTTGTCCGCGAAGCATTACGAGATTTGCTTGCCTTACAAGACAAGTTAGTTACTATCGATAATATCCAACGAACTGTTGCAGAATATTATAAAATTAAAGTGGCCGATCTACTTTCAAAACGTAGAAATAGATCTGTTGCTAGACCTAGACAAATTGCAATGGCATTATCTAAAGAGTTAACTAATCATAGTTTACCTGAGATAGGAGATGCCTACGGTGGGCGAGATCATACGACTGTTCTCCATGCATGTCGAAAAGTTAAAGCGTTACGCGAAGAGTCGCATGACATTAAGGAAGATTATTCTAATTTAACTAGAACACTTTCGTCATAGCTTTCGTTATAATAATAAGTACATAAAAAGATAGGTAGATAAATGAAGTTTTCATTAAATAGGGAATTATTACTGAAACCACTTTTATTGGTTTCTGGTGCCGTAGAACGTAAAAGTACATTACCTATCCTTGGTAATATTCTTTTAGATATAAGTGGGCAGTCACTTACGTTAACAGCCACTGATTTAGAGCTTGAAATGGTATCTAGTACGCAAATAGATAACCAAGGTGAGGATGGAAAAATTACTATTCCCGCCCGCAAGCTTCTCGATATCTGTAAAAGTTTACCCGAAGATTCAATGTTATCTTTTGAATCTAATAATGAAGCAATCATTATCAGTACCGGTAGAAGTAAATATTCTTTAGCAACGCTACCTGCTGCTGACTTTCCTAATATAGAAGAGTGGAAAGGTGATGTTGAATTTCAAATATTTAAATCTGACTTGCTTCGATTAATAGAAAGCACTCATTTTTCTATGGCAAATCAAGATGTTAGGTACTACCTTAACGGTATGTCTATAGAGACAGAAGGTAACGAAATTCGCTCTGTAGCTACTGACGGTCACCGTTTAGCGATATGTAAAATTTCGTCTAATGAATTAACACTGCCGTCTAGACAAGTTATTGTGCCTCGTAAAGGTATCTTAGAAATTATTCGTTTACTTGACCCGGTCGAAGAAAACGTTCAAGTCTTTTTAGGCTCAAATCATATTCGTATTATTGATAGTGGCTTTTCATTTACCAGTAAATTAGTTGATGGTCGTTTTCCTGACTATCGTCGTGTTTTACCACGCAATGGTGATAAAGTACTCAACACCAGTAAAGAAAATTTACGACAATTATTATCCCGCGCTTCGATATTATCTAATGATAAGTTTAAAGGTGTCCGTCTTAATTTTTCTAAACACGAATTAAAAATTACCGCTAATAACCCTGAACAAGAACAAGCCGAAGAAATATTAGAAATTGATTTTCCTTACGAGGAAGTTGAAATAGGTTTCAACGTAAATTATGTTCTAGATGTTCTAAACGCAATAAAAGAGCCTGAGGTTAAATTTACTTTAGCCGATGCAAATAGTAGTGTAGTTATCGAAGGTGCTGAAAGTAACGAAGCTATTTATGTTGTTATGCCAATGCGACTTTAATGAGTATAGAAAAACTTACCGCTTATGATTTTAGAAATTTAGCAGCAGATACTATTGAATTAAACGATAATATTAATTTTATTATCGGTGATAACGGCAGTGGTAAAAGCAGTTTACTTGAAGCTATTTTTTACTTGGGTCATGGTAAGTCTTTTAGAACGTCGCAAGTTGAAAATTTAGTTACTCACAATAAAAGTAAATTCATTGTTAGTGCTAAAGACGATAAAGGATTACAGTTAGGTGTTGCCAAAGATTTTGCTACCGGCTTAACAGAAATTAAAATTGCTGGAGAAAAGCATAGACAGCTTTCTCAATTAGCAATAAATATTGCGGTACAAGTTATTACACCAGAAAGTTTTAAATTATTTTTTGGTGGACCGAAACAAAGAAGACGTTTCATTGATTTAGGATTGTTTCACGTGAAACATTCATTTTCAGATTGTTGGAAAGAATTTTCAAGAATACTAAAACAAAGAAATGCTTGTTTACGTAATAGGTCTGATGTTGATACCTTAGATTATTGGAGCCAAGTATTCTGCGAGGCATCGGTAAGGGTTGCAAAATTACGTGACGAATATATTAAGGAGCTTTCTTTAGAGCTTCAACCTTGGTTAGAGTTGATGTTGCCTAGTTTAGCTGAAGGTATATCGATATCTTATAGCCAAGGTTGGAATAGTAAAAAAACATTGAGTGATGTGTTATTACAAAATAGAGAGAGAGAAAAAAAAGCAGGCTTTAGTTTATACGGCGCACAAAAGTTTGATGTGAAATTTTTAACGGGTAATGTGGTGATCGACAATCAGTTATCACGTGGCCAACAAAAGTTGTTTTTACTGGCGTTAACTTTTGCGCAAGCTAAGTTAATAGAAAAAGTTAAGCGAGTAAAACCAATTTTATTAATTGACGATGTTGGTGCGGAACTAGATTTAAATTCTAGAACCTTATTAAACAACGCGATAAATAAATTAGACTGCCAAGTTATCATCACGGCAATTGATAAAATCGCAGTAGAACCCTTGGTTCCTACTGATAATAATTATAAGATGTTTCACGTGAAACATGGACAAATCTCAGCAATAGGTAAATAGGCTATACGCTATGACAGTAGAAAATGAATACGGCTCAGACAGTATCAAAGTTCTAAAAGGACTTGATGCTGTACGTAAAAGACCAGGAATGTACATTGGTGACACGGATGATGGCAGTGGCTTGCATCATATGGTATTTGAAGTTTTAGATAATTCTATCGATGAAGCCTTAGCAGGTCATTGTACTGAAATTGTTGTTAAAATACACATAGACGGCTCTGTATCGGTTAGAGATGATGGTCGTGGTATTCCAACTGACATTCACCCTGAAGAAGGTATTTCTGCTGCTGAAGTTATCATGACAGTACTTCATGCTGGTGGTAAATTCGGTGGTGAAGACTCTGGCTATAAAGTTTCAGGTGGTCTTCATGGTGTTGGTATTTCTGTAGTAAATGCTTTAAGTAGTAAGCTAAAACTGAATATTCGCCGAGCAGGTAAATTATTTGAGCAGATATATCACGAAGGTGTTGCTGAAGCTCCTTTAGCTGAAGTTGGTGTTAGTGATAAAACAGGTACTGAAGTACGTTTTTGGCCAAGTGAAAATACCTTCACAGATATTTTATTTCACTATGACTTATTAGTTAAACGTATCCGTGAGTTATCTTTCTTAAACTCTGGTATTTCAATTCGTTTAATTGATGAACGTGAAAAAGGCAAAGAAGACCATTTTAAATTTGATGGTGGTATTCAAGCTTTCGTCGATTACCTTAATACCAATAAAACACCCGTCAATGAAGAAATATTCTATTTTGATTTAGCGCGTGAAGACGGCATTATTGTTGAAGTTGCTATGCAATGGAATGATGGTTTCCAAGAAAGTATTCATTGTTTTACTAACAATATTCCTCAACGTGATGGTGGTACTCACTTAAGCGGTTTCCGTACTGCTTTAACACGTACACTAAATAGTTACATGGTTAAAGAAGGCCTTAATAAAACGAAGAAAGGTGGTAGCACAGAAACAAGTGCTTCGGGTGATGACGCTCGTGAAGGATTAACCGCGGTAATATCGGTTAAAGTTCCTGATCCTAAGTTCTCATCGCAGACCAAAGATAAATTGGTATCTTCAGAAGTAAAAACAGCTGTTGAACAAGCGATGGGCGAAAAACTTGGTGAATACCTTTTAGAAAAACCTTCTGTTGCTCGTACTATTATCATGAAGATTGTTGATGCAGCTAGAGCGCGAGAAGCTGCTCGTAAAGCCCGTGAAATGACGCGCCGTAAAGGTGCATTAGATATTGCTGGCTTACCGGGTAAATTAGCTGATTGTCAGGAAAAAGATCCTGCTCTTTCTGAACTATATATTGTCGAAGGAGACTCTGCTGGCGGCTCTGCCAAGCAGGGGCGAAATCGTAGAAACCAAGCAATATTACCGTTGAAAGGTAAAATTCTTAACGTTGAGAAAGCACGTTTTGATAAAATGATTTCATCACAAGAAGTTGGAACATTAATCACCGCCTTAGGTTGTGGTATTGGTCGCGATGAATATAATCCAGAAAAACTTCGTTATCACAGTATCATCATTATGACCGATGCCGATGTCGATGGTTCTCACATACGTACATTATTACTGACGTTTTTCTATCGTCAAATGCCAGAAATAATGGAACGTGGTCATATCTTTATTGCTCAACCACCACTTTATAAAGTGAAAAAAGGTAAGCAAGAGCGTTACATTAAAGATGATGACGGCTTAACAGAGTACTTAACAACGTTAGCTCTAGATAGTGCCGAGATTTATGTTAATGAATCAGCACCAGCTATTTCAGGCTTAGCTTTAGAACAGTTAGTGAAACAGTATCGTAAAACGCATGACATTATTAAGCGTGTTTCACGTCAAATACCTGCTGATATATTAGAAAAAATGATCTACAGCAGAGAAATTGTTAAAACTGATTTTCATGATAAAGCGTTAGTAGAAGCATGGGTTGGTGACTTAGTCGCACAATTAGACGAACAAGATGGTAATGGTTCTATCTATTCTGCAGATATTAAGCATGACCAAGAAAGAAATATCTACTATCCAAGTTTTAACGTTCGCCAACATGGTATTGATCATATTTATGATTGTGGTTATGAATTCATTCATTCAAAAGAATTTGAAACTATTTTTGGTTTAAATACTGCTATCAATGGTCTCATTGAAGAAGGTGGTTATGTTAAACGTGGTGAAAAAATTAAAACGGTTACTACTTTTGAAGACGCATTAACATGGTTAATGGCTGAATCAAAACGTGGTCAGTATATACAACGTTATAAAGGATTGGGTGAAATGAACCCAAGCCAGTTATGGGAAACCACCATGGATCCTGAAACTCGTCGTATGTTACAAGTTACCATTGAAGATGCTATTGCCGCGGATTTATTGTTCACTACATTAATGGGTGATCATGTTGAACCACGTAGAAACTTCATTGAAGCGAATGCGTTAAATGTAGCTAACTTAGATATATAGTTAAGCGCGTTATTTTAAAATTATAAATGCCCGGACATCAAATCTGGGCATTTTAACATTCTGCAATACGGTAATAGCTAAAGTAAATTGATTACTGAGTAAAAACTCAAAGTTTGTTAACTTGTTACTAGGTTAATAATAATGCAATCGGTATACTTAATATCATTAGCCGTTATCGGTAAAACTCACACGAATAATGAATCGGAAAATTATGAGTACGTTCAATATAAAAACATTTCAAGGATTAATCTTTCAGTTGCAAGACTACTGGTCACGCCAAGGTTGTGTCATCGTACAACCGCTTGATCTTGAAGTCGGCGCTGGTACTTTTCACCCAATGACATTTTTACGTTCTATTGGTCCTGAGCCAATGAGCAGTGCTTATGTTCAACCTTGTCGCCGTCCCACTGATGGCCGTTATGGTGAAAACCCTAATCGTTTACAACATTACTATCAATTCCAAGTCATGTTAAAACCTTCGCCGAAAAATATTCAAGAATTATACTTAAATTCTTTAAAAGAACTGGGCATTGATCCTCTAGTTCATGATATCCGCTTTGTTGAAGACAACTGGGAATCACCAACGCTAGGCGCTTGGGGATTAGGATGGGAGATTTGGTTAAACGGTATGGAAGTATCACAATTTACTTACTTCCAACAAGTAGGTGGCTTAGAGTGTACGCCAGTCACAGGTGAGATAACCTATGGCTTAGAACGCTTAGCTATGTATATCCAAAATGTTGATAGTATCTATGACCTAGTATGGGCTGATGGTCCTATGGGTACTGTACTTTATGGTGATGTTTTTCATCAAAATGAGGTTGAGCAGTCAACGTATAATTTTGAACATGCAGATGTCGATGCTTTGTTTAATACTTTTGATCAATGTGAAAAAGATAGCCAGAAGTTAATTGCAGCAGGTTTAGCATTACCCGCTTACGAGCAAGTTATGAAAGCCTCACACGCCTTTAACCTATTAGACGCTCGTCACGCTATTTCAGTGACCGAACGCCAACGTTATATACTAAGAGTCAGAACATTATCAAAAGCTTGTGCACAGGCTTATTACGATAAGCGTGAAGAATTAGGTTTTCCTCTTTGTAAAAATAATAATACTGCTGGTGGGAAATCATAATGAACACAGAAACACTACTAATAGAGCTAGGTACTGAAGAATTACCACCGAAGTCATTAAAAAATCTTGCCGTTACATTTTATCAGCAAATAAAAGATCAACTAGATAGCGCAGGTTTAACTTACGAAGATATTCAATGGTTTGCTACACCACGTCGTTTAGCGGTAAAGGTCAGTCAGTTAGTTGAAAAACAGGCCGATAAAGAAATTGAAAAACGGGGTCCAGCCATTGATGTAGCATTTGATGCTGAAGGCAATCCTAGCAAAGCCGCGCAAGGTTGGGCACGTTCCAATGGTATTAGTGTTGAAGAAGCTCAGCGCTTAAAGACTGACAAAGGTGAATGGTTATTACATCGTGCGACACAAACAGGAAAAACCATAGCAGAGTTAATTCCTGCTATGGTCAATATTGCGGTAAGTAAACTACCTGTTCCTAAACCTATGCGTTGGGGCAGTACTCGTACTCAATTTATTCGCCCAGTCCATACCTTGACCATAATGTTTGGCGCAGAAATCATTGCCGGTGAAACTTTAGAAGTAAGTTCAAGTAATGTTGTCACGGGACATCGTTTTCATCATGAAGGTTTCGTTACTTTAGCGCATGCAAATGAATACGAAGACAAACTAACGTCGGCATTCGTTCAAGTTAATTACCAAGAGCGCCAAGCATTAATTTTGTCAGAAATTAATAAAGCCGCTCAGCAATTAGATGGTGTTGCATTAATTGACGATGAGTTATTGGAAGAAGTTACTGGTTTAGTTGAATGGCCGGTAATATTAATTGGTAGTTTTGACAAAGCCTTTTTAGATGTTCCCGCTGAACCACTTATTTATTCAATGAAAGATCACCAAAAATACTTTCCGGTAAATGATAAAAATGGTCAGTTATTAAATAAGTTTATTTTTGTAACCAACATTGAAAGTAAAGACCCTATTCAAGTGATTAAGGGCAATGAAAAAGTCATTCGTCCACGCTTGGCAGATGCGGAGTTTTTCTTTAAAACGGATAAGAGCAAAACGTTAGCGTCACGTTTAGAAAGTTTATCATCGGTATTATTTCAGAAACAGTTAGGAACATTAAAAGAGAAATCTGAACGTATTGCTTCATTAAGCGCAGTTATTGCCGGACAAATAGGCGAGAACACGGAACAAGCAAAACGAGCAGGTTTACTCAGTAAAACTGATTTGATGTCTGATATGGTTTTAGAGTTTCCTCAAGTACAAGGTACTATGGGTAAATATTACGCTGAGAATGATGGCGAAGCACCTGAAGTTGCTCAGGCCTTAGAAGATCAATATAGACCTCGTTATGCGGGTGATGCCTTACCTGAAGGTAATATTGGTTGTGCAGTCGCTATTGCTGATAAAATTGACAGCTTAGTGGGTATTTTTGGTATTAACCAAGCTCCTAAAGGTGATAAAGACCCTTTTGCGTTACGTCGTGCGGCAATTGGTTTGATTCGAATTATCATCGAGAAAAAATTACCATTAGATATCAATACCTTAATTGAATATAGTGTTAGTTTATACGGTGAAAAACTTTCAAATGAAAACGTTAATGTCCAAGTTGTTGATTTTGTTTTGGGTAGATTTAGAGCCTATTACCAAGAGCAAGGTATATCAGTTGACGTTATTCAAGCAGTATTAGCCAATGCGCCAACTGAACCTTTAGACTTTGAAAAACGTATTAAAGCGGTAAGTCACTTTAAATCATTGGAACAAGCCGCAACACTAGCTGCCGCTAATAAACGTGTTGGTAATATTTTAGCTAAATTTAGCGGTGAACTTTACCCAACGTTTAAAGCTGATTTAGCCACTGAAACACAAGAAAAAGCGTTAGCTGAAGCATTTAATGAAGTGAAAGCTACGATTGCACCGATGATGTTGGCAAAAGATTACCAGGCGGCATTAACAGAGCTTGCTTGTTTAAAAGCACCGATAGACAACTTTTTTGATAATGTTATGGTGATGGCTGACGATGAAGCGATAAAAACTAATCGTTTAACGCTATTAAATGAAATTAGGAATAGTTTCTTTGCCATTGCTGATGTTTCACTTTTACAATAGGTAAGCGTTAGTCGTATCGACACTTACTTATTAGTGCTGAATATTTAAAAAGGGAAAGTGTTAAGCTTTCCCTTTTTTGATCAAATAAAGGAAAGGTTTTTCATGAGTTTGTTGGGCGATAAGTTCATGATCCATAAAACGACAAAAACTGGGTATATCTCTAGTTGTGGAAGGGTCGTCTGCCGTTATTAATAAAGTTTCTTGAGCGGAAATTTTTCGAATCGATTTCCTTACCATCATGACGGGCTCTGGGCAACGTAACCCAACAGCATCTAATAAATGGTCGGGATTTTTGAAAACATCTTCAGGGTTATTATTCATGGTGATATACAAAGGAGATAATTAATAAGGCAATGTTAGCAAAAAAAATGAAAGCAGGGTATCAAGACTAAATTTTATTTATAAAAACTAAATTATCATTACCTTGTAACGACTTTAAAAGCTAATTTATTGATGATAAGTATCAAGCATTACAGAATGCTAATTTCACTTGCTTTGTTGGGCTATGCATGAAAAATTAAGGGTAACTGCTAACTAGTCTGTTAAGGGTAGAGTTACAGATGTAAACAGAAATATTTTTAGGTAGAACGGGTCAATTAACGGCCAAGGGAAGTAAATTTTCTTATAATTAAGGTAACGCTATGTTTCGTTTAACATCGTCAGTGTTAATAATATTCTCACTTTTCCTCTCAAGTACAATTAGTGCAACAACATCAATAAGTCAAACCAGTATTCGTGATGCATTTCAAGAAGCAGAAAAGTACGTCTGGCAACCCAATTCATTGCATTATCAAACCTTGTATCAGCAGTTACACTATTACCCATTGCAGCCTTACTTAGATCAGCAACGATTAATGTATGGTATGAATATGTCATATACAGGTGAAATTAGTCAGTTCCTTGAAACATATCGCGGATCACCACTCGACTGGCCACTGCGTAAAAAATGGCTGAACTATTTAGCTAAACAAGACAACGCATTATTATTTCAGGACTTCTTTAAGCCGACCTCTGATGTGGAATTAACCTGTCAGTATTATCGTTATCAATTACAATCAGGCGTGGCGGAGTCAAAAATTTTACCTGAAGTCACTAAACTATGGGTGGTAGGAAAGTCTCAGCCGAAAGTGTGTGATCCACTTTTTACGCTTTGGCAAAAAGCAGGTTATAGAACCGATGAACGTATATGGCAACGTATAGCTCTGGCTGCAGATGGAGGTAAACACACCTTAATCCCTTATTTGACTCAACTACTACCAAAAAAAGATCAGTATTTAGGCAGCTTATGGCATAAAGTGCGACGTGATCCTGCCTACATTAGCAATATGAAACGCTTTCCACAGAAATCTGTTAAAGAAGCCTCTATTGCCGCTTATGGTTTAAAACGTTTAATTTGGCGTGACTCTGAAAAAGCGTTAAAGACTTATAGTAAGGCTATCGAAGTATTACCTTTTTCAGAAGCACAACAACAGCAAATTGTTTTAAAATTCGCTATTGCGTTAGCCAGTAAAAACCATAAAAGCTCAGCGACATGGCTAGCTAAAGTGGATGAGAAACTGCAGTCGACAAACATTGTGCAATGGAGAATGGCTGATCTACTTAGAGCTCAAGATTGGCCAGCGATTAAAGCTGATTTAAGGGCACTACCTGAAACATTACACCAGAAAAATCAATGGCGCTACTGGTATGGACGTAGCCTACTTGAAACTGGAGAAACAGCACTAGGGCATGAAGTATTAAGTGAACTAGCGAATAAACGTCATTACTATGGGTTCCTTGCCGCAAGTGCTATAAAGCAAAGTGTTAACCTACAAAATTATCCATTAGCGATTACTGATGCTGAAAAAGTCGACTTATTGAAAAACCCAGCAGCAAAGCGGGCTTTTGAATTCTTCCATATTGGACGTTTTCATCAAGCTCGGCTTGAATGGAATTATTGGTTATCGCAGTTAAGTGATCGAGAAAAATTGGCCGCATCAAGAATAGCTTATGAAGCACAGTGGTTTGATCGCGCCATTTTTACCTTATCTAAAGTGGGTTATTTGAATGATGTTGATTTACGTTTTCCATTAGCATTTGCTGATGAAATAACGCATTCATCCGGAATTTACAAAATAAACCCTGCCTGGGCATTTGCAATAGCGCGCAGAGAGAGCTCATTTATGGCCGATGCTAACTCACCCGCAGGCGCAAAGGGGTTAATGCAAGTTATGCCCGCAACAGCTAAACATTTACAGAAGCGTAAAGTGACTAACAAGCGTTTAATGAATGCGAAAGACAATATAAAGCTAGGTACAAAGTATTTAAAGCGTTTACTTGACCGACATGATGGTAATCAAGTGCTTGCTACAGCAGCTTATAATGCCGGTCCGTATCGTGTTCGGAGTTGGTTAAAAGGCTTGGAGCCTATGCCTGCGGATATTTGGATAGAGACGATTCCTTATAAAGAAACACGTGAGTATGTGAAAAGTGTTATGGCGTATCAAGAAATATATCAAATAAAAGTAGGGCAGGATGTATCACTCTTTGATCAGATATTTACGATGAGTATTGCTCAGTAAATTCAAACGTTAGAAGAGTATGATATGATATTGGAAAATTTTCAGAGGCGCGATCAATGATCAAATTAGCAACACTTTACCCAGCCCATATTAGCGAACTTCAGCAACGGTCGAAGTCTGTTTTAAAACGTGAGAATCTACAAGGTTTAGTGATTCATTCTGGTCAAGAAATTAAAGTATTTCTCGATGATTATGGTTACCCCTTTAAAGTAAATCCTCATTTTAAAGCTTGGTTACCATTAGTGAATATTCCCAATTGCTGGTTGATTATTAATGGTGAAGATAAACCAACACTTGTCTATTACCAACCTGTTGATTTTTGGCATAAAATTACACCTTTAGCTAATGACTATTGGAATGATTTTTTTGATGTTAAAGTGCTGACCAAAGCGACTGATGTTGAGAAATTGCTACCCTATGATAAAACCGATTTTGCCTACATAGGCGAACATATCGAAGTAGCAAAAGCGCTAGGATTTAAAAATATAAACCCTGAGCCTTTACTCAATTACATACATTATCATCGCGCTTATAAAACGCAATATGAACAAGAGTGTTTACGTAAGTCGAACGCGATTGCTGTTACTGGTCATAAAGCGGCAAAAAGCGCTTTCTTGCAAGGCTCGTCAGAGTTTGATATTCAGCAAGCCTATTTAAAAGCAACCAATCATACCGGTGACGAAACACCTTATGGCAATATTGTTGCACTGAACACGAATACCTCAATTTTACATTACACCGCTTTAGACCGCGGTGTACCGCAAGCACATCGTTCATTTTTAATTGATGCAGGCGCAAGCTTTAATGGTTATGCCTCTGATATAACACGTACTTATTCATTTAAACGAGATAAGTTTGCTGAATTGATTGCCCGCATGAACAAATTGATGCTCAATGCTGTTGATGGCTTAAAACCCGGGAAAAGCTATGTAGATTTACATATTGAAACCTATCGTGATATTGGTAATGTCTTACATGAATTCGGCTTTATTAATGTTGATGTTGATACAGCAGTTGAAACGGGTATTATTTCAACCTTCTTTCCGCATGGTTTAGGTCATCATTTAGGCTTACAAACTCATGATGTTGGCGGCTTTATGGCCGATGAACGCGGTACTCATGCTAATACACCAGAACAACATCCTTTTTTACGTACTTCACGTATTATTGAAAGTAATCAAGTGTTTACCATTGAACCAGGCTTATATTTTATTGAATCATTATTGGCCGATCTTAAAGCTTCAAAAAATGGCAAAATGATAAATTGGGAAAAAATAGAGGCTATGCGTCCATTTGGTGGCATTCGTATTGAAGATAATATTATTGTTCATCAATTGCATAACGAAAATATGACCCGTGAATTAGAGTTGAAATAACCCTTAAGACTATATTTACGACTTTATATTTTATGAACAAACCTTACAAAGTAGCGGCTAACAGTATTGTTGATGAAACAATCGTTAGCCGTAGTCGTTTTATTTGTTTTATTTCCCCATGTACAAGCCACGAAGAGGCTAAAGAACAATTAATTAACTGTCGAAAATTACATCCTCAAGCAAGCCATCATTGCTATGCATTTCTCACAGGAAAACCAGATGATAGCCAAGGTTATGGCTCTTCTGATGATGGTGAACCTTCGGGTACAGCAGGACGACCGATGTTAGCTGTTTTACAAGGAGGTGATGTTGGTGAGTTATGTGCAATAGTTGTTCGTTATTTTGGCGGTACTAAGCTCGGTACGGGTGGGTTACAAAGGGCTTATGGTGGCAGTGTTCGTCAAGCATTATTGTTAGTAGAAACAAGTACAAAAGTTCCTATGGTAGAAAAGCAATTAACGTGCGATTACGGACAGATAAACGATGTCTTGTATTTTGTTGAACAAGCTAAGGGTGAAATTATTCAACAAGACTTTGCCGCTCAAGTAGAATTGATTATAGCGTTACCTGAAGAACAACTAACAAAAGTTAAGCAACAATTACAAACGCTTTCTGCCGGGTTATTAACCCTTAGGTCTACTGACCCTAATATAAGATAATATCAGATAAAAAAGGACACCCTCATGCCACATTGTATTATCGAATATTCACAAGAACTGGCTCAAGAACTAGATATTAAAGAAATTATGTCTGCCGTTTTTGCAGGAGCAGTTAAGTCTTTATTATTTTCTCCGACTGATATTAAAGTAAGAGCAACACCCTTTACATATTTTACTGTGGGAAATGAAAGTCAAACTAGCAATAATCAACAAAGGTTTATTCATGTTTGTTGCAAAATCCTGTCAGGTCGCAATTTAGAACAAAGGCAAGAGCTATCTAAACTCGTGTTAAGTCATCTAAATTCCTTTGCTATTAAATCAATTTCAATTAGCGTCGAAATAGTCGATATGGAACGTGAATCTTATAATAAACGTGTCAGCTGAATAAATTAAAGACGAAATAGGTGATTTAAAGTCGCAGTGTTTATCTTTATGCTTTATCATCAAAAAACATGTGGTCGATGACTTTACTGAATAATAAAAATTAACTCGTGCAAATAAAAAATATCATTCGAATTCTTGGCTTACTGGTTGCTCTGTTGAGTGTAACCATGTTACCGCCTGCTTTAATTGCACTATTATACCGTGATGGTGGTGGTGTCTCCTTTCTGACTGCATTTCTGTTTTGCTTATTTGCAGGTTTACTTGCTTGGTATCCGTTTAAAAATGAAAAAAGTGACTTGCGCGCACGTGAAGGCTTTTTAATTGTCGTTTTATTCTGGGTAGTACTGGCGAGTTTCTCTGCGGTGCCGCTTTTGCTCTTAGACAAGCCTAATTTATCTGTTGCAGATGCTTTTTTTGAATCATTTTCTGGCTTAACAACAACTGGGGCGACCATCTTAAAAGAGATTGATGGTTTACCGCATGCAGTACTTTGGTATCGCCAGCAATTACAGTGGCTTGGCGGTATGGGTATTATAGTTTTAGCGGTTGCCGTTTTACCTATGCTAGGTATTGGTGGTATGCAGCTTTACCGTGCTGAAACACCGGGACCGGTTAAAGATTCAAAAATGACGCCGCGCATTGCCGATACAGCAAAACATTTATGGTATATATATTTATTTTTAACTATTGCCTGTGCGATTAGTTATTGGGGAGCAGGCATGTCTATCTTTGATGCCATTTGTCATGCTTTCTCAACAATTGCTATCGGCGGTTACTCTACACATACCGACAGTATCGGCTATTTTAATAGCCCCGCGATAAATTTTGTTTGTGTGTTTTTCTTGCTGATCGCAGGGGTAAATTTTGCGCTGCATTTTGCTGTATTGCACAGTCGCTCCTTAAAAAATTACTTCTTCGATCCAGAATTTAAAGTCTTTATTGCTATCCAATTTGTCTTAACACTCATTTGTTTAATTGTGCTGTTAGCAACAGGCACTTACGAAGATGGTTTTGAAGCATTCGATCAAGCCTTATTCCAGTCAGTCTCTATTAGTACCACCGCCGGCTTTGCAACAACCAGCTTTGCCGATTGGCCGACATTACTGCCAATACTCTTAATCTTTGCCAGTTTTATTGGTGGCTGTGCGGGGAGTACAGGTGGCGGAATGAAAGTTGTACGAGTGGTACTTTTATATCTACAAGGCTTACGAGAATTAAACCGTTTAGTACATCCTAAAGCCGTTTTTACGATAAAATTAGGTCGTAAAGCTTTACCTGATCGTGTTGTTGAAGCGATATGGGGCTTTTTCTCAGCTTATGCTGCGGTATTTATTATTTGTATGTTGTTACTGCTTGCCACAGGTATGGACGACATTACGGCTTTTACAGCAGTGGCTGCTTGTCTGAATAACTTAGGTCCAGGCTTAGGTGCTGTAGCCGCAAATTTTGCTGAGATCACCGATTTCAGTAAATGGGTATTAATTGTTGCTATGCTCTTTGGGCGATTAGAAATATTTACTTTATTAGTACTCTTTACTCCAGGTTTCTGGCGCTCTTAGATGTAGAGTATAGTGTAATAATAGAAACGAAAAACCCCAGATAAATCTGGGGTTTTTTATGTCTCGAGATTCACTTTTTATCTTAATAAAATGTTAGCGCGTCAACATGGAAAAGTTTCTCTACATCATAAATATAACGTTTATTGACTAAGAAAAGAATAACATGATCTTCTGACATTATCTTAGTGTCAGAGTGAGCAATTAACACTTCATCCTGTCTAACAATGGCGCCAATGGTGGTTCCCGGCGGCAACTTTATTGCTTGAATGGTTTTACCGACTACTTTTGAAGATTTTTCATCACCTTTAGCAATAATTTCAATCGCTTCTGCAGCACCACCACGTAAGCTATATACGTTATCAATACTACCACGGCGTACATGTGTCAATAATGCCGAGATAGTAGCGTGTTGCGGTGATACGGCAATATCGATATCGCTGCCATGTACTAAATCTATATAAGCACTTCGCTGAATTAGCACCATCGCTTTACGTACACCTAAGCGTTTTGCTAACAAAGATGACATGATATTTGCTTCATCGTCGTTGGTGACCGCAATAAACACATCGAATTGATCAATATGTTCTTCGAGTAACAGTTCTTGGTCGGAAGAGTCACCAATAAAAACTAAGGTATCATTGAGCTCAGAGGCTAAGTATTCCGCACGCTTTGGTGAACGTTCAATAAGTTTAACTTGATGATTTTTTTCTAAGATTTTAGCTAAGCCGGCGCCTATATTACCACCGCCAGCGATCATAATTCTTTTATATGAGGCTTCAAGTTTTTGCAGTTCATTCATTACCGCACGAATATGGATAGTGGCAGCAATAAAAAACACTTCATCATCTGCTTCAATAACGGTAGTACCCAGCGGACGGATAGGTTTTCCGTTACGATAAATAGCCGCTACTCGTGTGTCAACATTAGGAATATGTTCGCGCAAAGTTGACAGGGCATGACCAACCAATAACCCCCCGTAATAAGCTTTTACGGCAACTAAACTGACTTTTCCTTGGGCAAACTCTAAGACTTGTAGTGCACCAGGGTAATCAATTAAACGCGCAATATCACGAGTAACTAATTGTTCTGGAGCAATAACATGGTCTACGGGTATGTTTTTTGATTGAAAGAGTTCTTTTTGGTAGCGTAATATTTGTGATGAACGAATTCGGGCTATTTTATTTGCGGTGTTAAATAAAGTATAACAAATTTGGCAGGCGAGCATATTCGTTGCATCATCACTACTTACCGCGATAACCAACTCGGCATCCTCTGCACCCGCTTGCTTTAATACATCAGGGTGACAGCCATTACCAATAACAACTTGCAAGTCCATTTTATCTTGTAATTCATGCAAGGTTTCTGCGTTGGTATCAATGAGCGTAATATCGTTACGCTCACCAACAAGATTTTCAGCTAATGTTCCGCCCACTTGCCCTGCGCCAATTATTATTATTTTCATAAGTTAACTTTCATTTTTAGTCTTTAAGCGGCAAGGTTGAAAGATCATCAGAGCCTATATTGTTTTTTCTAATTTAGCGTAATAAAAACCGTCCATTGATTGCTCATTTGGCAAGATTTGCCAGCCTATGTCGGTTTTTTCATTTGTTATTGGTACTAATTTAGCATTGTTATTCTCAGATAAGAACTCTTCTATCTGTTGAATATTTTCTTCGGGTAAAATACTACAGGTTGCATAAAGCAAAATACCGCCAGGTTTAAGTAAAGACCAAATGTTTTTTAATATTTGTTGCTGCAATATTGCCAGTTTTTCAATGTCTTCTGCTTTTCTCAACCATTTTATATCGGGGTGGCGACGAATTACACCGGTAGCCGAGCAGGGGGCGTCGAGTAAAATACGGTCGAAAAGTTGTCCATCCCACCATTCTTGTGAAGCAGCATCAGCAGTAATTACCTCGGCTGATAAGTTAAGGCGCGATAAGTTTTCTTCTACTCTTAATAAACGACTTTCTTCAATATCAATGGCCGTCATTTTTGCTAAGTCAGGGGTTAATTCTAGAATGTGGCAAGTTTTACCACCTGGGGCAGCACAACAATCAAGTACAAAGTCACCCGCTTGAGTATCGAGTAATATCGCGGCTTGTTGAGCCGCACCATCTTGAACTGAGATCCAACCATCAATAAAGCCAGGAAGCTTATTAACATCTACAGCAGCAACGAGTTTAATCGCTGATGATTTATCGTCAACGAGTGCTACAGGGATTTCTGCTTGCTCGAGTAAAGCTAAATATTCAGTCACATTATGGTGGCGTTGATTGACTCTTAACCACATCGGCGGTCGCTCTAAATTAGCATTAAGAATTTCTTGCCATTGATCAGGGTAAGCGTTTTGTACCTTTTTGATAAACCAGCTTGGGTGTGAATATTTTATTGGATCAGGTAACTTCGCTGCGATTTCTGCTGCATCGTCTTTGGCTAGGTTACGTTGAACATTACGTAAGACACCATTAATTAAACCTCTTAAAAAGTCGCACTTTAAAGGTTTTGTTGCTGCTACTGTTTCACTTACCGCCGCGTGGTCAGGAATGCGCGTATGCTTTACTTGATATATTCCCACTAGAATAAGAAAGTGGCCAACCCGTTGTTTACCTTTTAATGGCTTATCCATTAGCTGGCGTAAGTCATATTCTAGTGCCGGTAAATACCGTAAAACGCCGTAACAAAGTTCTTGTAAAAGTCCTTTATCTTTACCTTCTACTTTTGCTTGAGCTTTGGGTAACTCATCGCTAAGGCTTCTGCCTTTATCAACAACAGCAAAACAACACCTTGCCGCTAGGGCTCTAATATTAGTCGCCATTATTGTTCACTCATGTTGTTTGCAGTTAAATTATTGATATGGCTGTTTTCAGCAAACCATAGTGCTTTTCCGTTTAAAATATCACGCACTGGCATTGGCTTTTTACCGGGTAATTGCAATGACTCTAAGCACAGTGAACCTGAAGTTGTAGCAACAGTAACGCCGTTTTTATTTGCCGAAATTATTGTTCCAGGTAGGCAACCATGAGCCTCATCAGTATAGCTGGCTTGCCAAACCCGAATACGATGTTCGATATTTTTTTCATCAGTAAAGGTAAATTGTGCAACTGGCCATGGTATATAAGCACGAACTTTACGATGAAGTTCTACAGCGGGTAATAGCCAATTTAATTCTGCTTCATCTTTATCAAGTTTGGCCGCATAGTTAGCTAAATTATTATCTTGAGGCTCGGCGCTATGCTTGTTCTCAGCCATTAAATCAAGCGTGCTTAGTAAAGCAATAGGGCCGATATCGGCTAATTTTTCATAGAGTGTGGCGCTAGTATCTTGTTGAGTAATTTCACAGGTTGCTTTAGCTATCATGTCTCCGGTATCTAAACCTTTGTCCATCTGCATAATCGTCACACCTGTTTCTTTATCACCGGCCTCTAATGAACGTTGAATAGGTGCGGCGCCACGCCATTTTGGCAATATCGAGCCATGTACATTTACACAGCCTAAACGTGGCGCTTCTAAAATAACCATTGGCAATAATAAGCCGTAAGCGACAACAACCATAATATCAGCATTATAACTGGCTAGCTTTTCTTGATCGCCAGCGTCTTTAAAATTAACTGGTTGCTCAACAACAATACCATGCGATAAAGCGAGTTCTTTGGTAGCACAAGCGGTTAGCTTTTTACCACGTCCAGCACGTTTATCGGGTGGACAGTAAACCGCGACCACTTCATGATGAGAGTTAATTAGCGCCGCCAGATGTTGTGCAGCAAAGTCTGGCGTGCCAGCAAAAATAATTTTAAGAGCTTTTGACAAAGTTTTATTCCGAATTATATTAATAAAAACAATAATTAATTGTTGGCTAAACGAGCTTCTTTTTCTAGTTTTGCTTTTATCCGCTGGCGTTTTAATGGTGATAGATAATCAACAAATAACTTACCATCTAAATGATCTAATTCATGCTGTATACAAACTGCGAGTAACTCAGTTGCATTTAAGGTAAAGGCTTGTCCTTCACGATCGAGCGCTTTCACGGTAACTTCTGTGTAACGGTCAACTTTTGCGTAACAACCGGGCACAGATAAACAACCTTCTTCATTGATTTCGGTTGTATCACTATGGCTAATTATTTCTGGGTTAATCAAGACATAAGACTGGTCTTCGTCTTCTGAAACATTAATGACGACAATACGTTGATGGATATTGACCTGGGTGGCAGCTAAACCAACACCGTTCTCTTCTCGCATGGTCTCAAACATGTCATCAATTATTTGTTGTACATCACTGTTAATATCTTCTACAGGTAACGCTTTAGTGCGCAAGCGTTCGTCAGGAAATCTAAGTACGTTTAAAATAGTCATAAATATTCAAATAATTCGCGAAATATCGCATTGAGTGTTATGTTTCAATTTTAGCTATTAAATATAATTAATAATAGTGGTTTAGGCTAAAAGCTTAATATATCTGTTTAATAGGCGAACTATCATGCTAATACGTAGTTTTTTGTTAATACTCTGCTTGTCTTTTTCAGTATTGGTTACTGCTGATGAGTTAACATTAAATAAAAATGCCCCAAAATCTTACTTTGTTAAAAAGGGGGATACTTTGTGGGATATTTCAGCAATATTTCTCAAGCAGCCTTGGCTCTGGCCAAAGTTGTGGCGATTGAATCCTGATATTGATAATCCTCATTTAATTTATCCTGGTGACGAGCTTCGTTTAGTTTTTGACGAAAAAGGGCAACCAATGTTAGTGCGAGGAAAGCCTGAACTTAAATGGTCGCCCCGAGCACGAGTTAAATTAAAAGATCAATCTGCTATTTCAAGTTTATCCTTGGACGTGATTGCGCCTTATATTAATTACAGTAGCATTTTATCTGAAGATGACATTGCAAAGCTCCCTTATATACTAGGGAGTGATGAAGGTTATAACTCTAGTATTGACGGCTTTAATCTCTATGTAAACGGCGAATTAGAGTTAGGCAAAGGTTATGGTATATATCAGAAAGAAAAGCCTATTTATGACCCTGAAACACAAGAACTTTTAGGCTACAACATTAGTGTTGTAGGTACCGGAAAAGTCTTACGCACCGGTGATATTGACAATAAAGTGCCTGCTACCTTGTATGTCGATGGCGTTAAAGAAGAAATTCGTTCCGGTGATTTCATTCTGCCCGTCAATGAAAACCAACAATACCCGTCATTTTTTAGTCTAAAGCCAGCGACTAAGTCGTTACGTGGACTAATTATCAACAGTATGAGTGGGTTAAGTGAATTTGGAAAACTCGACGTCGTAATGATTAATCGTGGCGCCGAACATGCCGTTGAGCAAGGAGATATTGTTTCGGTAAAACGAATCAGCCCAGGTGTTGTTGAAACAAGTAACGGCCCAACGTATAGCAAAGATGCTTCACGGTGGAATCGTATGGCAAATGTTGAGAGCTCTGATTATAAAATGCCAGAAGAGGTTGTTGGCGAAATGATGATTTTTAAAGTGTATCAGCAAGTGAGTTTAGCGCTCGTTATGCGTTCAAGTAAACCGCTTCGATTACAAGATATTATTACTTCACCCGTGGAAAACTAACCAACAGGCAATTCATCTTAATTTACAAGTAAAACCGCTGTACTTAGGGAGAAGACAGTGACAATAAAGTATAATTTAGCTGTTATCCCTCAACAGGGTGATGAGTATAAAAAGAAAAGCGCGAGTCACTTTTGGCTGGCGCTTAAGCTTATACCACGCCTAGCTATCGATAAAAAATTAAGACTTGTTGAACTCTTTGGAGTAGAACAACTTTTTCATTCCTCACAAGAACTGTCATCATTAAACCTTACTCAAAAACAGATAGCGGCGATTAGATCTCCTGATTGGCAAAGAATTTCTGAAATTATTGCCGCCACTGAACGATGTATTAGTGCCATTATTCCTTTTGTTGACTCTCGTTACCCTTCACAGTTAAAGCAAATTTATGATCCGCCATTGGTTTTATTTGCCCAAGGAAATATTAGCCTATTAAACCAAATGCAAATTGCGATGGTCGGTAGCCGAGATGCCAGTATTAATGGTCGAGAGAATGCGTTTAAATTTGCACAACAGTTAGCAAATGCTGGATTAGTGGTCACGAGTGGTTTAGCGCTAGGTATAGATAGCGCCGCTCACCAGGGGACGTTATCGGCAGGAGGTAAAACCATCGCGGTTGTCGCGACAGGTTTAGATCAGGTCTATCCAGCAAGACATCGATTATTAGCAAAAAACATTCTAGACAATGACGGTGCTATTATCAGTGAGTTTCCTCCAAACACCCCACCTAAGCCAGGTTATTTCCCCAAACGAAATAGATTGATTAGTGGTTTAAGTGTGGGGGTGCTGGTGGTTGAAGCCACTATTAAAAGTGGCTCTTTGGTAACCGCTCGATGCGCCATAGAACAAAATCGTGACGTGTTTGCTATCCCAAGTACCATTAATAACCCACAAGCTAAAGGGTGTCACTGGCTGATTAAACAAGGTGCTAAACTTGTCGATAATATTGCCGATATAGTTGAAGAATTAGATCTACTGCCACAAAGAGGTCTACACTTAACGATAAACAAAGAGAAAGAACAACGCTTAGAAAAAAGTCAAAAACAACACTTGTTTAACGATTCATTGTTAGCTAGTGTGGGTTATGAGATCACCCCCGTAGATATGGTGGTTTCACGAAGCAAATTACCGATAGATGTCGTACTAACTCGGTTAACAATGTTAGAGCTTAAAGGTCTGGTTGCTACGGTTCCAGGGGGTTACCTAAGAGTAAAATAGGGGCTAATTATGTTTGATATACTGATGTATCTTTTTGAAAACTATATACATAGTGAAGCCGAAATCATGGTGGATCATGAGTCATTAACGGATGAACTTACCCGAGCAGGTTTTCATCAAGACGAAATATATAAAGCGCTAAGTTGGTTAGAAAAGCTAGCAGCACTTCAAGACACCGATGCTTATCCGTATTTAACGCGAGTAGGGCGTCGCTCAGTACGTGTCTATGTTGATGATGAAATGCAATTACTTGATGTCGAGTGTCGAGGGTTTCTTTTATTTTTAGAGCAAGTGAATGTCCTAGATTTTACCACACGAGAAATGGTTATTGACCGCGTGATGGAGTTAGATACTAAGTTCTTCTCGATTGATGATTTAAAGTGGGTGGTACTTATGGTGTTATTTAACGTGCCAGGTAAAGAAAATGCTTACTCGCAAATGGAAGATCTTATTTTTGATGAGCAAGAAGGCCCATTACATTAAGTGTCAATCGTATAACTCGCTTAAGTTTGGCTAATCGTGGCATAATAACGTTAACAATATTCTAGTGATTGCATTATGCCTAATTCTGATAAACCCTTATTTTCACAGCACGAACATGCTTTAGAAAAAGCGTATGAAGTGTGCCCAGAATGTGGCAGTGAAATTGTTATAAAGAATAGTAAGTCGGGAAAGTTTTTTGGTTGTGCTTCTTATCCTGCCTGCGATTTCACTCGTCCAGTTGTCGAACACGAACGTGTCGAAGATAAAATTTTAGCTGGAACTGAATGCCCAGAGTGCCAACATGAACTTGCGGTTAAACAAGGGCGATATGGAATGTTTATCGGTTGTTCCAATTATCCCCAATGCCATCATATTGAAGATACTAGTGGTCAAGAAGACGTTGGCGTAGCTTGCCCACAGTGCCAGAAAAAGGGTAAGCAAGCCGAATTAATTGAGCGTACCAATCGCTATGGCAAAACATTTTATTCTTGTGAACAATATCCTAAATGCAAGTATGTCCTTAATTATCCACCCGTTGCTGAAAATTGCCCTCAATGCCATTGGCCGATATTAGTGAAGCGTAAAATGGCGAGTGGTAACGTCATAATCTGTCCAGAAAAGAAATGCACCTATAAGCGTAAAGAGATATAATACGCGCAATTATTTAACTAAACTTCTGGAGAGACAAAATGTCATCAACTTTTGTTGCAATTTTAATGGGTTCAGATTCTGACCTACCTGTTATGCAAGCAACCATCAGCGTTTTAAAAACATTTGGTATTGAACATGAAGTACGTGTTCGTTCAGCACATAGAACCCCTGATGCTGCTAAAGCTTACGTAAAAGATGCCGAAGAACGTGGCTGTAAAGTCTTTATATGTGCTGCAGGTTTAGCGGCTCATTTAGCCGGTGCTGTTGCAGGAATGACCACACGTCCAGTTATTGGTGTTCCAATTGATAACGGACCATTACAAGGTCATGATGCCTTACTTTCAACGGTTATGATGCCTGGTGGAATACCGGTTGCAACAGTTGCTATTGGTAAAGCTGGTGCAAAAAATGCGGGTTATTTAGCCGCACAAATATTAGGTGTTGCTGATCCGTCTATTGCAGAAAAAGTAAAAGCAGAACGCGCTGCTAATGTTATTGCTTTACTTGCAAAAGATGAAGCGATGCAAGAAAAATTAACATAAATTTTATGTGTTATTCGAGAAACCAGCTACTTGCTGGTTTTTTTATGTCCAAAATTTACCCTGATATTTTTGTTTAGCTAAAATATAAATATTCCGCTAGATATTTACTGCGATCGAATGTGAATACCCCAATTCCCCCATTAGACCAAAGGATAATTTTTATACGCAATAATAGGCGTAAACTATCCTTAGTAAGTGCAGAAGTTAAGTAGCACTAAATAGCTACCAGCACCGTAATATAATGAGGAAAGTCGATGAACAATATTTATGACCAAGGCTTAGACAAAGTTGCAGCCAATAGCCAGCCTTTAACACCGATTAACTTTTTAAATCGAACCGCAGATGTACATCCTGAACGCGTTGCCATCATTCATGGTAAACAAAAAATTACTTATCGTGAATATCGTAATAATGTTAGACGGCTAGCCTCAGCATTAATGCAACGCGGTGTTAAGCCCGGTAATACAGTAGCCATCATGGCGGCTAATATTCCTGCCTTTCTAGACGCCCATTATGGTGTGCCGTTAACGGGTGCAGTATTACATTCTATAAACATTCGTTTAGATGCTGAAAGTATTGCTTTTCTTTTCGACCATGGCGAATGTGATGTACTCTTAACCGATACGGCATTTTCTTGTGTGGTAAAAAAAGCACTAACCTTATGTTCACGTCAACCGCTGATTATTGATATCGACGATGTAATGAGTGAAGGCGGTGAACGTTTAGGTTCTGTTGAGTATCAAGACTTACTTGCCGAAGGTAATGAAAATTTCACCGGAAATTTAATTCATGATGAGTGGCAAGCGCTGGCGTTAAATTACACATCAGGGACAACGGGTAACCCAAAAGGTGTGGTCTATTCACATCGCGGCGCTTATTTAAATTCGCTGGGTAACAACATGATCTGGCCATTAGGCAATAACTCAGTGTACCTATGGACACTGCCAATGTTCCATTGTAATGGTTGGTGTTTTCCATGGACTGTTGTTGCTGTGGGTGGAACACAAGTTTGCTTAAGGCAGGTAGAAGTTGGCGCAATCATTGAAAGTTTAATTGAACATAAGGTCAGCCATTTTTGTGGCGCGCCAATCGTCTTAAATATGATTTTAAATGCAGACCAAAAGTTACTGGCAAAAGTACCACGTGGCATAAATATCATGACCGCGGGGGCTCCGCCACCACCATCCGTTATTAAAGGGATGGAAGCAATGGGGTTTGATATTACCCAAGGCTATGGTTTAACTGAAGTTTATGGGCCTTGTGTGGTAAGTGAGTGGAAAGATGAATGGAATGATAAAAGCGACGATGAACGAGCAGCGCTAAAAGCGCGTCAAGGTGTACGCTATCCTACACAAGAAGAAGTCGATGTATTAGACCCTGAAACTATGCAGCCCGTCCCTTGTAATGCTGAAACGGTTGGTGAAATTATGTTTCGTGGTAATAGTATGATGAAAGGTTATCTAAAAAATGAGAAAGCGACCAATGAAGCATTTAAACATGGCTGGTTCCATTCTGGTGATTTAGCCGTTAAGCATCCTGATGGTTATATTGAAATAAGAGATCGTTCTAAAGATATTATTATTTCAGGTGGAGAAAATATATCTTCAGTAGAAGTCGAAAGTATTTTATATCAACACCCTGATATATTAGAGGCAGCCGTTGTCGCTAAAAGCGATGAGAAATGGGGGGAAACTCCATGTGCCTTTGTTTCATTAAAGCGAGGCCGAAGCGCTACAGAGCAAGATATCATCAGTTTTTGTCGAGAACATATGGCTACATTTAAAGCCCCTAAGACAATTGTGTTTAGTGATTTACCAAAAACGTCGACAGGTAAAGTGCAGAAGTTTATTTTACGTGAAAAAGTAAAAAGCCTCTCATAACTATCAAGTGTTTAATTTTGGCGATAAAATTATTTTTATCTGAAATTAAACACTTATTTTATCTGTTAGATAAACGCCGTATAATCATAAAATAATCCTTTAATTTTCCATTATTATTTATGATGACTTCTGCCGAAGAGGCTTACAGCCAAGGTGGTATTATTGCTTATCCAACCGAAGCTGTTTTTGGCCTAGGTTGCGATCCAGATAATTTACTCGCAATTGAAAAATTACTTAGCATTAAAAACCGCTCTCCAGAAAAGGGCCTCATTTTACTAGCGGCTAACTACTCTCAATTACTCCCTTATATTGATGACAGTAAAATACCGCAAGATAAACGCTTGAGTATACTTTCTCGCTGGCCTAACGGTATTACTCAATTATTGCCAAAAAATAGCAATACCCATCGGCTACTTACTGGAAAATTTTCCACCATAGCCGTTCGATTGACTAGCCAACCTGATGTAGTAGCGCTATGCAACAAGGTAAATAAACCGATTGTTTCTACCAGTGCTAACCTATCAGGGGAGGAGCCGGCAAGAACTTGGCAAGACGTTGAAGAAACTTTGTCAGCTGAAATCGATTTCATCATAAAAGGTAGTACTTTAGGGTATACTCAACCTTCAAGAATAATTGATGCACTGACCGGAGAGACAATTCGAGCATGAGCCAAGTAAGCATAGAAACAGTCATTGAATTTTTAAAATCACTGCAAGACAATATTTGTTCAGCATTAGAAGCCGCCGACGGAAGTGGGCAGTTCGTTGAAGATAACTGGATACGCGCTGAAGGCGGTGGTGGCCGTACTCGAGTATTAACCGACGGGACTGTTATTGAACAAGGTGGTGTAAACTTTTCAGAAGTCTCTGGTGATAAGTTACCTCCATCAGCGAGTGCTCATCGACCTGAACTAGCCGGTAGAACCTGGCGAGCCTGTGGTGTTTCATTAGTTATTCACCCTAAAAATCCTTATATTCCAACGTCACACGCTAATGTACGATTTTTTATCGCTGAGAAAGAAGGTGAGGAACCTGTGTGGTGGTTTGGTGGTGGTTTTGATTTAACCCCTTTTTATCCTATAAAAGAAGATGTTGTTCATTGGCACCAAACGGCAAAATCACTTTGTCAGCCTTTTGGTGAAAATGTTTATAATGAGCATAAAAAATGGTGCGATGAATATTTTTATTTAAAACATCGAGATGAAACGCGTGGTGTTGGTGGTTTATTTTTTGATGATTTGAATCAATGGGATTTTGATACTTGCTTAAATTATATTAAAGCTGTTGGGCAAGGCTTTGTTGACGCTTATGTTCCGATTATCGAAAAAAGAAAGCACATTGAATTCTCTGAGCAACAACGTCAATTTCAATTATATCGCCGTGGCCGTTATGTTGAGTTTAACTTAGTCTTTGACCGAGGAACCTTATTTGGTTTGCAGTCAGGTGGGCGTACAGAATCGATATTAATGTCGATGCCGCCACTTGCTCGTTGGGAATATAATTATCAGCCCGATCCAACAAGTCAAGAAGCTGAACTGGCTCAGTACTTAGTACCGCAAGACTGGTTAGCTCAATAATTATTATCATTTATAATACTTCAGCTAGATTTTTTTGAACGCCGATTGAACGAGAAGCGTAAAGCTTCTCGTGTTTCTGTCAATGACATTAGCTGTTTTATATTTTCGTCACCAAGCTTACTTGCCACTGTTATTTACCTCTACTCCCCTCTATTTGTAAAATGTTTAAATAAAAGTTAAAACAACGCAATTTTATTGCGCTAGGTCATGTTTTTATTTTTAAGTCTCTATAGAATCCGTTTCATTAAATACCCACAAAATAAACAGGGACTTTGCACATGAAAAAACGTTTACTTACTTTAGCTGTTTTAGCTTCTCTTTCTGTAACTGCCTTTGCTGAAGATTATAAAGCCGGAGATTTTGTTTTCCGTGGTGGTGCGACTATGGTTAACCCAGATAGCGGTAAGTCAGGGGTTTTTGTTGAAGCATTAGGAGGTAACACGCCATTATCTCTTTCTGTTGATGACAATACTCAACTTGGCTTAAATTTTATTTATTTCTATGATAACAATTGGGCAATAGAAGTTTTAGCTGCAACACCATTCGCCCATGATGTCATTATTCACGATCAACAACGTATCTCTGCCGGACTGTTTGGTGCGAACGTCGATGGTGCGACATTAGCGGAAGTCACACAGTTACCACCCACAATTAGTGCACTTTATTACTTTAACAGTGCATCGAACATTAAACCTTATGCGGGTGTTGGCATAAATTACACCATATTTTTTGATGAAAGTTTTAAAAGTACACCTGAATCCTTAGGTTTTAATGATTTAGAGCTTGATGGCTCATTAGGCTTATCGTTTCAAGTGGGCGCCGATTACTTAATAAATGATAAGTGGCACGTAAATGCTTCCGCTCGTTATATTGATATTAATGCCGATGCCACCTTCAAAATTGGTGATATTAAAGGGTCTGCGTCAGTAGAAATTGACCCTATGGTTTATTCAATCATGTTGGGTTATAAGTTTTAGTATTATTAATAACACAAACTCTTAACAACACCCTTTTAAGGCAGTCATCTTTTATATAAAGGTAACTGCTTTTTTTATATTCATCATGCCTTTATTACGATAACCTTAAGTATAATTTATTACCCAGTGCTTTCTATGGATCAATATCGCGTCTTTGGTAACCCTATCAAACAATCACGTTCGCCCATCATTCACCAATCTTTTGCGCAGCAAACTCAGCAGCAGCTTAACTACCAAAGTGAATATGTAGCACTAGAGCTATTTGAACAAACAATCATTACTTTTATGCATAGTGGCGCTAAAGGTGCCAACATTACCGCTCCTTTTAAAGAACAAGCGATGGCATTATGCGATAAATTAACCGAGCGGGCTCAACTTGCCGGCGCGGTAAATACCTTAACGTTTGCGGGTGGTAAAATATTTGGCGATAACACCGATGGTGAAGGGCTTGTACAAGACCTCCTTAATCATAAAATATTATTAAAAAATAGTCGTATATTATTACTTGGTGCTGGTGGTGCCGCTAAAGGCGTGATTTTACCTTTATTAGCACAAGGACCACAGAAAATTGTTATCGCCAATAGAACAGTTAGTAAAGCCGAAGAGCTGATTAAAAAGTTTAACAACAATAAATTAACGGCTACAGGGTTCGATGCTCTGGGAGCAGAAAAGTTTGACCTTATTATCAATGCAACATCGGCAAGCTTAACGGGGAAAATTCCACCGTTATCAAAAGAGCTTATTGCTAATACCGACTGTTACGATATGGTTTATGGTAAAGAACTTAGTCCATTTTTAGCTTGGGCGAAAGCCAATGGCGCAAGTAATGTTATTGATGGTTTAGGTATGTTGGTAGAACAAGCCGCCGAAAGTTTTAGAACTTGGCGAAATGTTTCACCTGAAACCGCATCGGTGCTAAATAGGCTAAGAAAAGAGGATTAAGATGAATCAACAAATAATCTTCAACGATGATATAACTTATGATAACAACCAACAGGGCTGGATCTTTAGTGGATTACTCTCTGGTGAGCGTATTAATATTCTTATTAAGTGTACAAAGCATAATGTAATGAGTGATGCATTGAAATTTGATTTAGAAGAAATCGTTGAAGAGTGGCTCGACGATAATGAGCCACTCCCTGAAAGTCGAATAGAGCTGTACTATAAGTAACGGGCTAATAAATTATTATTGAGCAAGGTACTCATTCTTAAGCTCAACATAATTAATCGCAGACTGACTAAGAAATGCTTGCTCACTTTCTTTTAGTAATCTCACTTGTTTTACCGGGTTACCTACATATAGGTAACCACTCTCTAACGTTTTATGAGGAGGCACCAAAGAACCTGCACCAATAAAAACGTCACTTTCAATAATCGCGCCATCCATAATGATTGCCCCCATACCAACAAGTATACGATCTCCTAACGTGCAACCATGTAGCATGCACTTGTGACCAACGGTAACATCTTCACCTATAATGAGAGGATTGCCTGTTGGATTACCTGCGCTTTTACGGGTTACATGCAATACCGTACCATCTTGGATATTGGTTCTATTGCCAATGCTAATAGTATTAACGTCACCCCTAGCGGCGACCAAAGGCCAAATACTGACATCGTCACCCATAGATATATCTCCAACGAGTACAGCAGACTCATCAATATAGACCTTTTGGCCCAATTTTGGTGTGATTTTATTGTAGCTACGTAATATAGTTTTATTCATAATGAGAATTAGGTTGTGAACTTGTGCATTAATATTAGCAAATATCGACTAAAGGTTGAAAAAATATCAGTTATAAACTGTATTAATATAAATGTTTAGTTTAACGAAAGAGTATCAGCTAATAGAAGTGTGGTTAATAAATGTGGTATTCGGTCGAATAAACCTCAATAAAAACGTGGCCTGTACGTTAATTAAGCGAACAAACGTTTATTTCAAACTTATTGCAAAAAAGGGTTGACGCCCAGCGAGAAATCTCTAGAATGCGCTCCAGTTCCAAGGGGTTCAGTCAAAACGAACCACGAAAGAGCTGTTTTGATAAGTTATCTACATCACTTTAGGGTAAAGTAGTTAACTTAACGTTTTATAGATAAGGTTTGAA